>JAQXIX010000029.1 GCA_029008005.1 Bacillota bacterium | reverse complement strand
TGTTCTAAGACCTATTCCACGTCTAGGTACATTTATGATCCTTTTTAAAGATATATCATCTTGAGGATTTTGTATAACTCTTAAATAAGCTATCATATCCTTTATTTCTTTTCTTTCATAGAATTTTATTCCACCATATATGTTGTATGGTATTCCTGCTCTATTTAAAGCATCTTCAACTGAACGAGCTTGCGCATTCGCTCTATATAATACAGAAAAATCTTTATACTCTCTACCTTCATATTTTTTCATATATTTGATAGTGTTTGATATGAAGTCACCTTCTTCAATTTCATTTTCTGCTAATTGAATTTTTATAAGTTGTCCTTCTTTTTTATCACTCCAAAGTTTTTTTCTTTTTCTTTCCGTATTATTTGCTATAACATGGTTAGCAGCATCTAGTATAACTTGAGTTGATCTGTAATTTTGTTCAAGTTTTACTATTTTTACATTATCATAATCCCTTTCAAATTCCAGAATATTTCTTATGTCTGCACCTCGCCACTGATATATGCACTGATCATCGTCTCCGACAACACAGATATTTCCTCTCTTTTCGGCAAGCATCCTGACGAAACAGTACTGGAGCATATTTGTATCCTGATATTCATCTACCATTATGTACAAAAATCTGCGTCTGTATTTCTCAAGAACTCTCTCATCCTTTTCGAGAAGCTCTACTGCACGCAAAAGCAAATCATCGAAATCCATGGCATTGTTTTTTTTCAGGGTTTTCTCGTACGCTTCATAAACATCATGAACCATTTTTTCCTTGAAATCTTCTCCATTGATTCGAATGTAATCTGCAGGTGAGATTCTTGCTTCCTTGCTTTTGCTTATTATTCCCAGAAAATAAGCCGGTGAGAATTTCTTGGGATCTATATTCTGCTCCTTGAGTATATTCTTAATCAGGGTCTTCTGATCTGTCGGGTCGTATACAGCAAAATCACGGCTGTAACCAATGACATCAGCGTGACTTCTGAGTATTCTCAGACATGCGGAATGAAAAGTGAGAATCCACATGTTCCCCGTACTGCCGGTCAGTGACTCTACCCTCTCTCTCATTTCTCCCGCAGCTTTGTTTGTAAATGTCACCGCCAGAATGTTATAGGGATCTATTCCCATTTCTTTAACCAGGTAAGCGATTCTGCACGTCATGGTTTTTGTCTTACCGCTTCCCGCTCCTGCAAGAATAAGGAGCGGCCCTTCTGTATGCAGCGCCGCTTCTCTCTGTTTATCATTAAGTTGTTCTATATAATTCGTCATGTTTCGTATCCTTAAAAAATTATCAGCTGGCACAGGAGATTAAACAGGAAACTTACACATGGACTTATTATCATTCCTGTTACTCCGAAAACAATTATAGCAAGAAGAATCCAGTTCCCGTACTGGTATATTCTCCAGTATGTCTCCGTATTGCCGAATCCGAGTATCTCCGCCAGTATGCTGAATCCATCCAAAGGAGGACAAGGAATCAGATTGAATATCATTAGAACAAGGTTTATCTGTATGATGTACATCATCATCGTCCAAATTCCCTCGCCCAGAGTAGTAGCAGGCAAAATTCCGATTATCAGCCCGGCTACCACCGAGAATACCACAGCTGTAAGGAGATTCATTACGACACCGGCCAGTGAAACCAGCAGTTCATCACGTCTTCTGTGTTTGAAATTGTATGGGTTTATCTGCACAGGTCTTCCCCAGCCGAACCCGCAGAAAAACAATGCCGCAAGTCCTACCCAGTCAATATGCGCCAGTGGATTCAGAGTTACTCTTCCCTGAGCCTTTGGTGTTCCGTCTCCCAGTCTGTAGGCGACAAAGGCATGTCCGAATTCATGAAATGAAATTCCGATTATTACAGCAGGCAAAAGTAGAATCTTGTCAAGAAGCCATTCCCTCGGATCTGAAAAATCTCCGCTTCTGAAGGAACTTGCCGCAAGTACTGCAATCATAATAACAAGTGTAATGTCAATATTTCTCTGTCTCAAATCGTTACCTCTTTTTCTTTTTTATTCTGCCAAAAAAACGGCATAGACACATTATAACACATGTCTATGCCCTGTTGAACGTTTATTCTGTTTCAGCAGCAATGCCTGATTATTAATCTACTTTAGGAAGTGAAGCGAATCCTACTGCCAGATCTTCATCTGTCGGAATGTAATCGGACATCGTTCCGTTGTTGTAGTTTTCGTATGCATACATATCGAAGTATCCTGTTCCCGTAAGACCGAACACGATGTTCTTCTCTTCGCCTGTTTCCTTGCACTTCATTGCTTCGTCAATGGCAACCTTGATAGCATGACTTGATTCAGGTGCAGGGAGTATTCCCTCAACTCTTGCAAACTGTACAGCTGCCTTGAACACTTCTGTCTGTTCTACCGATCTGGCTGTAATAATACCATCATCATAAAGCTGTGATACGATGCTGCTCATACCGTGATATCTCAGGCCTCCTGCATGGTTCGGCGACGGAATGAAGCCGCTGCCCAGTGTATACATCTTAGCCATCGGGCAAACCTTGCCTGTATCGCAGAAATCATAAGCATACTTTCCTCTTGTGAGGCTCGGGCATGATGCCGGTTCAACCGCTATGATTTCGTAATCGTTTTCTCCTCTGAGCATTTCTCCGACAAATGGTGAGATAAGTCCTCCCAGATTCGATCCGCCTCCGGCGCATCCGATTATCATATCTGCTTTAACACCGTATTTATCAAGTGCAGTCTTAGTTTCAAGACCTACCACCGACTGGTGGAGCAGCACCTGGTTAAGTACACTTCCGAGAACATATCTGTATCCTTCTCTTGTTACTGCACTTTCAACTGCTTCTGAAATTGCACAGCCGAGGCTTCCTGTTGTTCCCGGGTGCTCAGCGAGAATCTTTCTTCCGACTTCAGTCGTTTCCGAAGGAGACGGTGTAACGCTGGCGCCGTATGTGTTCATAACTTCACGACGGAAAGGCTTCTGCTCATAGGATACCTTTACCATGTATACATCACACTCGAGATCCAAATATGAGCATGCCATGGAAAGGGCAGTTCCCCACTGACCGGCTCCTGTTTCTGTTGTAACTCCCTTAAGACCCTGCTTCTTGGCATAATATGCCTGAGCTATTGCTGAATTAAGCTTATGACTTCCGCTTGTGTTGCCGCCTTCGTATTTGTAATAAATATGCGCCGGCGTTCCAAGCTTTTCCTCAAGGCAGTAAGCTCTTACGAGAGGAGAAGGTCTGTACATCTTGTAGAAATCACGTACTTCCTTAGGTATTTCAATATACGGTGTATCATTATCCAGTTCCTGCTTAACAAGTTCTTTACAGAAAACAGGTTCCAGTTCTTCGGCAGTCATCGGCTGCAGTGTTCCCGGGTTAAGAAGCGGTGCCGGCTTGTTCTTCATGTCAGCACGCACATTGTACCATTCTTTAGGCATTTCATTTTCTTCGAGATAAATTTTGTAAGGGATTTCATTTGTTTTTACTGTAGTCATTTTTTTCTCCTTTCACTACACTTTCATGCAGCTCTGCGCGGTGAAGGTAATAAATAAAGCGCCTGTCCTATCAAGGACAAGCGCTATGCCTGCGGTACCACCTTGTTTAACTTCCCATGCTCCGAATTAATTCGGTGAAAAGTTCACTCTGCAGAGTGCCATCACACTCCTCGCCCATAACGCCGGCGTCACGTCTCAACTACTCGACTGCATCAAATCACAATCTTTCGCCTCGCCCTCAGAGGCCCATTATTCTGAAACTGCATCTGCCCGGATTCCACCATCCCGAACTCTCTGTAAGACCGTACCTCAGTTTTACTTCCTCATCAACGGTTTTCTTTATTAACTTGACACAAGTGTATCACCGATTTTTTGTGAAGTCAACACTAAAATAAAATTTTTATTTGTTTTTTGATAATTCTTCGTATCTCTTTACTTTACCGGTAGTTGTTTTAACCATTTCTTCATTGGTCGTAACAATTCGCAGCATCTGCTTATATACAGGGAGTGTATCATTAATCTTATCAATATCAGCTCGAATTATACTGTCGATTTCTTTCTTCGATTCGGTATTATAATTATCTGCCATGTAATCAGGCTTATATACTATTTTGACACAAACTGCCAGATCCCTCTCATCTCCGTCATTGTTTCTCGGTTCTCCGTAAACCATACATTCCTCAACATAGGGAAGATTATTTATCATAACTTCCAGTTCTTCCGGATATACATTTTTACCGTTTTTAAGGACGATTACATTTTTCTTTCTGCCGCAGATAAACACGAATCCATCCTCATCGGCATATGCCAGGTCTCCTGTGTGGAGCCATCCGTCTTCGAGAGCCTTCGCTGTCTCTTCTTCATTCTCATAGTATCCCGACATGATACTCGGACCGCGGGCAATCAGCTCTCCCACTCCGTTTTCGTCCGTATTATCGATTCTTACTTCGAGATTCGGCAGAGGTCTTCCGATTGATCCGTTCTTCTGTTCATATCTGTTTTCGACACAGATTACCGGAGAAGATTCCGTCATTCCGTATCCCTGGAACGCATCGATTCCAAAAGATTTGAAGCCTGCCATGGCTACCGGATCTATAGCCGATGCTCCGCTTACAACAAGTCGAAGGTTTCCTCCCAGCTTATCCAGTACCTCCGCAAAAAGCTTGCGACGCAGTTTGAGTCCCAGTTTATCTGTCACCTTGGCCACTTTCATTCCGAAGGCGAGTTTCTTTTCCTTACCTTCTTTTTTAACCGTAGTCATTACTTTCTTGTATATGGATTCAATAAGCAGCGGTACACAGAAGAATACTGAAATTTTGTATTCCACAAGGTTTTTCTGCAGATACTTTAGACCGTCACAGTATGTTGTAGTTGCTCCCTGTGATATCATTACAAACTGACCGATCGCGCCAAATGTATGATGATATGGCAGGAATGCCATGCTTACATCCCCAGGCCATACGGAAATAACCGTATCGATAGCCTCAAGATTTGACATAATATTTCTCTGAGACAGCATTACGGCCTTTGCCATTGAAGTTGTTCCCGACGTAAACAGGAGAAGATCTTTCTTCTCAGGGTCAACAGGCAGATTTCTGTACTCGGAATCATCGGAATTTCTTCCTTCCTCGAGATAATCTCCTACACACTTAAATCCATCTGCATCATCCATGGGCACGAAGGTTTTAACCGGTGTTTTTCCTTCTTCCATCAGGCGCTTTACTGCCTCCATATGCCCGTTATCAAATATCAGAATTTCACTTCCGCTTCTGATGAGAGACAACTCAAGTTCTTCATAAGGCAGTCCCTTGTCAAGAGGTACACAGGTCCCCAGACCTCCGAGAATCGCGAAATAGCTTAACAGCCATTCATACCTGTTTTTTCCCATGACAGCTATCTTCCTGCCTGCTCCGTGCTGTGCAAGCAGTCCGCATCCGAATGCATTAACGTCATCTCTGAATCCGGCAAAGGAAATATGTTCGTATTCTGCTTCCTTTCGGCCCTTGCGATGTTTTATTATGAAAGCATCAACTTCTTTGAACCTTTCGGCGCTGCTGTTCAGCATATCTCTGAAATCCGAATATCTGCAACCGTCAAATACGGGTGTTAGCTGTCTGATGTTTTCCATTTATTCTCCTTAGTCTCTTTGATTGCGGCGAACCTTATTTAGTTATTGAAACTATGTTAACTGATTACAATAACTTTGTCAACAAGTTGACACAACCGTTACTCCGTGCTATGCTTGTGCTGAGTTATTGGATTTTGCGTAATAAAGAGGTGTTATTGTGGTTGACAGCAAGAAACCGGATCTGCTGAAACTGCCCAGATGGAATCAGCTTCCGTCGGTAGATCAGTACCTTGAGCAGGTTCTGCAGCTGATAGACAAATGGCTTGGAGATTATCTTCCTCATTCGGGAAAGCAGCTGATTACGCGTACCATGGTGAACAACTATGTTAAACAGCGTTACATTGATTCACCTGAAAACAAAAAATACAACAGGCTTACTATTGCCCGTCTATTCGTGATTACTCTTCTCAAGCCTGTATATACAATAGATGAAATTTCGCGTCTAATACAGAGAGGTATTGATTTCAAGGACGCGGAGTTTTCCTATAACCAGTTTTGTGATATGGTCGAAACCGCAGTGAAGCATGCTTTTGAAGGGACGACTATGCCAAAGAGCCGGGAAATCACAGATCCCAATGATATGTTCTGGCATGTTTGCAATTCCTTCGCATCGCAGCTTTATGTAAGGCATGAATATCTGATATAAAAAACCGGGCATTTGCCCGGTTTTGTGATTATTCTTCTTCAATTGTAACCTTCTTCATTACCTGCGGAGTCTTCGGCTTATCGCGGAAATCTCTGTTCTGACCTACAATCTTATCTGCGGCTTCCATTCCTTCTGTAATTTTACCGAAAGCAGCGTACTGTCCGTCAAGGTGTGGTGCATCGTGAACCATAATAAAGAACTGTGAACCGGCTGAATTAGGGTCCATTGTTCTTGCCATTGAAAGAACTCCTCTTGTGTGCTTCAGGTCGTTTTTAAATCCGTTGAAGCTGAATTCTCCCTCGATTGTCCATCCCGGACCGCCTGTTCCTGTTCCCTGAGGACATCCTCCCTGAATCATAAATCCTGGGATTACTCTGTGGAAGATGAGACCGTCGTAAAATCCGTCATTTACAAGCTTCTCAAAGTTCTCAACAGTTTTTGGTGCGATTTCAGGGTAAAGTTCCCCTCTCATGATATCGCCGTTTTCCATTTCAATTTTTACATACTTCATACTATTAATCCTCCTGTCGGGTAAATCAGCTGATACCCGCTATTCCATATACTATCGATCCTGCCGCTGCCATTATAAGCATCGTCAGAATCGGCTTAACCTTAAACTTTCCCATCATAACAACGGATCCTGCGAAAATCAATACAGGCACTGCTATCTCAGGCCCGTCTGTTATCATATCTTTTGCAATAAATACTGCCGCCGTTCCGATAAGTCCGATCGTGACCGGTCTTATTCCCGCGAAAGCGCCTTCAACAATTTTGTTTCCTTTGACCCTGTCAAGAAATGCAGACACGAAAAACATTATTATGAAGCACGGCAGACAGACGGCCAATGTTGCAACAAGTGCTCCGACTATTCCGGAATTTGTCAATCCCACATACGTTGCTGCATTTACAGCCACCGGACCCGGTGTCACCTGAGATAGTGCCACCATATCCGAAAATTCTCTTTGACTGATAAATCCGATTTCTCCGGCACTCTGATATATCAGCGGCAGCATTGCTGTTCCTCCGCCGAAACTGAACAATCCTATCTTAAAAAAAACAACAAATAACGATATAAACTCACTCATTATAATATATCACTTAAAAATTCTCTTGACTCCTGCAATCTTTCCCCACCGTGATAATGCGGCAGATGATTTCATAACACAATTAGGCCAGCTGTGGATTATTTTACCGTTACCTACATACAAGGCCACGTGTATTATTCTGCCACCTTTTTGATAAAAAATCAAATCTCCTTTTTTTCTTGATTTATAGCTTACTCTTTTAAGGTATTTGCTCTTCCACATATTGCGGCTTTCGTACTCGTGACCTCTTTTCGAGTGAGAAACCGAGCTGATTCCGGGTATCGAAACACCGGCGCTGTACATGCACTGCATAATAAGTCCCGAGCAGTCCAATCCGTCGGATTTCCTTCCGGAAGCTCCCACAACAAATTTAGCTCCCCTGTAACTCTCCGCAGTTCTGATCATTGCGTTAATATAATCACTTCTTGTACTTGCTAGATTCAGTTCTTTTCTTACGGGTGTAACATAAGCCCCGAGTTTATACCAGCTGCTTTCGGAGTACCCCATCTTTTTCCAGGTTTCAAGATTTACGTTACCTGTGGCCTTAAGCCCTTTTCGCCGCTGAAATGCTCTTACTCTTGACTTTGTACCTGACGTATATCTCGGCCAGTAAACGCTTCCGATTCCGAAATATTTGTTTACCTTATATACCTTAAGTCCCATGTACCCGGTATACAGCTTATAGCCTCCTCCTTCAAGGGTTATCTTGTCTTTTATCTGCAGGTAACCCGAAGGGTTCCGGTAGTATCTCTGAGTGTTAACCGTAATTGTCTCACCTGACTTCAAAAGGCTTCCGTCTGCCGGCTCATACAAAGCAAATCTCCATTTCGTCCCGGTTTCGTACCACCATTCATTGGAGAATTTAGCGCGCCATACATATGTGTCAGCAGTTCCTTCTTCAGATTCCGGCACATTAACCGACGATTTTTTTATCCATGTGTTTCCTTTAAGATATTCCAGTATCAGCTTTTTTCCGCTGCCGTCAGTTACTTTAACATTCATGTATATTGTTCCTCTGGACTTTGCGCTTACCGAAAGTTTTTCGGGAATTACCGAAGGCTCCTTCGGAGTAACAGGTTCATCAGGCGCTTCAGGTACTTCGGGTTCCCCGGTTTGTCCAGGCTCCTCGGTATCCTCTGCTGTTCCCTGTACTGTACTGTTTTCTGAAGACTCAACTGTTCCGCCGGCCTGTGCTGCTGAATTTTCATCTGCAGCAAAGGCCCACTCCGCACTCATTGTCATTGCCATAATAAAAGCTGTGAAGATACAAAAAATTTTTTTCATTTCTACTTCTCCATATTATTCCCCAAGCTGTTTTGTATCCCGATTATTTTCATAATTTCGGACGTTCCCTTTACAGTTACTTCTATACTTCCGGTTACACTTTTCTCTTTACCGTCTCCTGTTATCATAAGGCCTTTGGAATCATATACGACATTATCAGAACATTTTATTTTCACGTCTTTCTGCATTGATGCAGGAAATACCTTTACGGCAAAGGGTACGTATTTGTCAACCGGGATGTCGGCTGTTCTTCCCGACATGTCCGTAAGTCCGTCATGCATAACGAGTTCCACCCTTTCCGGCGTACTATTCCGGTTCTTTTTCCCGAAGATACGACTGATAATGCTGTCTGCCGCTTCTATGCCTATTTCGTTATATCCCAGCTGTGTGTAATGAAAGCCTCTGTGAACATCCTTAACAGCCGCAGGCATTTTAACGTCGGAATCTGCCTTAGGATACGCTTCATTATAATCTTTATCCGTACCGTATTTGCCCATAAAATATTCTTTTACTGATGCATCGCTGCTCCAGTTTTCCGCAACATTGCTTGCCAGCATTATCTTCGAGCTGACTTCACCTGTCGTCATATAAAACTGCGAGCTGCGTGGTCCTGTCAGCAGGAAATCTTTTATTCCGTTATCGGTTCTGTTAAGCGCAGCCCGTACAATTACAATTCCGCAGAAGTCAAGTTCACGATTAAGGTTCGGTATGTTCTTGCCGCTTAATCTTTTCTCAAAGCCCTCAAATATCTCCTGAAATCTGGACGAATATTCTCCGGAGCTCATCCTGAAATTGTTTTCTCCCTGACACCAGATTATCCCCTTGTGTGCCAGCGTGAAATGGCCCGCCTCAATCTCTTCGCTGAGAACCTTCTCCGCTCCCTGATACAGCTTGACTGCCTGCCAGTAATTATTGTCTGTGCGACCCTTTGTCGGCATCCACGACTCTATAGTCGAACCGTGATGTGCTGCATTTATTACCCATACCTTTTCTCCCGTCTGTTTATACCACTCGTATGCAAAGGCACTGTCAAGGCCTGTTTTTCCGACTTTTGTCTTGTTTTCTGTGAGAGTATCCGTTCTGTTGTATATTTTGTTTCTGCTGTTATCCGTAAGACTTTCGGGAATATATTTGCCGGCATTGTCAATGCTCAATTCGTCTATTGGATTATCAATCCAGTTTACTTCCCTGCTTGTTTCATTGTCAGAAGCACCATATGTCCCGAAAGCAGTCATATATTCATTTAATACTACCTGCTTCTCGGCAGTTTCCACTGTCTCATCGCTCGCAAGACGTCCTTCGCAGTTGCTCTGTCCGGCAAACAGCACCAGCGTAAGTTTCGCAGGTTCCACGAATACATTTACTGTCCTTCCATTTTCAAGCTTTACTGTGCATTCACCGCACTCAACGGCTTTTACAACTTTATGATTTTTCTCATCATATTCCAGAATACTTTCCGGATCATCTTTCGGTTTGATGACATTTTTCGAAAAGGTGTAACTATCTCCGTATTCAATAGTTACACCCTTTTCTTTTTTCGCCTTTGCTTTTGCCGGTTCATCCGCTTCTTCGTCTGTTCTGTCGAAAATAAAAACAAAAGCACCGAAAATAATAAGCAGAAGCAATATAATAATCGCAGTAATCTTTGTCTTATTACCCTTCATACCTCTTATTCTCCCAAATCAAACATCCGATTTGAATCATAGGAATCATATTCTTTCCAGTTTTCGTAACCTTTAACAACTTCCGGATTGCAATCATAGAAAATATGATAAACATCTTTTCCGTCAAGCAGCGACGTATCAAATTCTGACACATCAATCAGCTTAGCGCTTACACACGATACGAACATATACTTCATATCTGCCACATTTGATGTGTCAAATCCGCTGACATCAATATCAGCCAGGCTTTCGCAATGGGAGAACATTGCAGTCATGTTAGTTGCCTGGGATGTATCAAAACCACTTACATCCAGATCAGTCAGGCTGTAGCAGTTATAGAACATATAATGCATTCCTCTCACACTTCCTGTGTTCCATCCGCTAGTATCTATAACCTCAAGGCTGCTGCAGTTTTCAAACATTCTCCACATTTCTCTTACATTCGATGTGTCCCAGTTGGAAGTATCGACACTTTCAAGACTTTTGCAGTCCTTGAACATCCCAACCATATCTTCTATATTGGATGTATTAAAATCCATATTTTCAATGGTTTCCAGAGAGTCACAGAAAGCAAACATACGATCCGTAATAGTTACATTCGAAGTATCAATTCCCTCCATGTCAACACTGCGCAGGTTTTTATCATGATAAAAAAGATATCTCATTTCAGTAACATCACTCGTATCGAAGGCATTATTGAAATCTATGCTTCTCAGATTTTCACAGTATGCGAAAAGACCGTTACAGCTGCTGTTTGCTTTAACGCCGCCTTTGCCGCCTATATACAGCACACCCGGTTCATCTGAATCTATCCACGCGAGTGCTTCTTCATTCTGTTCTTCCGAGATATCAACGATTTTTCCTTCAGCGCCTCGGTTACTGTCTTCAAATACAATTTTTACAATGGAATCTCGCTCGAAACTGTCAAAAATCAGTTCTTCTTTTTCCATTCCGTTATTGTCGCCCCAGGTGCCTTTTACTCCTGTATCATACATAATTACAGGTATATCCGAGCTGAAAATACTGCTTTTGGAATCACTGCCGCCTGTCCGTCCGAAGGCAAAAAATGCACCTGCTGCGATTACAAGCAGTACCGCAATCAGAGCTATTATTTTTTTATCAATCTTAGGCTTCTGCCTCGGCACATAGTTTTTTTTCTTTTGGGGGGAATCAGGTTTCGGATCCGGTTCTATCGGCGGAACATCAATTACTGTCTCCGTCCCTGTTTCTTCACTAAAATTGTAATTGTTATGATTGCCTATATTCTCCAGATCTCTGCGCATCTCAGCAGCACTTGAGTACCTGTCTCCTGCTTCATAGGCACAAGCCTTAAGTATTATTCTGCTTAATTCCCTGCTTGCATTTCTCGGAGGCGGCAGGAGTTTTCCCTGCATTCTCATAAGAAGCGCTTTTTCTTCATCAATATAAGACACCCGCGCAGGTTCCGGAGGAAGAAACGGTGTTCTCTTGCCGTTAGCAAGAAAATACATTACTAGACCCAGCGAATAAATATCAACTGTCCTTCCGTAATTCTGCCCTTTGTACACTTCAGGAGCCATGTATTTATATGTACCCTTTTTAGACATTCCCCCTGATGTCATTTCCATTGTTCTGGCAATACCGAAATCGCCGATTTTGAAGTCATTGTTTTTAGACAGAAAAATATTGCCCGGTTTTATGTCTCTGTGAATTATTTTTCTCTTCTCACATAATTCCAGCGCACGGCAAATATCTGTTCCCAGTTTAATTATCTGTTCCTCTGTCATCTTATTATATGCGAGATAATCAACAAGCGGTGTAAGAAGCTCCATCCTTATATAGATATCACACCCTATCCCATCATCATGAGGAATCACCTTATGATCTTCATAGCTGACAATATTACTGTTTCCCCTCAAATCGGCCATGATTCTGTATTCATTGAGAAACATTTTAACAATACTGTTGTAGTACTGCTTTATTGACTCCTCGTCATGTCCCTCAGACTTCTTCTCTGCTATTTCATTTTTATTCTGCGGTATTGTAATAACCTTCAATGCCGACTTAAATACATTATTTCCTTCAACACGCCGGAGTTCATATACTTTGCCGAAACCTCCGCTTCCCAGGAGTTTCGACACTTCCCAGCTTTCGAATATTTCACTGTAATTGTGACTTCCATCCATCTCCGTTCACCTGTTTTCCTGATGTGCAATCCATCATTCCGCTTTTATGGTTACAACTGTGATATTATCTCTTCCCCCGCCTTTTAATGCTTGTCTGACAAGCTCATAGGCAATTCGTTCCGGCTCTTCATCCTTGTATTTCCCGATTACCCTTCTTATTTCATTATCATCAGCCATGTCAGTCAGTCCGTCAGAGCATAAAAGGATAATATCCCCTTTATAAAGCTTTAGTCCCGACTTGATATCGGGACAAATAATAAATTCGCTCTCGGGAATGCCCAGATGCTGGTTCAGAACGCGCAAATTTTCCTGTTTCTCAGCTTCCTTCGATGATATTATCCCGGCATTTACCATACTTTGAGCTCTTGTATGATCCTCGGAAATCCGAAAGAGTCTGTTGTTTCTGAAGCTGTATACTCTGCTGTCTCCCACCGTACAACTGCAAAAGCGGTCGTTGTTAACAGTTACAACAGCAATTGTTGCTCCGCGCTTCCTTCCGGAATCGCCGGCTGCAGCCATGCAAATTTCACGATTTGCTTCCAGTATGTATTCTATGAGACGATTCTCTATGTTTTCGTCATCGAATTTTTTCAGAACTTCCAGTGCATGCCATGCTGCCTTTTCTCCTGAGTCGTGACCTCCCATACCGTCACTGACTGCATAAACATGGTAATCTCTGTTACACGAACCCGCGAGTGCATATTTATCTTTAAAGCAGTCTTCCTTAAAATATCCGTCAATGTAGAAATTATCTTCATTGTTTTTTCGTATGTTCCCCGGAATTGTAATTCCGGCACTCTTAATTATCATATGATACTCGCTTTATAATAAGTTACCGTGGAAATTCATTGGAAGGCACGGCGGTGCTTGACGAATTTCCTTCTAAATCATACATTTTTAATGTCCAGTACGAAGTCGATGTGAACTTCATCGTACTGTCATTTTTATAGCATAATGTCTGTGGTCCGAACATTTCTCCTGCTCCGTACCACTGATTGCCTTTTGCGAAATACATAGTATATTCTTCACAAGGCACGTAGACAATTTCCGTTTTCCCGCTTCCTAAAATAAACGAAAAATCCTTTGAAGCATCTGTGTTGCATTTGAAGTATAAATACATATTTGCCGACGGGCTTCCCGTAATTGACATATAGCTGTCCTGAGCTCCCGAAGGTGTTTTAATCATTTTCCCGCTTTCTATTTCTTCTGCCTTCAGAATTACGACTACTTGTGCCGTTCCTTTCCAGGTTTTCAGTCCATTGTGCAGACTTGCTGATACAGTAGCATTGTATTCCATGTGCTCTCCGTCATATGAAGCAGTCATAACACCATCATCGATGCTGATACAGTCATTCGAAGCTGTCCATTCTATTTTTGAAATATCTTCGTCGGTAAGTCCGTCTGCTGACACATCGAGTACCATTTGCTCATCTGTATACACTTCTATTGTTTCCCCGGAGTTAATCGTAAGCTCCTTAGGAGTTGCCATATAAAAGTTTATGGCCGCAGCTGCAATTACAAGTGCGATCATCACACAAATTGCAATCCATAACTTTTTCATATTTCTCCTTACTCTGCGGAAAAACTAATCACTCCATATTTCCACAGTCAGTTCCTCATCTTCGTCATAATCATCATACGTAATCATGAAGCTGCACATGCTGATTTCACTTTCGTCCCCTTCTTTTGCATTTGAAAACATTCTGAAATCTTCAGACTCATAGGAATATCCGGCTGCCTTGTCCTGCAGGCCGAACGCCTTTAATTCATCGCGGTAAATACCCAATCCTTTCTCGAAAGCACTGTCATATTCATATTCGTCATGTGCTTCACCTTCTTCTTCGAAGTAAAAGACTCTTTCTCCGTCTACTGAAAAATCCATGTACAAATCACCGCAGTATTCGAGCCGTTTTTTCTCTTTAATTCCTTCAACCTTGTCCAGACCGAAAACTATAAATTCATCTCCGAAATCCGCACCACTGTTCTGAACAAGGTAAAAATCCCCTTCATGCTCCTTTAAATAAAATGAACAGAGACTTGTTCCGGTAAAACCGACGCTGATAATAGGTGTGGTCTTTTCATCAACTAAACTTACCTCTTCGTCCTCAAATTGAAAAACTCTTATGAGAGCTTCACAATCTGCATCATTGGGAATGTATGATACAGTAATCATTTCATCTACTGAATCATCGTCAAAATCCGCATAATACGTATCGACAAGACCTCCGGGACAACTGTCAAGATAACAAACTTCGTTCAGAACAGTTTTTCCCTCTTCTGGTATTATTTCGTTCTGCAGATATTCATCGTACCCTGAAGCGCAGGTAACAATATCCAGCTCATGTGCAATTTCTTCATCGCCGCCTGTTTCCCGTTTGCCGTCACTGAGGATGCCTTTGCATTTATTGGTTTTGCCTTGTTTACTATACAAATCCGCCAGCTTCAGGTAAGCGTCTTTTTTCTTCGGATTTACGTCTATTGCCTCAAGATATGCATCCTCCGCACTGTCATATTCCATATTATCATAATACATATCAGCATTTTCCATAGCTTCACTGTATTTTGATTCGGATTCTGCCCCGGCGGGACTTAACAGAAAAATAGCAACTGCAATACAAACAGCAGCAGCAACTGCTCCTGCTATTATTATTACACGATTTCTCGAAATGTGAATCCCTTTTATGATATTTTTCTGTGAGAAATTCCCTTCCGGTTCTTTTTGACCGGAAGGCAGCGGCGCACCACAAAACTCACAGTAGTAATTATTCGGACTGTTTTCCCTGCCACAATTATCACAATACATTTTTTTCTCCACGAATACTTTATCGCATCTCTACAGAATATTTCACATTATCATCTATTTTTACCGTATCTCCTGCTGACGGAGGGTTTGGTGTCCAGTCAGACCAAGAGGACCACTGTGACCATCTGTAGAAATAATTAATCGTGGTTACAGTTTTGACTTTGTAGCAGCGATTATATTTATACATTGGTATATCATAATAATGTGTTCCGCTTTTGCTGAAAGAACCTACACCTACTGTTGAATTCGAACAATACGGTATACTCCTGCTTATCTTTGATCCCGAAGGATTAGATCCCAGATCACTGGTGCTTATGAACCAGAAATATCGGAGATTATTTTCACTCCAGGCATATGATGCAGAATAGTTCTGTTTCATATGAGAAATGACTGTCGATCGGCTTTTGGCACAGAAAAATGACCAGTCTGATGACTTACTCGGATTGCCTGCTGCGTAGGCATAATAGTAATATCCTGCATCTGATGCACTTTTCGTTACCTTCTTTCCTCCGGAATATGATGTGCTCGATGAAATCGGCGTTCCGAACTTGTAATCCGAATATGTTGTGGAGGTATTTGAATCATACTTTGTATACCCGCTGAGAGAATCATATCCGCTTGTCGTTGTTTCTTTACTTCTAGTTGCATATCTGTACAGCTTTGTACATTTGTACTTACTGTTGTTCCTGTATTTGCTGTTGTATTCGGCTTCCGATACTATTTTTTCTGCGAACGGCTCGTCATAGTTGCCCTTTGTCTCCGATGGCGTGTTTCCTGCCGGCTTCTTATCGGATGACGGACTGCTTGAAGTCTCTTTACTGCTTTCCTTTTGCTTCTCCTTGTCCTCTTCGGCCTTACCGTCTTCATTGCCCTCGTTGTTCCAGTCTGCAATTAACTCGAAATCTGTAACCTCTTCATTCTCGTCAGCCCACGCTGCAGTGACCTCAATATCATCACCGGGATAGTATGTTTCAGCCTCTGACTTAGAATCCACCCATTCTTCGTTCTTTCCTCTGTACATCCCATCGTTGCGCTTTATGTTCCAGCCATTAAAATCCTGCCCCTTTTTGTCAGGTTCCTTTGATGATATTGTCAGTTCTTCTCCGTATTTCACCTTAACATCGCTATATCCGTCCTGATTATAAGAAAAAATACATTCCTCTTCTCCATTCACATCCGTAAATTCGTCATCATCATGCATTGTATCTTCATATCCTGCATCAGAACCATTTTTCGATGACAAATCGTCGCTGCCTCCAATGGACGGTACCAATACAAATAATGCCGCAAGAATCAAAATTACTCCTAATGCTGCCGACGGAATAATTATCTTCAATTTACCGGGAAGTTTACTATGAGACATTTCATCCGGATATATATACGGATCATACATGTCGTCATCTGTAACTACCTCTCCCACGGTTTCTGTTCCCGCTTCCATAACAAACCCGCAAAATTCACAAAACACATTTTCAGGCTTGTTTTCTCTTCCGCAATTTCTACACTTCACTTTTTTCCCTCAAACAAATTATTATTATGAAAATATCGAAATAAATGCTGCCCCGAATATACATACTGAAAGGAATACCAGGGCTCCTCCTATTACAGCAATAAGCGAACATACAAATCCGGCTTTTCTCGTTCCACCTTCAAATCCCGCCTGTCCCGATTTGTTTGCAAGAACCAGTCCGATTATCCCGAGTATTGTAGAAAGAATAGCAAGATACCCCATAAACCAGAATGCGAGGGCAATAATTCCTATTACCATTGATGCCGTCGCGGCACTTTTGCCTGGTATGTTTTCTTCGTTAACATCTCTGTAGGAGTAATGCTGACGATTCACATACTGATTCCCCTCTTGATTATTCCGCGGTTCTATCGGAGGTTCATCAAATATCGGAACATCAATCACACTGGGTTCATCATAAAATGCACCATCATATGACGGATTTACTGTTCCCAGTTTCGTACCGCAGTACTTACAGAAAGCTGCTTCAGAAGCTTCTATCTTTCTTCCGCATCCCGGGCATGTATCCGTTCTCAACTTTTTTCCGCAGTTCTTACAGAAGGCAGCACCATCTTTGTTTTCTGTTCCGCAAAAAATGCAATTCATAATATTCTCCTCTACTTACTTTGATTATCTGCCGATTTTATTTCCGCACATTCCACAGAATACTGCACCGTCACTTAATTCATTGCCGCAGTACGGACATACATTATTCATGCTTTCGTTTCCATCCAGAGCTCTGCCGCACATAACACAGAACAGTGCATCATCATCTGCTTCTGCTCCGCAATACGGACATTTTTTCGTATCAGATCCGGTAATCATATTGATTTTGTCAATAATCCACCAGTACTCACTTCCGGTACTGGTTTTGTGTTCGTCATAATACATCATACCCAGCATTTTAAACAGATCATCAAGTTCCTTTTCTTCACTTTCGGACTGATCTTCAAAAATCAGTTCTGTAAAATTATCCGACATTTCTCCTCCTATCTGCCGTCTCTGGCAATTCTTTTCAACATTTCTATACAAATTACCGTCGATACTGCTGCCATAACAAGCAAAATTCTCCAGTCAAAGAACATTTGCTCAACAGTATGTTCAAACATATCATCCGGCTCATTTATATTTCCTTCCAGAGCATTCAGATCAGCAATGCTTCCCAAAGCTCCTACCGACCATTTGCTTACTGTAATATAGGATATATATTTCCCTACTCCGCTTAATTCAAACAGTATTCCGGAAAACAGCAATTGAACAATCAGAATAAACGGTGCAACTGCCATGGCTTTATCTCCGCTTCTTACACAAGCAGATACAATCAGTCCAAGAAGTTCCGCCGCAATAACTGTCAGAAATACAGTTATGAGAATTTCAAGTGACGATTTGGAAAGCCATAATCCCTTCTCAGGTGATTCCAGAACAAGAATAAATACTGTTACAAGTATTACTGACTGAAAAAAGCCTATAATCAGCTGAACCAGCAACTTCGAAAAAACATATACAGTAAGTCCCAGCCCGGCCATATGTTCCCTTTTAAGTATTACTCGCTCTTTACATACTTCTTGTATGGTATTGAATATGCCCAGCCATATAGCTGCACAGCTCAAGGCGAAAATCATGGATTTTGTATCACCATATGCAGTAAATACTTCATCACCGGCTACCATAACAAGAAGAACCCCGATTATCAGAGGCTGAATAAGTGTCAGCGCAAGCCGTTTCCAATCATTAACTGTTATTTCCCCATACCTCATAACAGTTGTGGCAAGCTGTGTAAAAACAGATCCGGCCGGTTTGGATTTACGCACTTTTCCATTGCCCGAATTATCAACAGGTGTTCTGCTTCTGTTCTGCCGAATCCTGAATTTATTTGCCCATTTCTCCGGTTCGTTACTTATCATCTCATAGACATCTGTAATGTCATCTGTGCCGAAGAAAACCTTGGCCTCCTCAATACTTCCGCAAAAGCACAATACTCCGCCTGTTCCCATAAATATCACTTTGTCGCATAGATGCAAGCTCTGTGTTGTGTGGGTTACTGTCACAATTGTACATTCCTGCTTCCTGCTCAAATCACGAAGTGACTGCATTAAATTTTTCTCAATTCCCGGATCCAGTCCGGAAGTCGGCTCATCTAAAAAGAAAAGTCTGGGATCTGCAAGAATTTCCACTGCAATGCTTGCTCGTTTTTTCTGACCTCCCGACATTTTTCTTATAAGGGTATCTCTGTGTGCCGTTAGATCGAGCATTTTCATTGCATTCTCAACTCGTGCACTTATTTCGCTCTTATCAGAATCCTTAGGAAGTCTCAGGCGAGCAGAATATGTAAGCATTCTCTCCAATGTCAGGTTTTCGTATATGATATCTTCCTGGGGAACATATCCCATTGTTCCCTTAAGGCTGGTAAAATTTCGGTTCAGCGAAACGTTGTTACAGAACACTTCCCCTTCGAAGCCTCGATCAAAACAGTTGAGCACTCCCATAAGTGTTGATTTTCCTGCTCCGCTTCCACCGATAATCGCAACAAACTCTCCGCCCTGTATCTCTACATTAACGTCTTTGAGAATCTGCTTTCTGTTTTTGCCGGATCCAACCCATTTATTTATATTACTCGCATGAATGCTAATGCCCCGTCTTGACTTGCTGTAATATATTCTGTTACATGAAAAGATCAGACGTGTTCCCAGTATCTGAATAATGTCTTTATCATGGAGCGGTGCTGTTCCGTTTATACGTTCACCGTTCACAATTACACCATTAAGGCTCTTATCATCTCTTATGAAGATTTTGCTGCCTTCCCTGTATACGGTACAATGGTGCCTTGAAACATTAGGCATAGGCAGCACAATATTGCATTTAGAGCTTCTTCCTATGGAAACAGGCAAATCACCTATTTCCTCCCATGCCGGAGTACTTTCTTCACCATTGTATGAAAAAACTATCAGTACCTGTCTCATGGTGTTGGAAGGATGTCCTATTCTGATAGTGGCACCGTCATTAAGCAGAATCTGACGGTCAGTCTTATGTAATCTTTCGATACGGTTAAATGAGTTTACATAGCTTCCGTTTGATTTGTTAATATCCCTGTAATAACATCTTCCGCCTTTGCAGATAATAATCCCGTGGTTATCCGATACAAAACGTTCGCTTACGGAAATATTATTAGTCACGCTGTTTCTGCCTATGGCCAGTATTTCACCATCATTTAAATATGCCCGTTCAACACGATAATCATTGCTGCTGTCTATTATTGTGAGACTCACTGCTGTCATCTGAAATTCCTCCTCAACATCAGAGCCATCCTCCCTGCTTCAACTGGTTGTATATGTTATCGAGAGAGTTCATTTCCACATCTCCTGATGTATTATATCCGGATTTCGACTTGTCGTAAAATAATTTAAAATTGCTGTAGTCTCTGTACTCCTGGGATATTATCGACTGAATATGTGCTTCGTTAATAGCTTTTAGCTTATAATAATCATAATCTTTTCCGAAAACATTTCCCTGCTTCTCAATTATTTCTGCTGCGGCATCTGTTTCTCCAAGTTTAATGTAGATTATCGCCAGAGAGTGATAGTCTCCCTTAGAAGCCCAGTTTCTTCCAACAAGTTCATTCAAAAAACCGGCAGCCTCTTCTCTGTAAGCTTCGTTTCCTGTATTGTCCGCCAGGTTGACATCTGTCTGAACGAGCTCATGAAGTACGGCCACTTTATTTTTATTATCTGCAGCATTTTTAGCGGAAATAAGAGCATCCCTGCTTCCCTCTGCATTCCCGCAATCCATTTTGATTTTGCTTACTGTCCAGTAGGCATGAGTCTTAAGGTCATTGTCATTTGTCGCATGAACAGCGGAGTTAAGCCAATCAAGAGCAGTCTCGTAATCCTTATCTGAATAGGCGATTTCGCCTTTAATATACTCGGCTGTTCCTGGCTCAGCGCCTTTTTCAAGAGCTTTATCAAGCATTTTGTATGCCTTGTCGTGCTGCCCGTTATGTGAAAGAGCCACTGCATAATCTCTGTAATCATCTCCCTCAAATTCACACTCATCCAATGCCCTTTCGTAATATGATACGGCCGTTTCACTTTCCCCGGTGTTTGCTGCGCATATTCCGGCAAGCTTATACAGCGGTCCCACACTTTCCCCTTTTATTCTGACACTGCTGCCTCCAAGCAGCTGCTGCTCAATGTAATCCAGGCATTTCTCATCGTCACCTTCCACATACATTCTTCTGGCATTCTGATAATATGCATCCAGCTCTCTCGGCAGTAAATCTGTTGCTTCATCAAATTCCGACTGTGCGGATACGAAATCACAGTTATCTATGTAATATTTCTGATTCTCAACCATATTATCATACTTATAATGCTGAACAGCTCTTACCGTCGCTGTACCTCCTATAAGCATCACTGCCACTATTGACGCAATTACAATAACTCCCGTCTTCCTGTTTTTCAGAGAATTCCCTTCGGACCTTATGGCTGCACTCATTTCTCCGGCAGTCGCGAATCTATCTGCGGGATTCAGTGACATAGCTTTCACGATAGCATTCGCAAAGGTCGATCCCATTATCTGCTTCAGCGCCCCATAGTTAATGGACTCAGAATAATCATACCTTATTTTTCCCGTAGAAATAAAATACAAGAAGGCGCCCAGACTGTATATGTCGGAACGCTCATCGATTGTCTGATTTTTTCTTCTGTTGTTTGCCCGCATTTTCGCAGCATTATACTGCTCCGGTGACGCAAATCCCGGCGAAAAACCATTTATATGTGTTTCATTGGCGTGAAGTGAAATGTTGAAATCTATAAGACATATATCTCCATCAGGCTTCAGCATTATATTTGAAGGTTTAATATCGCCGTGAATTACCGCAGGTTTTCTCGTATGAATATAATCCAGAGCAGACAGCAGCTGTACTGCCCATTTCTTTATCTGTTCTCTTGTAAATATGCGTCCGGCGTCCATTTCCTGACTGAATGACCTTCCCGGGATAAA
The DNA here is from genome assembly GCA_029008005.1 of Bacillota bacterium. GTDB lineage: Bacteria > Bacillota > Clostridia > Peptostreptococcales > Anaerovoracaceae > Lentihominibacter. The sequence continues at coordinate 104,429 of JAQXIX010000029.1, read as the reverse complement.
ACTCATTACAGTAAATATTGCCGAATCGGTTTCTACAAAGTCGTAAACCTGAGGAATAAATCTGTTGCTTAGCTCTTTCAGAATATCGACTTCTTTTCTTACGGCATCTCTGTTTACTTTCTGCGTGTTTATTTTTTTTAACACCACGTCTTTGCGAAGGCGCTTATGGTAGGATTTGTATACTGTTCCACCGCCGCCCTTACCTATTTCGACAGGTTGTTCGTATGTATCCAGAATATCTGCAAATATCTTCATTTTCTCAGATTATTTTTCAGTATTGTACCTGATCCTGTTTAACAGTATGATTATTTCCCCAATACCGCTTACAACAAGACCCAGCGTAACGGATGCTGTCGCCATCAGAAACGCAAACCCCGTTCCCGATTCAAACAAGTATGAATTACTCATCTCACCACCTATATACATTGACAGTATTACACCTATAATTCCTATTACCAGCCCTGACCATTTTATTGCACGTCCGAGATTGTTATCTTCTGGTGAAGTAACCGGATTGTTCTTATTTTCGGAAGGACGGTATTCTACACCATCATTAATGGATTTTAGCTGTCTGGCCACCTCTCTTGCTTCATCGGCACCCAGTCCGATTCTAACCTGTAATGTATTAACAGCTGCATCCCATTTACCTGTTTTAATCAGTTTCGAAACCTGTTCCAGGTTGTAAAATTTACCGTTTATCTCAAATCGCCTTACATCTCTGTTCATTTTATAAATACCTTTCTTTAATTAATAACCTGTTCCGTAAGGAATAGCCCAAACTACGATTTTTGTACCCGGTGTAATAACATAACAGCTGTCATCACATCCACCGAAGTATGTATCAACTGAATTTTCAGGAACATTGGCTAAGTCTTCTGTAATATCATACCGCTCTATAACATTTTCAAGACCATCACAATAAACCTCTATATTGTATCCTCCGCCTAATTTGAACATGCTTTTTACCGGTTCTCTGTCTGCATTCCTATATGCTTGCCAGCAGTTTCTCCTATCCTCGCTATTCAATTTTCTGTAGTTAAAATAATAAGTCGACTCATCACCGACAAATCCTTCTATTTTGGATATAAAATCGCCTACGTCCATGTCCGATTCCAGACCGAAAAGTTCTCCTGCCGTTCCTCCCATACCATAGCATATACCATCGTAATCATCAATACTGTATGACAATTCCGTACCCCATTGAACGTAAAGACTTCCATCCCAAAATATACCGGATAATCCACATTGTCCCTGCCACCTATCGCCATACAATTCCTTATCGACAGCTTTTACCTGCACTTCAGAGGAAATCTTATCTATATTTTTACCGATCTGGTCAACCTTTGCGAAATGCCCCCACAAATCTTCTTCCGGATCACTTCCTGCATCCGCTTCACCTTTAACTTCAATCGTTCCCGAAAGATCACCGGTATAATCGGAAAATTCTATTTCCGAAATGCATGTATCATCATAGTCAACACCCGGATAAACTGATTTAATCATTATCTTTACCCCATCACCGGGATGTGGTTTGGAAAATACTACATGCTGTTCTTTGCCGTAATTGTCTTCGAGTCTGAAATTCTCGCGACTTCCGTCTTCAAATACAGCAACAGCATCTTTCACTCTGCAGTTATTGTTATATACCTCCTCGGATTTCTGATATCCGTTTCTGATGAGCAGAGCTTTTATCGTTTTATTTCCCTCACAGGCAACTGTAACCCATTCACTTGTTCCACATCCGTCTGCTCCTTCAACCCATGCCGTTGTCTTATCTCCGTCAAAGAGATTATTTGGTCCGTATGTAATGCCCTTATAATCAGGCAACACCGAAGATGCGTCTGCAAATGTCACATCAAATGAATAAGACTCTTCTTCTGCAGGTATCGATTCTTTATCAAAATCCACGTTTTTGACTATCGCAACTGCAGCAACCACCACAACAACAAGTGCTGCACCGAGAATCGGTAATGCACTTTTTAAATCCATCGTTCTTCTCCTTTAAAATATGCTTTTTATGTATTTAAGTATACACCTACGCTTCATCCGTTTCGGCATCTTCCGAAATCACGTTAATTCCTATATATATGCTGATTATAAAACAAATCAGCAGTATAATTCTTCTCATCTGCTACTTCCTCCCCTCACGACGCTTTAAGTGCTGTTCAATCTGTCAACATAAATATTATACCATAACCGGGGAATTCGGTTTCTTCCGAATTCCCCGGCTTAATAATCTAGGCTTATCTGCTCTGTATAAGATACGCTTCCTGAGTATCGATTTTAACTGTATCACATGCTGCCGGTGGATTAGCTGTCCAGCTTGACCATCCCGACCAGTTTGTATATTTATAGAAATAATTTGTTGTTGTAACGGTCTTCACTTTATAGCATTTGTTGTACTTGTACATTGGAATATCATAGTAGTGTTTACCGTTGTAACTTGTTGTTCCGACGCTTACTGCTGAGTTCTCAAGATACGGTATGCTGCAGCTTATCTGCGAACCTGCTGCCGTTGAACCCAGGTCTTTGCTGCTTATCATCCAGAAATATCTCATATTATCTTCACTCCATGCGGCAGATGCCGAATAATTCTGCTTCATGTATGAAATCACTCCGTTTCTGCTTTTTCCGCAGACAAATGACCAGTCATCGGTGTTTTGCGGATTTGCAGCAGCGTATGCATAGTAGTAATACCCTATATTTGATGCACTCGTTGTTGTTTTCTTGCCGCCGTCATACGAAGTGTTTGTCGATATCGGTGTTCCGAATCTGTATCCTGAATAAGTTGTTGCAGTTTTAGAATCGTATTTCGTGTATCCGCTAAGCGAATCGTATCCGCTTGTTGTTGTTATCTTAGATCTTGTAGCATATCTGTAAACTCTCTTGCAGCTGTAACTGCTGTTGTTCTTGTACTTGCTGCAGTATTCGTCTGCACCGACTACCTTGCCGCAAGTCTGACCTGATGTTGATACTGCCTTCCATACTGCTGTAAGTTTCAGATTAGCATTTCCCGTATATTTACTTCCGGGATAGTATTTGCAGCCGTTCGATCCTGACCAGTATGAAAATGTGTATCCCGATCTTGTTGGTTTGCTTTTGCTTACATAATATGTCGATCCCCTTTTCTTTTTACCTGTTGCAGGCAGTTTTTTGGCATTTGTACCGGTGTACGTTATATAGTAGTATTTTGTTGATTTGGATTTTGCATTGGATTTCTTAAGAATCGGTTCCGGATTTACAGTTATGCTCGATGATGCTCTGCCGTCTTCTTTTTTCATTGCCGAAACACTCTTGTAAATTCCGAAGTGCAGATGATTGTCATAGGCCTTACTTCCTCCGCTTCCGGTTCCTCCTACATATGCGATTACCTGACCTTTCTTGACCTTCGCACCGTTCTTAACTGCCAGTCTCGAATTATGTCCGTACAGTGTAACCTGCCCGTTGCTGTGCTTTATGCGAACACAATATCCATATGCGCCATAGAGACCTGCACCTATTACCTTGCCTGATTCTGCTGCATAAACTTTTGCGCCTCCTGCAGCTCCTATATCTATACCGTAATGGTAAGCGTAGAAATGTCCCGGTTCCTTTCCCCAGTGTCCTGTTATCGTTTTACATGTTGTCGGCCATCTGTACGATACGCTCGCGGCGTCTGCCTTGTCCGGCAGACCGGAAAACAGTGTAAGTATCATACATAATGTCATAGCAAAAGATATTATCTTCTTCTTCATAGCGTCCTCCTGTATACTTAATTTGTTAATACCCCGCTTGATGTCTATATCATAACGAAATTGATTAACAAATCGGTATGCAGAGAGCATACTTTTATCCTATACGCTATTTTTTATTATTTTCTCTTTTTTCGCTTACAATACTGTACATTATTCCCGCTGCAATACCGGCTGATATTACAAGTATTGCGGAAATTCCGAAGAAACAGACGGCAATACCCCCGGCAAACATAATAACCCACTGAAAGGGTGTCTTCAGAATCTGTTTGCCGAGCCTTACCATCGTAACTGCAATCAGGCCGCAAACTGCAGCCTTCACTCCAACGAAAGCGCCATACACAAACCCATTGTCTCCAATGAAATCAAGAAACCAGACTGCCAGCAAAATAGCTATAATCGCAGGAATAACAACTCCTACTGTAGCAGCAACGGCTCCCGGAACACCTCTGAGCTTTCGTCCGATATAAGTTGCCATATTAACTGCAATTACCCCGGGAAGCGACTGTCCCAGGGCAATACAATCCAGCATTTCTTCATCTGTTAGCCACTTTTTCTCATCTACAGCGATCTGCTGTATCTGAGGAATCATGGCAGCACCTCCTCCGATTGTGAAAACACCTATCTTAAAGAAGGCCCAAAAAAGTTTAACGCATTGAAATCTATCTGATTGGTCCGTTTTTTTCAGCATTTACTGTTTCTGTTGCCTTTGCAACTGCCTCCTCTGCCGTAAGGCTGATTTTATCTGCATCACGTCTCATCTTGTATTCGACACGGCCGTCGGCTGCATCTCTTCCAACTGTGATTCTGATAGGAATACCAATGAGATCGGCATCCTTGAATTTGACACCCGGACGTTCTTTTCTGTCATCCAGAACAGTCTCCACACCTGCTGCCCAGAGCTTGCTGTATATATCTTCAGCAAGAGCTGCCTGCACCTCGTCATCCGGCTTCATCAAAGTGATAATCGCATGATAAGGCGCTACTGAAATCGGCCAGATAATTCCGTTTTCATCGTGATTCTCAGGCATATCGATAATAGCCTGGAATGTTCTGGAAACACCAATGCCGTAGCATCCCATTACTATCGGGTGATCCTGCTGGTTCTCATCTTTGTATATGGCTCCCATTGCCTCTGAATACTTAGTTCCCAGCTTGAATATCTGTCCTACCTCCACGCCTCTGGCATGCTTAATCGGTGCGCCGCATACAGGACAAGGGTCTCCCTCAAGCAAAGTCTTAAGATCCGTAACGATATCTGCTTCGTAATCTCTGCCGTAATTAATGTTTTTCACATGATAATCTTCTTCGTTGGCTCCTGCCACGAGATTCCTGAGACCCGGAATTTCACTGTCAACAACAATTTTACAGTCATGAAGCCCTACAGGACCTGTAAATCCTCCGACACATCCGCATGCAGCCGCCATCTTCTCTTCATCGGCGAATTCAATCATATACTCACTTAAGCCAAGTGCATTTACCAGCTTAGTCATGTTGAGTTCTCTGTCACCTCGGATAAATGCCGCTACATATCCTGCATCACTGCCGTCCTCATTGTAGGTCGTGAAAAGCAGTGCTTTAAGAGTCTGTTTTTTATCGATTCCGAGATATTCGGCAACTTCTTCTATTGTCTTCGTTCCCGGAGTGTTCACCTTCTCTGAGGCAAGCATTTCTTCGTCACTTGCCGGTGCATCTGCACATTCCGCCTTTTCTACGGTTTTGGCAAGATCGCATCCGTCACAGTAACATATTTCGCTTTCACCGAATTCGCAAAGCGCTGTAAACTCATGGGATGCAGAACCTCCTATTGCTCCGTTGTCCGCTTCAACAGGTCTGAATGTCAATCCGCATCTTGTGAACACCTTTGTATAGGCATCATACATTTCTCTGTAGCTCACTTCCAGTCCTTCCTCGTCTCTGTCGAAGGAATAGTTGTCCTTCATAATGAAGTCTCTTGAACGCATCATGCCGTAGCGAGGTCTCGCTTCATCTCTGAACTTGTCAGTGAACTGATAAAGCTGGAGCGGAAGCTGTCTGTATGATGTAACATCGTTTCTGATAATATCTGTGAATACTTCCTCAGCTGTCGGTCCAAGACAGAAGCCTCTGCCGTTTCTGTCTTCTACTCTCCACATTTCAGGGCCATAAGCACTCCATCTTCCGGAGTCCTCCCAGAGTTCCCCCGGCTGAAGTACCGATGTACGAATTTCCTGACATCCCTTGGCATCCATTTCTTCGCGGATAATATTCTGTATCTTGTCTATTACTCTGTTGCCCATCGGCATATAGCTGTATATTCCGGCCGCGGCTTTCTTAATCATTCCTGCTCTGAGAAGCAGAATATGACTTGGAATTTCTGCCTCGTTAGGTACTTCTCTGAGTGTTTTGAAATATGCTCTTGATAATTTCATATGTTGTCCTTCTCCTTCGTATTCTTTTATCTGTATATTGAAGCAGCCGCCTCGCAAGCGATGCCTTCTTCTCTTCCTGTAAATCCCAATCCTTCTGTCGTTGTTCCCTTAACGTTTACTCTGCTGATGTCAATCCCGATCACATCGGCAATATTTTTTCTCATTTCTTCTGTGTACGGGCTGATTTTAGGTTTCTGCGCTATGAGGGTAACGTCAACATTCGCTACCATATACATATTTTCATCCAGCAGTTTCTTTACATGCTTTAGCAGTTCCATACTGCTGATGCCTTTGTACTTCATATCTGTATCGGGAAAATGTTTGCCTATGTCCCCGAGACCGGCCGCTCCAAGCAATGCATCCATCACTGCATGAAGCAGAACATCTGCATCCGAATGGCCTTTGAGCCCTCTGTCGTGAGGAATCTCCACGCCACCGAGAAACAGTTTTCTCCCCTCCTCGAAACGATGTACATCAAAGCCCGTTCCGATTCTGTTCTCCATTGGTAAATCCTCTTTCGTTGTAATTTTTATGTTTCCGTAATCTCCATCGACTATTTCTATAGGATATCCGGCACGTTCGACCACCGAGGCATCATCCGTTCCCCGGAAGCTGTCGTCATAGGCTTTCTCGTATGCCTCTATGAGCATAGCCTTACGAAATCCCTGAGGTGTCTGAACAGAATAGTAATCTTTCCTGTCAACACCCACGCTTCCCATAGAATCTTCAGTGCTTTTTCTAATGCTGTCCTTCATAGAAACACATGCTGCCGCAGCTCCGCTTCTGTGAACCGCTTCAAGTACACCCATTACTGTTTCTTCACTGACAAAAGGTCTCGCTCCGTCATGAACAAGCACATAGGATGTACCCGGCTTTATTCTGTTTATTTCCTGAAGAGCATTGTAAACCGAATCCTGTCTTTCGCTGCCGCCTTCTATAACTGATTCAACCTTCGTGAGTCTGCTGTTTTCCGCAAGTTCGCCGACGAAATCCACGTAGTCCTTGCCTGTTACCACGAATATATGATCGACAGCATCGAGCTTTTGAAAAACCTTCAAAGTCCTGACGAGAATATATTCTCCGCCAATCTTCAGAAACTGTTTGGGAACGGAACTTCCCATTCTGCTGCCTTTGCCTGCTGCCGCAACAATTACAGCTGTCCTGTTGTTTTTATACATTTGAAAAATCCCCCGACTAAGAGTTCTTTCTGATGTTTCCCGACGGCTTGGCGAATATCATCCTTCCGGCAGCCGTCTGAAGTACAGTTGTTACTGTTGTCTTTATGGTCTGCCCGATATAATTTCTTCCTTCTTCAACGACAATCATTGTGCCGTCGTCCAGATACGCTATTGCCTGATTCTTTTCCCTACCTTCCTTGACAAGTGAAAGGAGCATTTCTTCTCCCGGCAGTACAGCCGGTTTCAGAGAATTGGCAAGTTCATTGATATTCAAAACAGGTACACCCTTTATAGCTGCAACTTTATTGAGATTGAAATCATTCGTTACAACCTTACCGTTCATAATCTGAGCCAGTTTAAGAAGCTTCAGATCTACCTCAGGTATTTCGTTGAGGGCTTTTTCCGTATCCGTATTGTATATTTCCACTCCATACTCCGAACGTATTTTATTCAGAATATCAAGGCCTCTTCTTCCTCTCTGTCTTTTAAGAGAATCCGATGAATCTGCAATATGTCTTAACTCTCTCAGGACAAACTCCGGAATCACTATCGGTCCTTCAAGAAATCCCGTGTTCATAATGTCAAATATTCTTCCGTCTATAATAACACTTGTATCAAATATCTTCGGCGTTGCCTCATCTTTCTTTCGACCTGATTTACCTCCTACCGATGAAATCTTCTTCGATGTTATGATATCGCTAATCAGATCTCTTCCCTTGCTGTTGGCAACACTTATTCCTATGAACCCCAGAATAATGTATGTGGCGATATTCAGAATAATGTTTAAGGTCGGTATTTTTATTCCCGAATAAACATTACTGATAAAAAATGCCATTGCCACACCGCAGAGAAGCCCGATAAAAGTCGTTACAACTTCCGTAACCGAAGTCCCCGACATCTGCTTTTCAAGGTTATAGGCGACTCTGTCACCCTGTTTGATAAACAACGGCGCCAGCCTGTAAAACAGCAGTCCGAACAGTATCACAAACACAGCAATAACGAAAAGTTCCTCACTTAAAGAGAACGACTCAGTGAAATCATGTCCGTTTATTCTGGCGAGATATCTCACGAGGCGGTATACCGCAAAACCTACAACCACTCCCAGCAGCGTAAGTACAGTTTTAACTATTTTTTTTAACACTTTACTTCTGTTTCCTCTCTATTGAAACCTTTTCCTGTCAAATGGCCTCTTCTATTGTTTGATAGGCCTCTTCCCTGCTCATTTCAAGAACGAGCATTATTTCACTCTGGAGAATCCTTCTGGCATTTGAAAGCATCTTCTTTTCCCCCGCAGACAGTTTGTTTTCTCTGTCAATGCGGGTGAGGTTCCTGACTATCTCTGCCACGGCATTAATATCTCCGTTCCTGATTCTGTCGGAATTTTCTCTGTATCTTTTGTTCCAGTTTCCTGTCATCTCTGTAGATTCCATTCCGAGAATCTCAATGGCTCTGTAAACTTCTCCCCGTGATACTACAGGCCTTACTCCAATGCTGTCACATCCATCAACGGGGATCATCACATCCATCTCTCCACAAGGAACGGTAAATATATAATATTCCTTCATCTCACCAAGAATTTCCTTGCGTGAAATTTCTTTTATGATACCGGCTCCATGCATAGGATACAGGATTTTATCTCCCTGTTTGTACATAGCATCCTCCTAATATATATACATTTTAATTATAGCACATTGTGTGATACAATACTATGTAATAAAAGGATAACGGGAGGCGAAAAAAAATGGCAAATATTCTAATTGCGGATGATGAACAGAAAATCCGTGAAGTAATACGCGAATACTCTGAATTTAACGGTCACACAGTTACGGAGGCAGCAGACGGAATGACTGCCGTAGGTCTTTGCAAGCTATATGATTTCGATATCATAATTATGGATATCATGATGCCTAAGCTTGACGGTTTCTCAGCATGCAAGGAAATACGCAAAACAAAAAACATTCCGATTATTATGCTCTCCGCACGAGGCGAAGAATACGATAAGCTCTTCGGATTTGAGCTTGGCATAGACGATTACGTTGTTAAGCCCTTCAGTCCAAAGGAACTGATGGCGAGAATCAATGCCGTTCTGTCAAGGAACACAATGAGGGAAGACCCTGTTCCCGATATTCTCTGTTTTGACGGTCTTGAAATAAACATGCCTGCACGTACTGTTTCAGTTGACGGTAACAGGGTCGATCTCACACCTAAGGAATATGACCTGCTGTTTTACCTTGTCGAAAATAAAAACATAGTTCTGTCCAGGGAAAAGCTTCTTTCCGATATCTGGGGATATGATTTCCTGGGAGATGACAGGACAATAGATACTCATATTAAAAATCTCAGAAACAGTCTCGGACCTTACAGAGACTATATTGTAACTGCCAGAGGAGTGGGCTACAAATTTGAAACCAAGAATTGATCACAACAGTATTAAGTTTAAGACATGGCTTTATTTCGTTCTCTATGCCGCATGTCTGACGCTGGCACTCTGGCTTCTGCAGGTCGTTCTTCTTAACGGAGCCTACGGTACCATGAAAGAAGCTCAGACAAAAGAAGTCGTAAGGGATATAAACCAGGCATTCAATAAACATGACACCGAAAAATTTCTCGACAAGATTGAGGATTTATCCAATTCATACGATATGTACATCTATGTAATGTCATATGACGGCAAGACCCAGTACTTCCGTCCTTCAGTTGAAGATTACGCACAGGCGCCCGGTTTCGAAACGGATTACTCGGCAGATTCCGAAACAGGAAAAGAATTCGTTTCAAAGATACAGACTCTGAACGAACATATGATAAGGAACAACGGTTCCGCCTATGTTAAGATTGCAGGCAATGAAAAATCACAGACAATTCTCGCTTACGGAGGGGTTCTTACAGAAGATAACAAAGAACCTATGATTGTTTATGTGTTCTCACCGCTGTGGCCTGTTAATTCCACTGTGAAAATACTTACAAACCAGCTTATCGTTGTTACGATTCTTTCATTGCTTATTGCCTGCTGCATCTCTTTCTATCTGTCCACGAGAATAACGCGACCGATACGAAAAATCAGCGCTACCGCAAAACGCCTTGCAGACGGAGAATACGGCATAGTATTTAAGGGCGGTCATTATACCGAGTTGAATAATCTTGCCGATACACTGACAGGCGCATCAATAGAGCTTGAAAAATCCATGATGCTTCAGAAGGATCTCATTGCCAATGTATCTCATGACCTCAGGACTCCTCTTACAATGATAAAGTCCTATGCAGAGATGATTCGCGATATTTCCGGCGATAATCCGAAGAAGAGAAATGAACACCTGGATGTTATCATCCAGGAAACAGACAGGCTCAACAATCTTGTAGGCGATCTGCTTGCTGTTTCCAGAATACAGTCAGGCAAGATGGTTCTCGAAATATCGGAATTTAACATTACAGAAGCAATAAAAAATATTATCAGCACATACAAGGTCATTGAACTAGAACAGGGATATACAATCGAATTCAATTGCCCTGCCGAATACATTGTCAGAGGTGACGAAGAAAAGCTGATACAGGTGATTTCAAACCTGATTTCCAACGCAGTGAAATTCTGTGAAAACAATAAGCACATTATTGTTTCTCTCAAAAGACGCGGCAAAGCTGTACAGGTCAGAGTCAAGGATTTCGGACCCGGCATTCCTCCGGATGAACTGGGCCACGTTTGGGAAAGATATTACCGTTCCAGTTCTAATATGGTTCGTTCCAAAGAAGGAACCGGGCTGGGGCTTGCAATATGCAAAGAAATCCTGACTCTTCACAAGTCGGATTTCGGTGTATCAAGTACCCTGGGTGAAGGAAGTGAGTTCTGGTTTGATTTAGATTTAGTCAGGAGCGTTAAATGATAAAAAGTGATTTTCATACACATACAATTTTTTCAGACGACTGTAACACACCTTTTGATGAGGCTGTTTCAGCAGCCATTAAACAGGGAATTGAGCATTTTGCCGTAACCGACCACTACGATCCTGGATTCCCGAATCCTGATTTTTCCTTTGATCCCGATTTTGACAGCTACTTCGCCGCAATGAACAGAGTGCGCGAACAGTATGCTCCATCGCCGGATTTCACTTTTGCCGCAGGAATAGAGGTTGGAATAAGAGAAGGCGAAACCGATAGGATAAATAACACACTCTCTATGTTTGACTTTGATGTCGTAATAGGTTCATTTCACTGTTACAGAGATATTGATATCAGCACTTTTGATTTCAGATTGACAGACAGAAACAAGTTTCTTTCGGATTTCTACGAGTACATGTATCGTATGCTGAGTAAATACACAAATTACGATATTCTCGGTCATCTAACAGTCCTTGACAGATATGCCGGCGAAGATCTCAGTCTGGATCCCTGCAGTGAAATAATCGATGAGATACTGAAGCTCCAGATTAACAACGGTAAATCCGTCGAAATTAATTCTTCAAGTTTCAATTACAGAATGGGGGTTTCTCTGCCTCGCAGGCAGATTCTCGAAAGATACAGACAGCTCGGCGGAGAAATGATAACCTTCGGATCCGATGCTCACAACCCCGCACACTACAGAAGTCATTTCGATGACTCCTTGGAACTTGCAAAAGCCATAGGCTTCAAATATCACTGTACATACAAAAACAGAGAGCCGATTTTCAACTCTCTGTAAAAAATCCATAAAAAACAACACTGAGTTAATCAGAAAAGTTCTCTGATTTCCCGGATATTTCTCATTCCGATAATCTTAATATCGCTGCCGGACCTTATGCGTTCGGCATTTTTTATCGGCAGAACAATCTGTTCGAAGCCCATACGTTCCGCTTCTTTTATGATTTTTTCACTGTTCTGGACAGCTCGTAAATCCCCTGTAAGGCCAAGTTCCCCGAGAATCAGCGTTCTGCTGTCCGGCGCACTTCCGCAGCAGCTTGAATATACGGCAGCTGCGACTGCCAGATCTGTATAGGTGCCCTCCGGTCTGAATCCGCCTACTATGTTTACATATACATCCTGGTTCATCAGTTTGAGACCCAGCTTTTTCTCCAGAACCGCCAGAATCATGCTCAATCTGGAATTTTCAATTCCTATTGATGTTCTCCTGGCAAAACCTGCATTACACGGACATGCCAGCGCCTGAACCTCAAGGATCAGAGGCCTGGTTCCTTCATAAACAGCTGTTGCTACTGCTCCTTCGCTTCCGCCGTCCATTTCTTCCATCAGCGTTCCTGACAGATTTTCTATTTCGAGAAGACCCTCCTCTGCCATTTCAAAAGCACCTATCTCACTGGTAGTTCCGAATCTGTTTTTTCGCGCTCTGAGGATTCTCATTTCATGACTTCTGTCCCCTGTGAAACTGAGAACACAGTCGACCATATGTTCCAGTATTCTCGGTCCGGCCAGCTCTCCGCTTTTCGTCACATGTGCAACGATAAATACAGGAATCCCGTTGCTCTTGCCTATTTTCATCAGTTCATTTCCGCAGGTTCTCACCTGAGAAACGCTTCCGGGCGCACTTTCTATTTCCGCACTGTACATTGTCTGAACCGAATCGACAATAAGAAACTCAGGTTTCAGGTTATCACATACCGCGGAAACATTTTCCATGTTAGTTTCTGCCAGGATAAAAAGATTATCACTTATGCCTTTGCTCCCATCAGGACCGTTTCTGCATATGCGATCGGCTCTCATCTTTATCTGTTCTTCCGATTCCTCCCCCGAAACATAAAGCACCTTTCCTCTTCTTTCGGCAATATTTCCGGCCGCCTGCATTATAATTGTCGACTTGCCTATTCCCGGTTCTCCGGAAATGAGCACCAAAGATCCCGGTACAAGTCCTCCGCCCAGCACTCTGTTCAGTTCTCCTATGCCTGTATCGATTCTTTCTTTTTCGCCTGAAGAAACTTCAGCCAGCTTCTGCGGTCTGCCCGGCGCTGCAGTTGCAGATGTTCTTCTCCTTCTGTCATCTTCCCTGCCTGTAAACACCTTTTCTTCCACCAGAGAATTCCAGGCATGACATACGGGACACTGTCCGGTCCATCTGGAACTTTCGCTTCCGCATTCCTGACAGACAAAAACTGTTTCTTTCTTTTTTCCCATTACTTATCCACCTTTTATGTCATATGATTTATCTCTTTATGAGAGAATTCCGGCCAGTTTATACATATCCATGTCGAATTCCCTTTTCATATTGATAGCTTTCTCCAGATCTACAGCTGTTATTTCTCCGTTTACAACCCCAACCGCTCTGCTTCCGGCATCGTTATACAGCAGTTCTGCGGCCTTTGCTCCCGAAAGGCTGGCAAGTCTTCTGTCAGCTTCGGTAGGGCTGCCGCCTCTCTGAATATATCCCAGTACAACAGCTCTCGCCTCTCTTCCTGTCATTTCTTCAAGGATTTCGGCCAGCTTAGCTGATTCCAGCTCAACGCCTTCCGCTTTAACTATAATGCTGTGGACTTTGCCTGATGCCTGCCCTCTGAGCACCTTGCGGCAGACTTCATTGATATCCTGCGGAACTTCCGGAACCATTATTACATCTGCGCCTCCGCCAATCCCCGCATGAAGAGCCAGGTCGCCGCAGTGTCTTCCCATAACTTCAATTATTGTCGTTCTTTCGTGTGATGAGGATGTATCCCGAATATTTCCTATCAGCGACAGTGTAGTGTTTACTGCTGTGTCAAAACCTATTGTCAGATCCGTATATCCCATATCATTGTCAATAGTGCCTGGAAGTACGACAACAGGCAGTCCCAGCTGCGATAATTCGTATGCGCCTCGCATTGACCCTTCACCGCCGATTACCACAAGCCCCTCGATACCATACGCATCGAGAATGCTCAGCGCATGCTGCTGCCACTTCTTTTCCATAAACCTGGTGCTTCTGGCAGTCTTCAGGATAGTTCCTCCTCGATGGAGGATATCTCCTCCCGAGGACCAGTCAAGCTGTTTAATATCTCCGTCAATCAGGCCTTCATACCCTCTGAAGATTCCAAACACCTCCATGCCGAGATTTATTCCTGCTCTTACAACAGCTCTGATCGCTGCATTCATACCCGGTGCATCACCACCGCTTGTCAGTACACCTATTCTTTTCATCGGATTTTCACTCCCTTATAATTTTCCGTTCCCACTATTTCCGTTATTTTTCTCTCAAATTCCTCATCCGGGTTTACCCACATACTCTTGTCTCCTCTGAAACTTCCGCCCTGAGGCAGGTAAACCACCGGCTGGTATTCTCCCGGATGTTCTTTCATTACACGGCTAATCTTCGCCATTACGGCTTCATTCTGTTTATTGATGTTGTGAATTCCATCGCCCTGCGGGAGCCGGATTTTTATTATTTTACTGTTGTCACGCTGAACTGTGTTATTTGTGTTATTCTGTGATGCTGTCCTCAGATCGACAATTGATTCTGCCAGAAGTTTCGGCATTTCTTCTTCCTTGAAGTTTATTTTTCCTCTTATCGATACAATTGCATCTTCCTCTATCATGCTTCCGAATTTTTCATAAACATTAGGAAATACAATCACTTCCACAGAACCGAAAAGATCCTCCATATCTGCAAAGGCCATCATCTTGCCGTTCTTCGTAATCAGCGTCTTCTTGCCTGTTATTATCCCGGCCATTACAGCTTTCATTCCGTCTGTAACGATGTTTTCGCCGGTCTGACTGTTACCCTGTTCTTCTCCTGATGCAGCATCGGCAAGTTCACGACTTGTTACGGAAACCTGCTTACTTATAACTTCCGCGAAATCATCGAGAGGATGAGCCGTCAGATAAACTCCCAGCATTTCTTTTTCCTGATTGGTAAGAGTCTCTGTAGGAAAATTATTTACGTCCGGAAGAATTTTGCCTGTTCCGGAATTCATGGTTTTTGCCTCTGTCTGGAAAAGAGAAATCTGCCCTTCCAGAGTAGTCCTTGCTGTCGACTGCGCAGAATCCATCAGACTTTCGTAGACTGCCAGATATGCAGCCCTGTTGCTGTTCAGGGAATCCATCGCACCGGACATAATCAGACTCTCGACAGCCTTTTTATTAATCTTGTGTATATCGATATTATTGATGAATTCAAAAATATCCGAAGGCATTCCCTTCTGTTCTCTCGCTTCTATTATTGCATCAATCGGCGCTTCTCCCAGATTTTTTATTCCGAGAAGACCGAAACGTATTTTTCCCTTCTTTTCTCCGTTGATGCCTTCCTCATATACCACGGTAAATTTCTTGCCGCTTTCGTTAACGTCCGGAGGCAGCACCTCAATTCCCATATCGCGGCAGTTTCGAATATAGTGAGACATGGATTTGACGTCACCCATTACGCTTGTCATCAGAGCCGCCATAAACTCTACGGGATAATGTGCTTTAAGATACGCCGTTTCATAAGCCAGTACTGCATATGCAGCCGCATGAGATTTATTGAAGGCATATTCCGCGAAGCTTATCATCTGATTAAATATTTCCTCGGCCGCCTCTTCCGGAATACCTCTCCTGATGCATCCGTCAATTTCGATATTTCCTTCCTCGTCTTTCTTTCCGTGAATGAAATACTCTTTTTCCTGAAGCATCACATCCATTTTTTTCTTACTCATTGCTCTCCGCACGAGGTCGGACCTGCCGTATGAATATCCTCCCAGATCTCGTACTATCTGCATTACCTGTTCCTGATAAACCATACATCCGTATGTTACTGACAATATCGGCTTAAGGCTCTCATGAATGTACTGTACATGACCGGGGTTTCTTTTGTTCTCGATATATGTCGGAATGGAAGCCATCGGGCCCGGACGGTAAAGAGCGATTCCCGCCACAATATCTTCAAAGCAGTCGGGTTTTAGGTTCTTCATGAATGAAGTCATACCTCCGCTTTCAAGCTGAAATATTCCTCCCGTGTTCCCGGATGCGATTATTTCAAAGACTTTCGGATCATCATATTCCATTGAGGAAAAATCGATTTTCACTCCGTAACCTTTTTCTATCATCTCCAGGGCATCTCTTATTATCGTCAGATTTCTCAGTCCGAGAAAATCCATCTTCAAAAGCCCAAGTTCCTCAATGGTTGTCATATTGAACTGTGTTGACAGTCCTTTGTCAGCCAGATACAGAGGCACATATTCATCAAGTGGCAGCTTGGATATTACAACACCCGCGGCATGTGTTGAAGCATGTCTCGGCATCCCCTCTATGGCTCTCGCCATATCAATTACTTTTTTTGTCTGCTCTCCGGAATCGTACATTGCCTTAAGCTCCGGACTTGTTCCCAGTGCCTTGTCCAAAGTCATTTTCAGGCTGAAAGGAATAGCCTTGGCTATAGCATCTGTATCTGCATAGCTTACATTAAGGACTCTTCCCACATCTCGAACCGCCTGCTTGGCTTTCATGGTTCCGAAGGTGATTATCTGCGAGACGTTGTCCGCACCGTATTTTTCGGTTACATATTCTATTACCTCGCCTCGTCTTTCATAGCAGAAGTCTATGTCAATATCCGGCATGCTGACTCTTTCCGGATTAAGAAATCTCTCAAATATCAGTCCGTACTTTATAGGATCTATATCAGTTATCCTCAAAGTATACGCTACTATTGAACCGGCGGCCGAGCCTCTCCCCGGTCCTACCATAATTCCTTTGCTTCTGGCATAATTTATGAAATCCCATACAATAAGGAAATACTCAACGTATCCCATGCTTTCAATAGTGCTCAGTTCGTATTCAAGACGTTCCCTATGGTCCTCCCAGGTGTCCGGATATCTCTCTTTCAATCCGTCAAAGCATAGTTTTCTCAGATACTCATCGTTTTTTAGTCCATCCGGTGCGTGGAATTCAGGCAAATGCAGTTCCCCGAATGTGAATGTAACATTGCAGCGATCTGCTATTTTCTGTGTATTATCCACAGCCTCGGGAATATTGTTAAATATTTTTCGCATTTCCTCTTCGGACTTCAGATAGAACTGGTCGTTTGAAAACCTCATTCTATCCGCCTCATCCATGGTTGTCCCCATTTGAATACACATAAGAACATCCTGTGCTTCTGCGTCCTCCTGCCTTACATAGTGCACATCGTTTGTTGCAGCAAAAGGCAACCCCGTCTCCTCATGAAGCTTCTTCATGAGCGGGAGAATTCTCGCTTCTTCCTCAAGTCCCTGATCCTGAAGTTCCAGATAGAAGTTTCCCTCTCCGAAAATATCCGACATTTCAAGGGCTTCGGCCTTTGCAGATGCATAATCCCCGTTCAGGAGATGTCGCTGAACGTTTCCGGCAAGACATGCCGACAAGGCAATAATCCCGTCGCTGTATTCCCTCAGAAGATCCTTGTCCACTCTCGGTTTATAATAGAATCCGTTTCTGAATGCTTCGGAAACGATTTTCATCAGGTTTCTGTATCCTTCGTTGTTCTCAGCAAGCAGTACAAGGTGTCCCATTCTCTTGTCTTTTTCCACATCCTTGTCGAATCTTGTCCTTGGAGCAACATATACTTCACATCCGATTACAGGTTTGATTCCCGCTTCTTTACAGGCACGATAAAACTCGATTACACCAAACATCACACCGTGATCGGTTATTGCCAGTGAATCCATTCCCATTTCCTTCGCTGCGGAAACAAGCTTTTTTATTCTTGCCGCACCGTCAAGAAGACTGTATTCTGTATGTACGTGTAAATGTGTAAAACTCATATGCTAATTATATAGGATTTTTTTGAATAATGGAATATAATCAGATGACAGATATTTTTATTTGTTAAACTACGTTAAATCCCCTTTTAACTTACGTTCAAATGTCATATACTGTTACTATTATGAAAAAGATACTTATAATTTTATCATCATTAATAATTGCTTTTGTTCTGGCATCCGGTGTTTTAACGTGGATGTACACTTCTTCCGAAGAGTACACTTCGGATTACTTTGATAACAGCACTTTCATCAACGGAGTAAACTGCTCAAGTTGTACATACGAAGAAACCGAGAAGAAACTTGTTGATAACAGAAACGAAATGACCGTAGTAATGAAGGGCGATCTTGATGATGTCCTGGCGGTTTACAGGGATTTTGATTTTACCTACGATATTGATTCTGCTATTGCAGATGTCAAAAGAGATCATCCGGTCGCCGCTGCATTTAACCATTATCTCGGCATTCCTCTAAGTGTTTCCGTATCGATGAATATTACCGAAGACAACGGAAATTTGAAGGAGCAGATTGAAAACACGCCATTTATTAAAAGCAAAAGCACAAGCGAAAGTCAAAACGCATACGTTGATTTATCGGATCCGTCATTTCCAATAATAAATGAAGTTTACGGCACGAAGCCTGATGTGAACAAGCTATATGAGGATCTTGTCAAAACAGTGGAAATCGGCGAAAGAGTTTTCACTTTTGAAGAAAACGATTATCTTGATATTCCGGATATAAAAAGCGATAACGAGAAGCTTCTGAAGCATCAGAGATTTTGCCTTGAATATCTGGGTCAGAAAATCGAATATAAGCTTGGATCCGAAACATTTACAATTCCCGCAGAAGAGCTTGAAACACTTATGGACGACGACTACAGCGGCAATGCCGATCCCGGTGCAGTGCGGAACTATGTAGCAGCACTGGGCGAAAAATACGACAATGCAGGTAAGGACAGAAGCTTTAAGTCTCTGACCGGTAAAGATGTATCTGTTAAAGGCGGCACATATGGCTGGAGGATTGATACAGACAAGGAAACCGACAAGCTTACAGCTGATATTAATTCCCACAAAGATGTAAGCAGAGAGCCGATATGGGCAGTCGAAGGCTACGGAGATTATTCTGACGACCTTGGTGATACTTACGTTGATGCTGATTTAGGTGCACAGCATGTTACGGTTTTTAAAGACGGAAAAAATGTTTTTGAATGCGATTTCGTATCAGGAAATGAGGTAATGGGTCACTCTACACCAACAGGATCATTCTACATTGTAAATCATTTCCGCAATCTCGTTCTTAGAGGAGATAATGATGACGGCACTCAGTACGAGAGTCCCGTTAAGTACTGGTGTGGATTTTATATGGCAAGCCACGGTTTCCATGATGCAGACTGGCGCAATTCCTTCGGAGGAACAATTTATATACGAAACGGCAGCCATGGATGCATTAATATGCCGCCGTCAAAAATGGGTGAATTTTATGACACGGTCGTAGACGGAATGCCTGTTATTGTTCACAGATAACAGTTCACAATTCTTATTAACATTATGGAAACACACAATATACTTATAAAAAAGGACCGGCATTTTTGCCGGTCCTCACCATTACTTGCATTCTTTTTTCTTATCTTTTGTGGCATCCCAGAGGAAGTCTTGGATATCCATCCTTGTACTCACCTGTTTCAAGTCTGTTGAAGTAATCCTTAACAGCTCTTGCAACAACTCCGTTAAGGAGAACAAGTCCGATAAGGTTCGGTGCAGCCATCAGTGCATTGAAGATATCTGCAATTGTCCATACCTGTGAAAGTGTCAGGAACGGTCCGATAAATACTGCGAATACATACAGCCATCTGTAAACCTGAACAGCAACCTTGCTTCCGTTGAAGAGGTATTCACAGCATCTTTCTGCGTAGTAGTCCCATCCGAGAATAGTAGTAAATGCAAAGAATGAAAGTGCACACATTACTACAAATGCTCCGGCTGTAGGTCCGAGCAGACCCATTGAGAATGCGTCTATTGTAACCTGAGCTCCGTCATGTCCGACTTCGAGAGCATAATCATAAGCTCCTGATGTCATGATTACGAGACCTGTCATTGAGCATACACAGATTGTATCAACAAATGTACCAGTCATAGATACGAGACCCTGTCTTACAGGTTCGTTTGTCTGAGCAGCTGCAGCAGCGATAGGCGCTGAACCGAGACCTGATTCATTGGAGAATACGCCTCTGGCAACTCCCTTGGTAATAGCCAGGTAGAATGCTCCGAATGCTCCACCGGCAACTGCCTTGGCACCAAATGCCATTGAAACGATGTCAACGATCGCCTGAGGAACCTCAGTGATGTTTTTAAATATGATAATCAGTGAAATCACAACATATGCAATTGCCATGAAAGGAACGATGATTGTCGTTACAGTAGCAATTCTCTTGATTCCGCCGATAATTACAAGTGCCGCACATACAGTTACAACTACAGCTACGATAATTGTAACGATCGTGATGTTCTTATCTGCTCCGATTGTGAAAAGTGTAGGTGCAGTAAAGAATGTTTCGGCTGCTGATGCGATACCGTTAATCTGAGTAATCGTTCCGATACCGAAAGCACCTGCGATACATCCGAAGACTGCGAAGAGCTTACCGAGCCATCTTGCATTCCATCCGTATCTTTCTTTGATACCTTCTTCAATGTAATAGAAAGGTCCGCCGAGGAATCCGCCCTCAGGATTCTTATGTCTGTAAATTACAGCCAGACAACCTTCTGAAAATTTTGTTGCGAGACCGACACATGCAGCGATGAACATCCAGAAAAGTGCTCCCGGGCCACCGACTACTACTGCTGTTGCAACACCAACGATGTTTCCTGTACCGATTGTTGCCGAAAGGGCTGTACAAAGAGCACCGAATGATGATACTTCACCTGTGGCTCCGTCTTCATTCTTAATCATGTACTTGAGGGCTCTGCCGAGCTTTACGAACTGCATACCCTTCAGTCTGATTGTAAGAAGAATTCCGGTTCCCATGATCATCACAAGCAGAGGCACGCCCCATACAAATGAGTCAACCGCGTTTAAAAATTCTGTTACCATCTTAAACTCCTTACCAAATAATAATAAAAATAATTACATGCCGTACCCGGCGAAAAATAAAAAAGTCGATAATATTCCTATTAACGACTTCCCGGAGAGATACATTCACAAATATACACTATCTGCTCTGTCCTTTTGCCTGAGTGACTTCCACACCTTCGGCGCCCGGATTATCCGAGTCTCTCCAGAGAAATAAGTATTAAACTTACCATGTGAATATACCATATATCCTATTTTGTTTCAATGCTTTAACGTAATTATATTGTATACAAAAAATATTTATTTGCTATATGCCGCATTAATCAACGACCTTCGCATTCTCAAAGATAAAATCCTGAACCTTCTGATAAAGCAGTGAAATATGAGCGTACTGTTCCAGATTTCTTCCTGTCTCCTTTTCCACTTTCTCATCATCATATCCCTGATTTTTCAGTGATTCTACAGTATTTTTGATTTCATCGTCACTGTTGGTCAGCTTTTCCGTTTCTGCAATATACTCAATAATAAGTTCCTGCTTGACAAGAAGCTGTGCCGATTCCTCAATCATTTTATCCAGTTCCTTCTCGTTTTTAACACCGTACATCGACAGAATCTGCGTTCTTTTAACATCGCCCGACTCTGCCTGTTCATCAATCTGTGCCGAAAAAACATCCTTGTAATGCTTCACAACATCCTCCGGATACTTCTTTACTTTAGTATTTTCAAGGACACCGGACCACAGCATATTCTTCTGATTGCTCTGTTCTTCCTCTTTCTTCGTATTGTATATTTTTTCTTCAACTGCTTTTTCGTATGCTTCCACCGAATCATATCCCTGAGCCTTTGCGAAATTATCATCGTACTCAGGTTGAACCTGTCTCGTTGCCGAATTGATGCTCACTGTGAAAACAACATCTTTTCCCCTCAGATTTTCTGTGCTGTAATCCTCTGGAAATGTGAGATTGAGCCTGATATTTTTCTCTCCCACTTTTTTTCCGACAAGACCGTCTTCGAAACCATCGATAAAGGTTCCGCTTCCCAGAGTGAGATCATATTTATCTGCGCTTCCTCCTTCAAATTTCTTGCCGTTCAGGCGCCCTACGTAATTGATATTTACCGTATCTCCGTCCTCTACACTTTTTCCCTTGCCGACTTTTTTTGTTTCTGCAGCCGACTTAAGCGCTCCGGAAATTTCGTCTCCCATCTCCTGTTTCGTTACTTCAACCTTAATCTTCTCGGTTTCCAAGCCTTTGTACTTACCTGCCTTTATGTAATCACCCGGATTGATGCCGTCATATATGTCTTTCTGGCCGCAGCCTGAAATCAGCATCACAAGACCTATAATCATGCAAAATCCCAAAACACTAATTTTTCTCTTCATTTTTCCCACCCTTTCTTATATTAATTGTATTTCTGTGTTCAATTTTATTCTTTCTGTTATTTCTCTCCAGAGCCTCTTTAATACACAACTCAACCTGTTCGACTTCTTTCCTGAAATCTGCTGCTGAAATAACCATGGCATTGTTTCCTCTGGTTATCATCTGTTCCAGCCTGTCAGATGTGGCAACCCGGACTGTATAACTTTTTCGCGCTTCGTAGGCTGTTCTTTCGATATATGTATCCGCAGTCTCATCTTCCTTCGTAAACACCACCTCTATACCATGGCGGTTTTCACTGTGTCTCCTGCCTCCGCTGACTTTATATGCATCGAAAACAACTGCCGCTCTGCACTCCCTGTAGCCACGGTAATTACCCATAATTTCCACAAGTGCATCACCTGCGCTATCAATATTCACCTTCGCCAGTTCCTTCAGTTCTTCCCAGGCAAATATAATATTATACCCGTCCACTATCAGAAACTCCGGCAGTTTTTCCGCAGCGGTGCGCTTTGCGTGCGTAGCCTTGCTTTCGATTTCACGAGCTGCAACACGAGGTTTTTTCTTTCCGTCTTTTCTGTTTGCACTCAGATTTCTGTCAAAAATACGCATAAGGTTTTCATCGTCGTTACCTGGGCCGGAGGAGGAACGACACTCTCTTCGTACGTATTCCGCTTCCGGTATTTCTGCTTCCCCCGGACTGCAGCAGCTTACATGCATCATATCATCGCTTTCATACCACGGAACACTTCTTCCTGCCCCGTGAACACAGAAAATCGAATCGGAATGGATACTGCTGTCACTGTCGGGGTCATATGAAATCTCATCAATAACCTCTTCACTATTGTGACAAGGAAAATACCCGTCGTACTCACATGTCAACTGCCCTCTGCCGCCGGTAAAGGCTGCCAGCTGTCCCGGATAACTTTTTATCTCCGAAACAGGAGCCCTTCCTTCTATCACTGCATTTCCGGCGGAAAATATACGCGTTTCATCGAATTCTCCGCTCATTCTTCGTATGTCAGCCATTACTCTTCCGACTGAATCCATCGGTACATCTATTCTGAATTTATACCATGGTTCCAGCAGAATCATATCGCCGTCACGCTTGCTTTTCCTGAGAGCCTGAGCGATGGCTCTGTATGTTGCCTGTCTGAAGTCACCGCCTTCTGTGTGTTTCCCATGAGCACGCCCTCCCAGAATCGAAAATTTAATATCGGTAACAGGAGATCCCGTAAGGGGACCGCGATGCTCTTTCTCTTCAATATGCGTCGTAATCAGGCGCTGCCAGTTTCTGTCCAGACTGTCTTCATCGCAAAGGCTTCCGGTCCTGATACCGCTTCCCGGTTCAAGAGGTTCAAGAAGCAAATGCACCTCAGCGTAATGCCGCAAAGGTTCAAAGTGTCCTGCACCTTTCACATCTTGGGAAACTGTTTCCTTGTATCTGATTTTCTCCTCTCCGAATTCAATATCGAATCCGAATCTTTCTCTGACTATTCCCTGCAGAACCTCCATCTGCACTGTTCCCATAAGCGAAAGCCGGATTTCTTCATACTCTTCGTTCCAGGTAACATTCAGTCCGGGTTCTTCTTCTTCCAATTCCTTGAAATTCATCAGAGCATCATGAGCTTTAACAGTTTCAGGCAGAATTACACTGCACGCCATTACAGGCTGTATTCCTCCGGTGTCGGCAGGTACTGTATTCAGCCCCGTTACGGTGCATACTGTTCCTTCGCAGGCCTCAGTAACAGTCCTGTATTTTTCACCGGAATATATTCTGATCTGATTGATTCTGCCGATATCTTCTCCGTTGTGAAATACAGAATCTCTGACTCTTATCATACCTGATGTCACTTTAAGGTGAGTCAGTTTTTCCTGCTTTTCTCTGGTTATCTTAAATGTTTTCGCAGAAAACTCTCCTCCGGATATATCATGCAAAGGTCTTCTGGTTTTAATCATGCCGGCAAACATGATAAAACCATCTATAAACTCATCTATGCCTTCCATCTTTAATGCAGACCCGAAAAAACACGGAAACACATTTCCGGAAGCTGTAGCTTTAAGCACTTCTTCCTTTGACAGAGACCCGCTGTTAAAGTATTCTTCAAGAAGAAGCTCATCTGATGATGCAACGTTTTCAATTTCTTTTTCTGATATCTCTCCGTTACAATCAGGTGCGAAACATCCGTCTCCGAGAGTTCTTCGAAGCTCGTCGATAATCTCTTCTCTTGAAGATATTGAAATATCCATCTTGTTGACGAATATAATGGTAGGAATACCCATTTCTCTAAGAAGACGCCACAATGTTACAGTGTGACTCTGTACTCCATCCCGCGCACTTACCACAAGAATCGCACAGTCAAGCACATTAAGCACCCTCTCCGTTTCCGCCGAAAAATCCACGTGTCCGGGAGTGTCTATAATTGTAACATCCATACTTTTTAAGGGCAGTTCCGCCTGCCCGAAAAATATAGTAATCCCACGCTTTCTTTCCATCTCCTGTCTGTCCATAAAGGCACTGCCGCTGTCAACTCTTCCCTGCTTCTTTATTACTCCGCCTTTAAAAAGCAAAGCCTCCGACAAGGTTGTCTTGCCGGAATCCACATGAGCCAATATTCCGATTGTAAGTTTTTTTCTGTCAGTCATGTATCAATTATAACACGTTTCATTTACTGCCGTCTGAATAATGTGATAAAAAATGCAACCCCAATCAGGGGTTGCATTGAAATATCCTTCTGTATTTTACAGAGCCTTCTTAGCTGTTTCACAAAGGCTTGCGAAACCTGCAGGATCGTAAATTGCCATTTCTGAAAGCATCTTTCTGTTGATTTCAACGCCTGCTGCCTTAAGTCCACCCATAAGCTTGCTGTAGCTGAGTCCGTTCATTCTTGCTGCTGCATTGATTCTTGCAATCCAGAGCTTTCTGTATTCTCTCTTCTTGAGCTTTCTTCCAACGTAAGCTGAACGAAGTGCTCTCATTGTTGCGGGCTTAGCTGCTCTGTATGTGCTGTGCTTAGCACCATAGAAGCCCTTAGCCATCTTTAATACTTTTTTATGTCTCTTATGTGCATTTACACCTTTTTTTACTCTTGCCATTTTTAACCTCCTTACTTGCTCAGTACTGCCTTGATTCTCTTAAGATCTGCACTTGTTAATGTAGTTGCCTTTCTCAGGCCTCTCTTTCTCTTCTGGCTCTTCTTAGTAAGGATGTGTCCCTTGTATGCCTTATTTCTCTTAACTTTGCCTGAACCTGTAATCTTAAATCTCTTGCATGCGCCTCTATGAGACTTCATTTTGTTTTTTGCCATGTCTTCCTCCTGTATATTATTTCTTAGTTAACTTATTTCTTGTCGCTCTTCGGTGAGAGAATCATAGTAAGACTTCTTCCCTCGAACTTCGGCTTCTTGTCCATATCTCCGAATTCGGAAACAGCTTCAGCGAACCTCTCCATAACTTCCTGACCTCGAGCCACATAGTCACGTTCCCTTCCTCTGAACCTGAGGCTGACCTTCAGCTTGTTACCATCCTTAAGAAACTTGGCGCCTGTCTTAGCCTTGACCATAATGTCATGATCTTCAATAAAAGTCGACAGTCTGATTTCCTTAACCTGAGTTGTGTGCTGTTTTTTCTTCGCCTCTTTTTCTTTTTTCTGCTGCTCGTATTTGTACTTGCCGTAATCAAGAATTTTGCACACAGGCGGTTCAGCCTTAGGTGCTATGCATACAAGATCAAGCTTCTTCTCTTCTGAAAGATCAAGAGCTTCCTGCCTGCTCATAATACCAAGCTGATTACCTTCTTCATCAATAACTCTCAATTCCTTACCACGAATTTCTTCGTTTATGTATGCTTCCTTGGCGATTGTACTGTACCTCCCGAATCACGCGCCGCAATGCGACTTAAATAAAAAATGCAGATGCAAAAGCATCCGCAACAAATCCGAAACCACTTGTGGTTTTTCTTCGATAATTAACCCGGGCGCTTGCGCTCCCAAGGTGAGAAGCGGATAACTTCTGCTTGTTACCTCAAATATTATACCCTGCCCAGCTTAACCTTGCAAGTGTTTTTTATACAAAGTTCATCTTTCCGAACATCACATTCATAAATCAGTATTTTAACGCCGCGATTCATATTATATCTAAGGGCTTTTGCGAATTCGGGATGAGTCTCTCTATTCGGTATGAACTCCTTCATCCCTGACATCTGAATTACGAAAACGGCATAGGCATTGAACCCGGACTCAGCAGCATTGCCCAACTCATTCAAATGTTTAATTCCCCTTTCCGTCGGTGCATCGGGAAACATTGCAATCCCGTTCTTTTCAAGGGTAACGCCTTTGACCTCCACAAAACCCTTTTTTCCCTCCGACTCAACATAAAAATCAAACCTGGAGCTGCCGTACTTCTGTTCAGCCTTTATTACATTCAGCTTTTCCATTCCGGGAAGCTTAACGGTTCCATTCTCCAGAGCTTCCTTCATCACAGCATTGGGAGCCTGAGAGTCCATATTTATCCTTATTATATTCCCATCAACAACTTTATCCACGCATATAAGAGAATACCTCATCTTTCGCGTTCCCATTCTGCCGTGAAAATCCTCCAGATATACTGTCGCGCCCGGAATGAGCAGTTCCCTGCATCTGCCGGTATTCTTAACATGAACCTTCTGTTCTTCACCGTCAATGTTAACACGTGCCACAAATCTGTTTTCCCGTTCCACGAAGAAACCGACCTTCACATTTTCATATTTCATAGTCATACCTTTCTCGTGACAAATACTGTTTCCGGCGGGTTTCTGTGCTGATTTACAAGCTTCAGATACGCTACATGATAAATACGCGAATCGAGACACTCCAGCTTCTCGAGAATCATTTCCTTTTCTGCCCGTCCTTCCTTATGTCCGTCATACATTGTAACGGCAACAATTCCGTTTGGGTTCAGCATATCAACAGCCTTCATTACAGCCGAAACCGATATACTGCCGCATGTTGTCACACTCTTGTCCCCTCCCGGCAGATACCCCAGATTAAACACTGCTGCGTCTATTGACTCTGTGTATTTGTCAACGTTCAGGTGACTGTCTCTGATTATGTGCAGATTTTTCATCGAAGTATCGAACCCGTTTTCCCGCAAAAGCTTCGATGTTGATTCAATTGCCTCTGCCTGAATATCGAAGGCAAAGAGGACAAATTCCCCGGCTGCAGCCTTTGCCAGGGCAACAGTATCATTCCCCCTGCCGCAGGTTGCATCAATAATCACCGGGCATTTTACTTCCTTTATATATTCTGCAACAATATGCATTGCAGTTTCTGTCGTGCTTCTAAGAAGATTTCCCATATCCAACTCCTTGCAAAGGATATTATAACCTCCATATTTGTCGCAGACAAGAAGTCATTACTATGGTATAATGAGTGAATCATAAATGAATCAGATACAAGGAGGTATTCGGATGAATATAACTAACGTAACATCAGCTACATTTAAGACAGAAGTTCTTGACAGCGACAAGCCGGTTCTCGTTGACTTTTGGGCAACATGGTGTCAGCCTTGCATGATGCAGGCTCCTATCCTCGAGAAACTCGCCGCTTCGGAACCCGGAATCAAAATCTGCAAGGTAAATGTCGACGAAGAACAGATGCTTGCCTTTGAGTACAAAATTTCCAGCATTCCAACTATGATTCTGTTCAAAAATGGTTCAGCTGTGAAGCAGATAGTCGGTCTTCACAGTGAGGAGCAACTCAAAAATGAAATATAACATTCCTCAGGAAATAAAGATAGAAGAGCTTTTGCCTATTCTTGACGGTATAAGTGACGCTGTTTTCATTGACGATGCCAAAGGCATATGCCGATGGTGCAACGGTCCCTGTGAAGAAATGTACAACATTTCCCTTGATGAAATCACGGGAAAAAGCGTTGACGAACTGGAGAAGGAAGGTATTTTCGCGCCTTCTGTAACAAAACGGGTACTGGTGGAAAAACGCGAACTTACAATAATACATGAGAATCGCCACGGCAGGAGACTTCTGACTACGGGTACACCGATTTTTGACGGCGACTCTGTGAAAATGATAATAACAACATCACGAGACATTACGCGTATATCAAAATCCGAAGGAGATCATTCCGTGCCGGTTGCAACGTATATCGGCAGCGGTATGGTTGCAGGAAGCCAGCCTATGAAAAACGTCGTTGCGCTGACGAAAAAGCTGGCTGCAGTAAATTCCACCGTACTTATTACAGGTGAATCAGGTGTCGGCAAAGGTCTGATTGCCAAAACCCTACATGAGGAAGGAATAAGATACAAAGGACCTTTTGTTACAGTTAACTGCGGTGCAATACCGGAGAATCTCATAGAATCCGAACTGTTCGGTTACGTGGCCGGAGCTTTTACAGGATCTCGTGCCGGAGGCAAAACAGGTTTCTTCGAAGCAGCTCAGGGCGGAACGATTTTTCTGGATGAAATATCAGAGCTGCCTCTTAATCTCCAGGTCAAGCTTCTCCAGGTTATTCAGGAGCGCAGTATAACACCTGTAGGCGCAGTTAAACCCGTTCCA
Source organism: Bacillota bacterium (assembly GCA_029008005.1). Classification (GTDB taxonomy): domain Bacteria; phylum Bacillota; class Clostridia; order Peptostreptococcales; family Anaerovoracaceae; genus Lentihominibacter. The sequence goes on along the minus strand of JAQXIX010000029.1, from coordinate 75,462 downwards.
ATAGACGTGCGTATCGTTTCAGCCACAAACAGAGATTTAGAAAGCCTGGTCAGAGAAGGTAAGTTCAGGGAAGATCTTTACTACAGACTGAATGTTGTTCCGATAAATGTCCCTCCTCTGAGAGACCGTCCGGAAGATATCGTTCCTCTTATACATATGTACCTTAAGAGGTTCAATAAGGCGCTGGGAGAAAACAAGACCATAAGCTCGGCTGCCCTTTCGATTCTGGTTAAATACCCGTGGCCCGGAAACATTCGTGAGCTTCAGAATATTGTTGAACGACTTGTAATAACCTCGTCTTCAGATGTAATCGGCGATGAAGACATATTTATATTTATAAAGGAAGGCGCCGAAAACAATGCCACGGTAGTAACTGATTTTTCTCTCGCTGCAGCCCTGGAAAAAGCAGAAAAAAACATTCTCCAGCAGGCACTTGAAACATATAAATCCACACGAGCCATGGCCAGAGTGTTAAATGTAAGTCAGCCTACTATTGTTCGAAAGCTGCACAAGTACGGGTTGAGTCGTGATTCATAATTGTATCAGCGATACATTATTGAATCAGAAACCTCCATTCCTTTATTTTTCAATAGTTTCAAAGGTAAATATGATTTTTCTCACACAAGCGATACATTTTTGTATCGCTTGTTATTTTTTTATCTTTTCGCTTTGCAGACGAGACTCTTGTATACAATATTCTTTCGTTTTCCTTTTTCCCAAACACGTTGAAAATATCGGATTTAAGATCTTTGCTTATGGCCGTTCATGTCAGCCTCTTGTTTTTAGTCACTTTTGGCACGCCCGTTGCATTATTTAGTATCGGATTCAATTGGGAGTCCCATAAAATTGTTAAACCATTTAGTTATTAATAAAGGAGGACTAAAAAAATGGCAGAATTTAATGCACAGGAATATGTAGCAGGATTAGTTGAAAAAGCCAGAGCTGCACAGAAAATTGCTGAAGGTTTCACTCAGGAAGATTGCGACCTTATGACAGCTGCTGTAACTTATGAATTAACTAAGCCTGAGAACATCAAGATGTTCGCAGAAATGCTTGTTGAGGAATCAGGCATGGGAATCCCTGCTGATAAGGAAGCTAAGATTATCGGTAAGGTTTGGGGTTCATACATCCAGATGAAGAACGAAAAGACTGTTGGTCTCGTTAGCGATAATAAAGAAACAGGAATGCAGGCTTATGCTAAGCCAATGGGCGTTGTTGCCGGAATCATGCCTGTAACAAACGGAGAAGCTACTCCAATCGTTAAATCAAACATGGCTCTTAAGACAAGAAACGCTATCATTCTCGCACCTCACCCTAAGTGCAAGAAACTTAACGTTGTAATCGTTGACAAAATCAGAGCAGTCCTGAAGAAGCTCGGATATCCGGAAGATCTCGTTCAGACTTGTGCTCCTGAAGCAGTTAAGCTCGAAACTTCACAGCAGCTTATGAAGCAGTGTGACTTCATCCTGGCAACAGGCGGCGAAGCTCTCGTAGAAACAGCTTACTCATCCGGAACTCCTGCTATCGGCGTTGGTGTTGGTAACTGCGTATCAATCGTAACAGGCAAAACTCCAATGAAGCAGGTTGCCGAACTCATCACTAAGTCAAAGAAATTCGATAACGCTACTTCATGCTCAACAGAAAACAACATCATCGTATTCGAAGACTGCTATGAAGAATTCGTTAAGGAAATGGAAGCTCACGGCGCATACATGTGCAGAGAAGGTTCAGAAGACAAGAAGAAGCTGCAGGTTGCTATGTGGCCTAACACTCCTAACGACCACGTACTCAACAGAGCTATCGTAGCTCAGAACGCTGAAAAGATTGCAGAAATCGCCGGTATCGAAGTACCTGCAGGAACTTGCGTACTTCTTGCTGAAGAAGACGGTGCAAGCCTTGAACATCCATTCGGCGGCGAAAAACTTTCACCTGTATCAGGCGTACAGAAGGCTAAGGATCTCGACGAAGCAATTGCTAAGATGATGGCTTGCCTCGAATATCAGGGTAAAGGCCACAGCTGCGGCATCCACACTAATGACCCTGCTGACGTTGACAAGCTCGCTTCAGTTGCTCCTGTTACTAAGTGCGTTGTTAACCAGGCACAGTGCCTCGTTAACTCCGGTGGCTGGACTTGCGGATTCCCTGTATCAATGACTCTCGGATGCGGTACTTGGGGCGGCAACAGCGTATCACACAATGCTACATTCAAGGATCTTCTCAACTACACTTACGTTTCAAGAGAAATTCCTAACTGGAAGCCGGAAAAAATCGAAGATATCATCGATGCAGATGTAATCGCTAAGGTTAACGCATAATTGTTACATGATTGTTAAAAGACTTTTAAGGAGATAATAAAATGTCAGCAATTAAAGATAAAGATTTAAAATACAACCTTCACTCATGGTCAGCTCAGGGTGCTCTGAACCCTATCGTTGTAACTAAAGCTGAAGGAATCTATTTCTGGGACGAAGATGGCAAGAAATATACAGACATGTCATCACAGCTGGTAAACTCAAACCTTGGACACGCTAACAAGGCAATCGTCGATGCTATCGTTGAACAGGCTCAGAAAATTCCTTTCATGGGACCTGCTTTCGCTATGGATTGCAGATCAGACGCTGCTGAGGCAGTAGTCAAGGCTACAGGTTTTGCAGATGGCGCTAAGGTATTCTTCACTAACGCCGGTGCAGAAGCTAACGAAAACGCTATCAAGATTGCTCGTCAGTATACAGGCAAGCAGAAGATTTTCTCACAGTACAGATGCTATCACGGTTCATCAGCCGGCGCAGGAATGCTGACAGGCGAACCTAGACACTTCTTCAACGAGCCCGGTGGCCCTGGATTCGTTAAATATGACGGACCTTATGCTTACAGAGCTCCTAAGGCTTGCAACTTCGCAAACGATGATGAAGTAGCTGATTTCTATCTGGAACTTCTGGAAAACCAGATTCTTTACGAAGGACCTGAACAGATTGCTGCAATCTGGCTGGAATCAGTAGTTGGTTCAAACGGCGTTCTTATCGCTCCTGTTAAATGGTATCAGGGCGTTAGAGCTCTCTGCGACAAGTATGACATCCTCATGGTAGCTGACGAAGTTATGGCAGGATGGTACAGAACCGGTAAGTGCTTCGCATTCCAGAACTTCGGATATGAACCTGATATGATTACTTTCGCTAAAGGTGTAACATGCGGTTACGTTCCTCTCGGCGGCGTTGTTGTACAGGCTCCTATTGCTAAATTCTTTGACGAGACTTCAATGGGTTGCGGACTTACTTACTCAGCTCATCCAATGGGTTGTGCTGCTGCAGTTGCAACTATCGCTGAATACAAGAACCTGGACATCGAAGCTAAGATTGCTGAAACAGGCAAGATCCTGGCTGACACTCTTGACAGCTACGTTGACAAGCACCCTTGCGTAGGACAGGTAAGACACATCGGTCTCTTCTCCGCAATCGAACTGGTTAAGGATAAGGAAACAAGAGAACCGCTGGTACCTTTCGGCAAGGATCCTGAAGGCATTATGCCTAAGATCATCGGAATGCTCAAGGCTGATGGATTCTGGACATATTCACACGAGAACATGTTCGTTGTAACTCCACCTCTTATCATCACTCCGGAACAGCTGAAGGAAGAACTTGCTAAGGTTGACAAAGTTCTCGACTCAGTAGACAAAATGATCTAAATTTCATAAACAAAAAGGAGCTGCTGCACTAAACAATCAGTGCAGCAGCTTTTTTAATATTATACACATTTTGCCAGCAGTTTCTCCCACTGTTCATCTACATATTTCTGAGTATCTTCTATCATCCATTCATTCCCGGATGCAAACATATGCTTGAATCTGCCCTGCTTTCTGAGGAATTCCTCTACAGGCAGTTTTTTCTTAGGTTCATATGTCAGACGCCATACGCCTTCTTCTATCTCGTACAGAGGCCATACACATGTGTCTACAGCAAGCTTGCATATTTCAGCAAGATCTTCAGCCTCGTATCTCCATCCTCTCGGACACGGCGCCAGCACGTTGAGGAAGCAGGCACCTTTAGTATATATCGCCTTATGAGCCTTTGTATGAAGATCCCTGAAATCTCCCATCAAAGTTGTCTGCGCAGCATAAGGCACGTTGTGAGCCGCAATAATTGCAGTAAGATCCTTCTTATTCTGGATTTTGCCCGGAATTTCTTCTCCTGCAGGGGATGTTGTTGCATCAGCAAACCTTGGAGTTGATGACGATCGCTGAATTCCGGTATTCATATACGCCTCGTTATCATAACATACATATACCATATCGTGGCCTCTCTCCATAGCACCGGAAAGAGACTGGATTCCTATATCGTATGTTCCTCCGTCTCCGCCGAAGGCAATGAATTTATAATTGTCCTTAACTTTGCCTTTCTTTTTTAGAACATTATATGCAGCCTCAACACCTGACATTGTAGCCGCTCCGTTAGCAAAGGCTGTATGTATGTAACTGTCATAATATGCCGTGTGAGGGTATATGAACGTGGACACCTCCAGGCAACTTGTCGCATTCGTTACTACTGCCTTATCCTCAGGATCCAGAGCACGCAAAACGCCTCTCACCGCAACACCTGCTCCGCAGCCTGCGCACAGCCTGTGTCCTGCCGCAAGCCTTTCAGGTTTCTGAACTTCTTTCTTTAAACTGTAAGCCATTTCATCTCCTAATCTTCATACTTTCTGTGATCGAATCCGCCCTCTTCATATCGGGAATCTCTAACGCCTACATATCTGTACACGTCGCCCGGATCGTCAGTTTCATGTATTATGAACAAGTCATTGAATATTTCGTAAAAATCATCAACCGTAATGTCTCTGCCGCCGAGGCCATATATATAGTTAATAGCATAAGGCCTTCCCGGTAAATCGTACAAGGAACTTCTGGCTTCATTAAACAGCGGACCGCCACTGTTTGAATAGCTTTCCGCCTTATCCATAACAGCTACCGCCTTAACCTTGCACATTGCTTCAGCAAGAGGTATCCTAGGAAACGGTCTGAATACTCTGAGCTTAATGAGACCAACCTTTTTTCCTTCTGCTCTGAGCCTGTCGACAGCTTCCTTGCCTGTACCTGCGCTGGAGCCGATTACAACAACGGCAACCTCGGCATCATCCATACAGTACTCTTCAAAGAATCCGTATTTTCTGCCGCTTAACTTCTCAAAACGCTTTGCCACATCGAGGATAATAGGCATAGAATCTTTCATCGCCTGCGCCTGCGCTCTCTTAACTTCCATATAGTACGGCGATGTTCCGTAAGGACCTACAGCCAGGGGATTTTCATGCTTGAGCAGGTAGTCCTCCGGATTGTATTCTCCTACAAAATCCTTAACCTCATCATCTTCGAGAATTTCGATATTTGATACACCGTGACTTGTAACAAAACCGTCCTGACAGATCATTATCGGAAGTCTTATCGCTTCTGAAATCGGCATCGCCTGAATATAATTGTCATATACTTCCTGATTTGTCTCCGCGTATATCTGAATCCATCCCGAGTCTCTCGCACCCATCGAATCAGAATGGTCATTATTAATATTTATCGGCCCTGTAAGAGCTCTGTTAACAACCGCCATCGTAATGGGCAGTCTTGCTGATGCTGCCACGTAAAGCAGCTCCCACATATATGCCAGTCCGGCGGAAGAAGTAGCAGTAACGGCTCTCGCCCCTGCTGCCGATGCACCCATGCAGACCGACATGGCACTATGTTCTGATTCGACTGCAACAAACTCAGTATCAACAAGTCCGTCAGCAATATATTCCGAATAATACTGCGGAATTTCTGTAGAAGGAGTAATCGGAAAAGCCCCCATAACATCTGGATTTATCTGTCGCATAGCTGTTGCAACAGCTTCGTTCCCCGACATTCTGTCGTTTCTCGCCATTTACTTTTCCTCCTTTACAAAATCTATTGCATCAAAAGGACATACTTTAACGCAAATACCACATCCCTTGCAGTGATCGAAATCGAAATCCAGCCTTTTATTGCCCTCTACAGGAATCGAACTGTCAGGGCAGAAAGGCACGCAAAGCATGCAGTGCTTACATTTATCCTCGATAAAAACCGGGGTCATCACTCTCCATTCACCTGTTTTTACTAAAAGAGACGTCGCCGGTTCGTATATTTCCGCACCGGTCGTCACCTCCTGCCATGTTATCTTCTCATTTATATCTTCTGCTTTTCGCTTCATCATCCGACTTTAACCTCATCCATCGCCTTTATTAAGGCCTTCATGTTTCCTTCTATAAGATTCTCTTTATGAACAAATTTATGCCTGAATGATTCCCTCATATCATTGATAAACTTTTCTCTTTCTATTACTTCGCTTACTTTAACAACCGCAGCGAGCATCGGAGTGTTCGGGAAGTTCTTACCAAAAGCGTCCATCGAAATTTTTTCTGCATCGACTGCACAGACCTTCCCCTTATATCCCTTCAAAAGAGGTCTTATTTCCTCCGGTTTTCTCTTGCTGTTAATTATAAGAGCTCCCGTATCCTTCAGACCTTTTGTCACATCAACCGTCTTAAGAAGCGTCTCATCAACAACAACTACATAATCCGGGGTGTATATATTGGAATGAACCTTACAATGTTCATCTGAAATTCTGTTATAAGCAGTAATAGGAGCTCCCATACGCTCCGGACCATACTCCGGAAATCCCTGTACATGTTTCCCCGAGCAAAAGGCTACATCTGCCAGAAGGAGGCATGCCGTCTTAGCACCTTGACCGCCTCTGCCGTGCCATCTTATTTCAACCGCATCTTTTATTTTCTCTGTCATTACCAATCTCCTTATCATTCAAACTACTCCAACAGATTACAGCAAAAGCACGTTTTTGTCAATACTTTTTATATATTCTTCACAAAGATATTTAATATTATTTGTTTCTAATCACAGTTTTTAGCTCATTTTTTTGTTTTTTGGCTCATCGAAACTTAATAAGCAATTTTTTTATGTTAGTTTTTATTTTTTTCTCGCCAAAACATTTTCGAACAACAAAACAGGGAATCGTTCGCGATTCCCTGTTGTATTATTATTTTAATATTACATAAATGATTTTTACTTAAATAAACCTGAACACTCCTATAACCTTGCCGAGAATTTTAACATCCTGGACAATAATAGGACTCATCGATGAATTCTCAGGCTGGAGTCTGATATGATCCTGTTCCTTATAAAAAGTTTTGACCGTAGCCTCACTTTCGAAACCATCAATCATGGCCACTACAATCTCACCATTCCTCGCTGAAGAACACTCCTCAACAAGGATGTAGTCACCATCCATGATTCCCGCTTCGATCATACTTTCGCCCTTAACAGTTAGCATAAAAGTCGCTCCCCTTCCTACATATCTCGCAGGAATAGGAAAACTGTCTTCCACATTCTGTTCAGCAAGAATCGGAATTCCTGCAGCAATTCTGCCTACAATAGGAACATCAATTACATCTGTTCTCTCGGGCGGAGCCTCAACCGACGATGCATTAGCTACCGCCTGCTGCTGATCAAAGTCGTCATCCAGGACAATAAATGCCCTCGGCTTAGCCGGATTTTTCTTAATATATCCCTTTTTCATAAGATTGTCCATGTCTTTATGAGCCGTTGATGTGGATTTAATGTTAAGCGCAGCACATATTTCTCTGACAGTAGGCGGAAATCCGTTCTCGCGTATTTCCTTCTTCATGAAGTCCAAAATTTTCTGTTCACGTTCTGTAAGCATCTCGTTTACCTCCGCATATCGTTCAGCAAGAACATATATTCACATACATGATAACATATCCTCTCCAATATGTAAACATTTGTTTGCAGATGCGAACAAAAGCAAAAAAACTGCTGCACTGATTAATTAGTGCAGCAGTTCAATCAACACTTATTCAACGGGAACAGTCCATCCATATGTATCTTCAACTGCACCTGTCTGTATTCCGTATATCGTATCATACAGAAACTGAGCCACAGGGCCGATTTTACCGCCATTGATACTCATTACCGTATCCTTGTATTTCAAAGTTCCTACAGGCGAAATAATAGCTGCTGTTCCTGACGCGAACATCTCGTTGAACATTCCCTTATTATATGCCTCAACAACCTCATCGATCGACATTCTTCTCTCCGAAACTTTATATCCGTTGTCTTTGAGAACTTGTATACATGAGTTTCTCGTTATTCCCGGAAGAATTGTTCCTTCGAGAGGAGCAGTAACAACTTCGTCGCCGATTACGAAGAAAGCGTTGGAAGTTCCGACTTCCTCAACATACTTTCTTTCAACTCCGTCAAGCCAGAGAATCTGGTCATATCCGGCTTCGGCAGCAACCACCTGAGCCTTCAGGCTGGCAGCATAATTGCCTCCGCACTTAGCCTCACCTGTTCCGCCTGCAGTTGCTCTTACATATTTGTCTTCAACATAAAGCTTCGTAGGTTCCAGGCCATTTGCATAGTACGGACCTGACGGACTGAGGATAATAATGAATTTATAACTTCTCGAAACGTGTATTCCCAAAGTAGGCTCTGTAGCTATTATAAACGGTCTTATATAAAGCGATGTATCCTTCTTGTCAGGAATCCAGTCTGCATCAACCTTAACAATCTGTTTAACAGCTTCAACGTACATTTCTTCATCAACTGCAGGAATGCAGAGTCTATCGTTAGTATTATTGGTTCTCTTGGCATTCATATCAGGTCTGAAAAGCTGTACTCCTCCGCTTACAGTTCTGTACGCTTTAAGCCCTTCGAACATTTCCTGTCCGTAATGAAAAACCACAGCCGCAGGATCCAGTTCTACCGGTGCATAAGGCACGATTCTGCCATCATGCCATCCCTGACCTTCATCGTACTCAATAATAAACATGTGATCCGTAAAGAATTTTCCGAAAGGCAGGTTGTTCGGATCCGGCTTTGCCTTCGGGTTTGTTGTTCTGGTTACAGGAAATTCATACTTCATTGTTTTCCCTCCTTTATCATTATCCTGATATTCAGTTTCATTATCTGTCCTGCATGCTAATCGATTCCACTGCGACAGGACCTCCTCTGACAACTTCAATAGAACTGAATCTGTCCTTAAAAACTCTCAGTATCGAATCGTTTTTCGCTTCTGTTCTCACCGCTTCAATAAGAACTGTACTCTTATCCATATCTTTTATCTGGAACCTGAAGACTTCTGCCATCTGGAATATTTCAGCACGCTGCTTCTCATTTATTCCATAAACCTTGATGAACATAACTTCCTTAGTTCTTATATGCGCATCTGTGTAATCGATTACCTTAATTACCTCGACACTTCTGTTAAACTGTTTTTTTATCTGTTCATATGTACTGTCGTCTGCATCAAGACATATAGTCATTCTCGAAACACTCGGATCTTCCGTTTCACCTACAGTAAGTGAATGAATGTTGTAGGATTTTCCCGAAAGCAGACCCGAAATTCTAGCCAGTACACCGGTTTTGTTTTCAACAAACAGAGACAGCCATCTTCTTCTTAATCCGTCATTTTTCTTTTTCATCCTGTCCCTCCTACACTTCAGTAATCAGATCTGTTATAGCACCGCCCGGCTTTATCATCGGAATAACGAGTTCTTCTTCTTCAATTATAAATTCAATAATAGTAGGACCGTCTTTTTTCGCCTTTGCTTTATCAAAAGCATCTTTTATCTGGTCTTTAGACGTAACTCTTATTCCCTGAGCACCATAGGCGTCTGCAAGCTTCATGAAATCCGGAACATATTCAGGACAGCTTTCGTCTCTTCCCTTACAGCAAAGTCCGTCTCCCACGCACTTACAGTCTTTGTTTCTGACAAGACATGTGCCCGCATAAACTTTGTTGTAAAAAAGTTCCTGCCACTGACGAACCATTCCGAGATAACCGTTGTTCAAAACACAGCATATTACCGGAAGTCTCTGTATCGTTGCAGTAGCCAGTTCCTGAGAATTCATCTGGAATCCTCCGTCTCCCGAAATACTTATTATTTCTCTGCCCGGATTTCCTATTGCCGCACCGATTGCCGACGGAAGACCGAAGCCCATAGTGCCGAGACCGCCGCTTGTAATCAGCTGTCTTTTACCGAATATTTCAAAGAACTGCGTTGTCCACATCTGACTCTGCCCTACGTCCGTTGTAACAATCGGCTCTTCAAACTGTTCGTTAATGGCATCGATAATATGCTTCGGACACAGTTTTTCTTTTTCTTTCATAACCAGCGGCTTCTCTTGACGCCATGCCTTCATCTGTTCAATCCACGGATTGTTCTCTTCATGAAAAACTTCCTTCTTCTCGACAGATGCAAGGAGCTTATCGATAGCTTCCGCTGCATCTCCAACTACAGGAGTATCAACTGTAACATTCTTTGATATGGACGCAGTATCTATATCGATATGTATTATCTTCGCCTTCGGAGCGAATGTACCAAGTTTACCCGTTATTCTGTCATTAAATCTCGTTCCTATGGATATAAGGAGATCGCAGTTGTTTACTCCGTTATTGGCAGCATAGCAGCCATGCATTCCCACGTTTCCGAAATATAACTCGTGGTTTGTCGGAACCGAGCCTTTGCCCATAATCGTAGTAACTGCCGGAATTCTCGTTGCTTCCATAAGAGCAGTCATGCCTTCCTGAGCTCCTGCAATCTTCACTCCGCCTCCAAGGAGGAACAAAGGCTTCTTAGCCTTCTTCATCATGGTAGTAATTCTTCCGATCTGTCCATCGTGAACCTTCGTATTCGGTTTATATCCCCTGAGATTTACTTCTTCCGGATATTCCCCACTTCCCAGTTCAGCCATTACATTCTTCGGAAGGTCAATAAGAACAGGTCCCGGTCTTCCGGTTCTGGCTATATAAAAAGCTTCCTTTATAGTACGGTTAAGTTCCTCTCTCGTCCTTACCATACATGAGTATTTCGTTATATTTCTCGTAATGCCTACAATATCAACTTCCTGGAATGTATCATTTCCTATGAGGCCCGTTGCAACCTGCCCCGTGAAACAAACCAGCGGTATACTGTCCAGATTAGCATCCGCAATACCCGTAACGAGATTTGTTGCTCCCGGTCCGCTTGTTACCAGGCAAACGCCGACTTTTCCTGTTGATCTGGCATATCCTTCAGCAGCATGAATGAGTCCCTGCTCATGTCTCGGAAGGACGAGTTCAATCTCCTGCTGTTTGTATAATTCGTCGAAAATATCGACGACGCAGGCACCCGGATATCCGAACAGAGTGTCCACACCCTCTTCACGAAGCGCCTTGATAAAAAACTCATTTCCTGTCATCTTATTCATGAAATTGTCGTCTCCTTCCTCAATTATGTATCATAAAACTAATATATATGAAGGTTTATTGTCTGTCAATAGAAAAAAATTCTGTTTTTTGTTCTTTTTTACAAACTTTTCGTATATTATTTTGTAAACATCTACAATTTTTGTTCTTTTTTGTTGATTTTATTTTATTTAAAGTTATAATATTGGCATAGAGAATATTATTTGGTCTATTATGGCCATTTGGGAGGAAATAATGAGAATAAACGGTTCACAACTTGTAATGGAAGTTCTTCTGCAGCATGGTGTTGATACTGTCTTCGGATATCCCGGCGGCACTGCGTTGAACCTCTACGATGCACTTTATGAATACGGTGACAGAATCAAGCATGTAATGACTGCACACGAACAGGGTGCTGCTCATGCCGCTGACGGTTACGCCAGAGCAACCGGTAAGACCGGCGTATGTTTCGCTACCAGCGGTCCGGGAGCAACAAATCTCGTCACAGGCATTGCGACTGCATTTATGGACAGTATACCCGTTGTTGCCATAACAGCCAATGTTCCCGACAGTATGATCGGACGTGACGCATTCCAGGAAGTCTGCATTTCCAACGTGGTAATTCCTGTTGCCAAGCATACATTCTTCATTAACGATATTAACAATCTCGAGGATGCACTTTACAACGCTTTTCGTATTGCGAACAGCGGACGAAAGGGACCTGTTCTCGTAGATATAACTAAAGATGTAACTGCTGAAATGATTACCTATAAGAAAAAATCTCCTATGACTCTTACTCCGCCGCCTTCCTTTAAGGAAGAGCAGGTTAAGAAGGTTGCCGACATGATTAATGCTTCAGATAAACCGGTAATCTACTGCGGAGGCGGTGTTGCATCAGCCAATGCAGGCTCTGAGCTTTTGGAGCTTATGGAGAAAGCAGACATTCCTGCTGCACATACTCTCATGTCTGCAGGAGTCATCGGGTATGATAATCCTAAGAATCTGGGAATGGCAGGAATGCACGGAACGATTGCAGCTAACAAGGCTTTCGACAGAAGCGACCTTATTATCGCACTCGGCACAAGGTTCAGTGACAGAGTAGCTCTTAACACCGAAAAATTCGGAAGAAGAGCCAAGAAAGTCCAGATAGATATCGATGCCAGCGAAATCAATAAGAACGTTCTCGTTGATTTAGGTGTTAATGCAGATGTCGGTGAGTTTCTTAAAGCGCTTTTGCCATATATAAAGGAAAAGAATCACAGCGAATGGCTATCTCTCGCAACAGGATGGAAGAAGACCTCAGGTGATGTCAAGAGTTCTGATGCAGAACTTCATCCAAGCGAAATCATTGATACTGTATGCCGCAACACTGATAAAGAGACTATATACGTTACGGATGTCGGTCAGCATCAGATGTGGGCAGCTCAGTATCTGAAGCATGAGCACACCAAGCAGTTTATTACAAGCGGCGGTCTCGGTACCATGGGTTTTGGATACGGTGCTTCCATCGGTGCACAGATGGCAGTTCCCGACAGCAGAGTCATCCACTTCACCGGCGACGGGTCATTCCACATGAACCTTAATGAAGCCTGTACTGCTGTAAGCGAAAACCTTCCTATTATAACAATTATTATGAACAACAGCGTTCTCGGAATGGTTTACCAGTGGCAGACGATTTTTTACGGCAAGAGATATTCATCTACTGTTCCCGAAAGAAAAACAGATTTCGTAAAGGTAATCGAAGGGTTCGGGGGCAAAGGCTACAGAGCGACTACTCCTGCTGAATTTGAGGAAGCCTTTGCACAGGCGTTAAAGGACAGCGGCCCTGTATGGATTGATTGTCATATAGCCACAAATGAATGTGTTTATCCAATGATTCCGGGAGGCGGAACCGTTGAGGATATGATTATAGGTTAAAGGAGGTTACCATGGATAAAACAGAGAGAAGCGAGATTCTCAGTATCCTGGTTGTCAACGAGCCGGGAGTTACGGCAAGGCTGGGAAGCCTCTTCGGAAGGCGCGGTTTCAATATAGATTCATTTACAGCCTCACCGACTAACGATCCCACGCTGACGCGAATTACAATCGCCACTACAGGCGACGACAGAAAATTCGATCAGATTCTTACTCAGACAGCGAAACAGGAATTCGTCAAAACAATTGATATTATGGATTCCAAGAGCATTTACAGAGAACTGCTGCTTCTGAAAATAAAAGCAGATAAAAAGGATCGCTCTCAGATAAGAGAAATCGTGGAAATATACAGAGGCAGAATAGTGGATCTGTCCAGAAAAAGCCTTATTGTCGAGTTGACAGGCTCAACAGAAAAAATAAACGGTTTTATGGATATGATGAGCTGCTATGAAATTGTTGACGTATGCCGTACAGGCGTTACCGGAATAAACAGAGGTGACGCAGGCATATCGGATTCATCGGAACAGAATTAGTATTAAATACAAAATATAAAAATAATATAATGATTGAAAGGAGAAAATCATGATAAAAAAATACTATGACACAGATTGTAATTTAGGAATGCTGGACGGAAAGACTGTTGCTATTCTCGGTTTCGGTTCACAGGGTCATGCCCACGCAATGAACCTTAATGAAAGCGGCTGCAACGTAGTTGTAGGTCTCAGACCGGGTTCATCACATACTGCAAAGGCAGAAGCTGCAGGTCTTAAAGTTATGGACATTGAATCTGCTGCAGAAGCAGGAGATATCGTTATGATGCTCGTACCGGATGAACTGGCTGCTGATATCTATAAAAACCAGGTAGAAAAGCACATGAAGGAAGGCGATGTTCTTGCATTTGCACACGGCTTCAACATTCACTTTAACCAGATTACCCCTAAGGCTGACAATGATGTTATCATGATTGCTCCTAAGGGACCTGGACACACTGTAAGAAGCCAGTACCTCGAAGGCAGAGGAGTTCCTTCACTGATCGCCGTTTATCAGGATGCTTCAGGAAAAGCTAAGGACTATGCTTTGGCATATGCTTCAGGAATCGGTGCAGGAAGAGCAGGAATCCTGGAAACAACTTTCAAAGAAGAAACTGAAACAGACCTCTTCGGCGAACAGGCTGTTCTCTGCGGTGGTGTTACTGAGCTTATGAAGGCCGGATTCGATACTCTCGTAGAAGCCGGTTATGCTCCTGAAATGGCATACTTCGAATGTATCCATGAAATGAAACTGATTGTTGACCTGATTAACGAAGGCGGCTTCGACAAGATGAGATACTCAATTTCAAATACAGCAGAATACGGTGATTACAGAACAGGAAAGAGACTCATTACAGAAGAAACAAGAAAAGAAATGAAACAGGTTCTTACTGAGATTCAGGACGGAACTTTCGCATCAGAATTCATTCAGGAATTCAATGCAGGCGGCAAGGCTAAGTTCCTGGCAACACGTAAGAGAGAGGCTTCTCACCTTCTCTGCACAGTAGGTGCTGAACTTAGAAAGATGATGAGCTGGTTAAAAAAATAATCTGAGGACAAATTATGAGAAGTGATACAGTAACAAAAGGCGCAGAAAGAGCTCCGAACAGGAGCCTCTTCTACGCCATGGGATATACTCGCGAAGAGCTTGAAAGACCTCTTATCGGAGTTGTTTCCGCTAAGAGTGAAATCGTTCCGGGTCATGTGCATCTGGATAAAGTAGCCGAAGCTGTTAAGGCCGGTGTTCGCATGGCCGGCGGAACACCTATTGAAGTCCCTGCTATTGGCGTTTGCGATGGAATCGCAATGGGTCACATTGGAATGAAATACTCTCTGGCAAGCAGAGAGCTTATTGCCGACAGCGTTGAAACAATGACTATGGCACATGCCTTTGATGGTCTTGTACTGATTCCAAACTGTGACAAAATTGTTCCCGGCATGATTATGGCTGCTGTTAGAATGAATATTCCTGCAGTAGTATGCTCCGGCGGTCCTATGATGTCAGGACTTGTTAACGGACAGGAAACAAGTCTCAGTAAAATGTTTGAGGCTGTCGGTTCATACAAAGCCGGAATAATCGATGAAGCCGGTCTGAACGAATTCGAAGAAAACGTATGTCCGGGCTGCGGTTCATGCTCCGGTATGTATACTGCAAACAGCATTAACTGTCTGGCCGAAGCAGTAGGAATCGCTCTTCCCGGCAACGGCACTATTCCGGCTGTACACAGCGGCAGAATCATGCTCGCTAAACATGCAGGTATGGCGATTATGAATCTTGTCGAAAAGGATATTAAAGCTCGTGACATTATCAACGAGAAATCCTTAAGAAATGCCCTGGCATGCGATATGGCTCTCGGTTGTTCATCAAACACAGTTCTTCACCTTCTGGCCATTGCCAATGAAGCAGGTGTTGACTTCGACCTTAAGCTTTTTAACGAATACAGCGGCAAGGTTCCAAACCTTTGTCATCTGGCACCTGCAGGTCCTACGCATATGCATGACCTGAACAATGCAGGCGGGCTTCCGGCTGTACTTGCCGAACTTGATAAGATTGGGGTTATCGACACTTCTCTTATCACTGCAACAGGTAAAACCGTTGCCGAGAATATCGAAGGCGCACATATTAAAGACACAAACTGCATAAGACCGGTATCAGATCCTTACAGCGAAACAGGCGGAATAGCCATTATGTGGGGAAATATCGCTCAGGACGGATGCGTTGTTAAAAGAAGTGCAGTTGCCCCTGAGATGCTCGTTCACAGTGGTCCTGCCAGAGTATTCAACAGCGAGGATGATGCTATTGCAGCAATTTACGACGGCAAAATCAAGGACGGTGATGTTGTTGTTATCAGATACGAAGGCCCTAAGGGCGGTCCGGGAATGAGAGAAATGCTCAATCCTACAAGTGCTCTCGCCGGAATGAAGCTTGATAAGACTGTTGCACTTATTACTGACGGTCGTTTCAGCGGAGCCAGCAGAGGCGCTTCTATCGGTCATGTCTGCCCTGAGGCAGCTGCCGGCGGAAACATCGGACTCCTTGAGGAAGGCGACATTATCGAAATAGATATTCCTGGTGCTAAGATAAACGCTCAGGTTAGCGAAGAAGAATTCGCTAAACGTCGCGAAAGCTACGTTGCACCTGAACCGACTGTTACAGGCGGCTGGCTTGTAAGATATCAGCGTTACGTAGACTCAGCAGCCCACGGAGCCGTAATGAAATAATTTAAGCATATAAAAAGAGCGATTCGAACAGATCGCTCTTTTTTCTTGTTTCTAATTCTGCTTCACACCAACCACATAAAACCTGCCGTTTTCCGTATGGTATGCACATGTTGACAGTGTGACAAGCTGGTCACCGTACGCAGGTGTAATTCCCGTATCATAGCAGGATTCGTTTTTTATGCCCTTTACAAACTCCTCAAACATTTTCTCATCTGTATAGGATGAATATTTGTAATATTTGAAGGCTTTGTCATCCTCAGATCTTACTTCTGAATAACAGGCCGCAACAATTCTGTATTTGTCTTTTTCAACAGATAAACCTTCTTCTGTTTTTTTGATTACGCTTAAGGTGAATGCCGGATTCGACTCCATAAACTCCTTTTCTTCATATTTAAGAAGATCATGGAACATTACACCGCTTTTCATATTATGACCGTAAATCAGCCAGTTAAAAGTCGGCTCTTCAATGTCGCTTCCCGCATCAATAAAAGGCGTTCCGGCCAGAGAATAATTTTTCTCAAAATCTTTGCGCAGATAATACTCCGGCTGAGACTTCGTCTGCATAACCGGATAGTCTATTTTAGTATTATCTACTTTAATCCAGCCTATCAGATCATTATTTTCTTCATAGAGCTCCAGCAGCCCTTTTCTGTCTTTGCTCTTTTCAGCCAGCTGCTTCGCTTCTTTTTGAACCTTGAAATAGTTTTTATGAAAATAATCGGCAAGACAAGCTGCGGAAGCACAGAAAACTATCAGACAAATCATCAATACTATCTTACTTCCGTAGCCCATGGCCGATTTTCCGTTTTTTCTCTTAACAGCTTTGTTTCCCATTTTAACCCCTTCTAATCAATTCGACTATTTCAGATCTTCAAGAGCAAAGAGCTTAACACCCTCTGCCTCGAGAATATCAATAGCCTTCTGAGGATCATTTACTTTTACCATAATTGCCGCTTCATCCTTATCACTCTGCATTGTGGAATAAATATACTTAACAGCAATATTCTTCTCAGCAAGGATTTTAAGAACTTTATTAAGTCCTCCGGCTTTGTTTTCGATTGCAACAGCTATAACATCCGAAAGGCTGGCAGAATAATTGCAGTTCCTGAGAATTTCGACAACCTTTTCAGGTTCCTGAACGATACATCTCAGAATGCCGTATTCTCCTGTTTCGGCAATTGTTGCTGCATTGAGATTGATTTCCTTGTCAGCCAGTGTCTGCATAAGATCATACAATCTACCTGTCTCATTCTCTACAAAAATTGAAACCTGCTTGATAATCATGATTATAACCTCCTTGTATCTTCAACTCTGACTGCCTTGCCTTCACTTCTAGGCAGCGTACCTGCGTTGAGGAATCTGATTTTACATCCGATTCCGAGCATATCTCTCATAGCGTGATCCACTTTTGTTCTCAATGCTTCCACAGTTGCGATATCATCAAGTTCAAGACCTTCGGCAAGTTCTACTGCCATTTCGAAAGTATCCTTGTTATTTTCTCTTCCGACATAGAGCTTGTAGTTCATTGTAATTTCGTCAAACTTGGCGATTACTGTTTCAACCTGTGACGGGAATACGTTTACGCCTCTGATAATGAGCATATCGTCTGTTCTTCCGAATACACGGCTCATTCTGACAGTTGTTCTGCCGCATTCGCACTTTTCTCTCATAAGGTAGCAGATATCTCTTGTTCTGTATCTGATAAGAGGCATTCCTTCCTTGCCGATAGTAGTTATTACAAGTTCTCCCTTTTCACCGTCTGGAAGTACTTCCAGTGTATCCGGATCTATAATTTCAACATAGAAATAGTCTTCCTGAATGTGCATTCCGCAATTATATGCACAGCTCATTGAAACTCCCGGTCCCATGATTTCCGAAAGTCCGTAGATATCGTGAGCTTTAAGGCCAAGTCCCTTCTCGATTTCGTCTCTCATACCCTGAGTCCATGGTTCAGCACCGAACACACCTGCCTTAAGATAAATATCATCTGGTGTAAGACCTGCCTTCTTAAGACCCTCAGCCAAAGTAAGCGCATACGAAGGTGTACAGCAGAGAACAGTACTCTTCATATCCTGCATGAACATAAGCTGTTTCTGCGTATTTCCGCTGCTCATAGGGATAACTGTTGCTCCGATTGTCTCAGCTCCTATATGTGCTCCGAGACCTCCTGTAAAGAGACCGTATCCGTATGATACATGAACTATGTCATTCTCATCGGCTCCTGCCATTGTCAGGCCTCTGGCAACACACTCACCCCACATATCCAGGTCACTCTGAGTATATCCTGCAATTTTCGGCTTACCTGTAGTTCCTGAAGATGCATGAATTCTCTTAATTTCCGACATCGGCTGTGCGAAGAGTCCTGTAGGATAATTTGCCGCCAGATCTTCTTTTGTAATAAAAGGCAACTTAGCTATGTCCTCAAGAGTTTTGATATCTTCAGGCTTAACTCCTGCCTTGTCAAAAGCTTCTTTGTAATGAGGCACTCTTTCGTATGCATACTTCACGGTTCCCTGTAACTTCTCAAGCTGCAGTGCGCGCATGGTTTCGCGATCTGCACATTCCATTTCCTTGTTCCAAATCATAAATGTCTTCCTTTCTTTGCGTTAATATTACAGCGTGGTCTCGTTAAGGGGAGCTATTGTCTTGCTCCCTTAATAAAGGCCTCCCTGTTTAATTCAACGAACTTAGGTTTAACATTCTCCTCAATCACTTTTATCCACTGTTCTTCGCTGAAAGGAAGGCTCTTTGATGCCGCGCCGAGCAAAACAACATTTACAGCCTTGCTGCTTCCGCACTCTTCCGCAACCTCAAGAGCATTAAAAGACACAACCTTCCCTGCATTATCTCTTACTGTCTCATCAACACCTTCCGGATACTGGGCTTTTCCCAGTACAACCGGCATAGGCATAATCTGATGATCGTTCACGAAGCACTCTCCGCCTTTCTTAAGATACGGGAGCCATCTGTAGGCTTCAAGCTTCTCGAAGCCTATTATCATGTCTGCCTCACCTTTCTCAATAAGCGGTGAGCTGACTTTGCTGTCACTTATTTTTACGTGAGTCACAACATCTCCGCCTCTCTGGGACATACCGTGAACCTCACTGAGTTTAACATCATAACCTGAATCAAGAGCCAGATTTCCCAGAAGAACACTGGCCAGAAGCGTGCCCTGTCCACCGACACCGACTATGAGTATATTCTTATCCATTTATCTGTTCTCCTTTCCTGTGCTCTTAATGGCATCAAACGGACATACATTCATGCAAAGTCCACAGCCTACGCATCTGTCTGATGCAATGAACGGCTTTCCGTCTTTAAGCTCGATTGCCGGACAGCCCACCTTCATGCAGAGCCTGCAGTTCTTGCACTTATCCGTCACTTCACAAGGAATGTTCGACTGCTTAACGATCAGCGCACACGGTCTTCTTGTAATCACTACAGAAAGCTCATCTCTGTATATTTCTTCTTTAAGTACTTCTTCAACCTTCTTAACGTCAAGAGGATCTACAACCCTTACATTCTTAACACCGCACGCTTTAACAAGAGCTTCAATATTAACTGCCGGAGCCATTTCACCCTTGGCATTTCTGCCGCTTGCAGGGTTATCCTGATGTCCTGTCATACCGGTAATTCTGTTATCAAGAATAATTACAGTTCCTTTTGATTCGTTATAGCTCATGTTAATGAGTCCTGTAATCCCCGAGTGGAAGAAAGTTGAATCTCCCAGCACAGCTACTGTATTTTCGCTGCTTCCCGTGGCTTTTTCGAATCCATGAGCCATTGTAATCGATGCACCCATGCAGAGCGTCGTATCCATTGCCGATGTAGGAGGCAGTGCCGCCAGTGTATAACATCCGATATCTCCGAGAACCGTAGTCTTCAGCTTGCTGAGAACGTAGAACAGTCCTTTGTGCGGACATCCTGCACAGAGAAGAGGAGGTCTTCCCGGTGCGTCATCAACCGATTCAACTGCACTTTCCGGTAAATCTCTTCCGAAAGCCTTTCTTATCATGTTGGCACTGTATTCACCCTGAATTGTGAACATATCCTTGCCGCCGGCAACCTTAATGCCCATGGCTCTTATCTGTTCCTCCAGGAACGCATTTCCTTCCTCAATAATATAGAGGTTTTCTACTGTTCCCGCAAAATCCTCAATTTCTTTTTTAGAAATAGGATTAACAAGTCCCAGCTTCAGAACAGAAACCTCAGGCAGCGCCTCTTTAACATACTGATAGCATATGCCGCTTGTAATAATTCCTATTTTGCCGTCGCCTTTGTCCACTCTGTTCAGACCGAGAACAGAGCTGTCAGCTGTAATATCAGCCAAGCGTTTTTCCTGTGCTACGTGGAGCTTCCTCGCCATTGCAGGCATAGCCACGTATTTGCTCATATTCTTCTCATACGGGATCTCTTCCTTCTCAATTCTCTCACTGAGCTCGACGATACCTCTTGAATGGGAGACTCTCGTGTTGCTTCTCATGAGAACAACCGTATCGTATTTCTCACTGATATCATATGCCAGCTTGATAAAATCCTTGCATTCCTGTGCATCTGAAGGTTCAATCACAGGCACTCCGGCTGCTCTGCCGTGATATCTTGAATCCTGCTCGTTCTGACTCGAATGGCATCCGTTATCATCGGCAACCAGCACTACCATTCCACCCGTAACACCTGTATATGCTGCAGTATAAAAAGGATCTGCAGCCACATTAAGGCCTACATGCTTCATACATGAAAGGGCTCTTACTCCGCCCAGTGAAGCACCCATGGCAACTTCAACTCCGACTTTCTCGTTCGGAGCCCATTCTACGTACATCTCGTCGTATTTAGCAGCACTTTCCGTAACCTCTGTACTCGGTGTTCCCGGATAGGATGACACCACTTTAACCCCTGCTTCCCATGCACCTCTTGCAAAGGCTTCATTTCCAAGCATTATTTTCTTTGTCATATTCTTCTCTCTTTCTCTCTTTTATCCCTCTGGGAATATATTCACTGTTTCTCTGCTTTCAACTGCTTCTCTTATGAGTTTCTCACAGTCAAGCCTGCTTTCTGATTCAAGTATTCTCTCAAGCTTCGGTTTAGTTGTCGGATGTTTCGGCAGGAATACTGTACAGCAGTCTTCATATGGTTCGATGGATTTCTCGTATGTGCCTATTTCCTGTGCCAGATCCATAATGTCAACCTTGTCCATCCCTATCAAAGGCCTCATTACAGGCATGTTCACACATGCATCTGTTACTGTAAGGGCCTCTGCTGTCTGGCTGGCAACCTGTCCCAGGTTTTCTCCTGTAATGAGCATATTGCACTCCGTCTCTTTAGCAAGTTCCTGTGCAATACGCATCATAAATCGTCTTACGAGGATTGTCGTTTCCTCTTCGGGACAGTTCTGTACAATCTGTTCCTGAATCGGCAGAATATTTATTACATGCATCTTGAATCTGCCGCAGTATGTGGCAATAATAGACGCAAGTTCTTCAACTTTCTCTCTGGCCCTCTGACTTGTGTACGGAAACGAATGAAAATGAACAGCTTCAATAAGCATTCCTCTCTTCGCCATCATCCATGTTGATACAGGCGAATCTATTCCTCCGCTGAGAAGTGTCATTCCCTTGCCGTTTGTGCCAAGCGGAAGGCCTCCGAATCCCGGTATTTTATCCTGATATATAAATGACTGATCATGTCTTACGTCCACAAAGAGTCTGACATCCGGATTATGTACATCAACCTTGAGCACTTTGCAGCCCTTAAGAACTGCCGCACCGATTTGCCGTGCTATATCCGGAGACTTGACCGGGAAGTTTTTGTCGGCTCTCTTGGCTTCGACCTTAAATGTCTTAACGCCTCTTTCTTCAATTGCCTCCATCATGTAGTCAACAGCCGTACTGCCGATTGACTCCATTGTACTAAGGCATTCCATTGCCGGACTTATTGAGGCTACGCCGAACACCTTGCCTATTTCTCTGATTATCTTCTGTCTTCCCTCCGAACCGGGATTTAATTCTTTATCTGCTCTGACGAATATAAGCCCCTCATGTCTGTAAGCCTTGATTCCGTCAAATTTTTTCAGAAGTTTTTTGATTCGCTCCAGGAGCATTCTCTCGAAATACGGTTTATTCATTCCCTTAAGGGCGACTTCACCGCATCTTACTATTAAAATATGTTCTCTGTTAAGTTCTGTCGTCATGTTATTTCCTACCTGAAGCTGCCCAGCTTTCTGAATCTTGTTACGGCAGCTCTGATTTTTTCCGTTATGAAATCAACTTCGTCCATTGAGTTGAACCTGCCCAGACTTATTCTGATTGTTCCCTCAATTTCCTTATCCTTAAGACCCATTGCCTTAAGAACATGGCTCTGTCCTTTTTTATTTGATGAACATGCCGATCCTGTTGAAACGTATATTCCGTCTCTCTCCAGGTCGTGTAATAAAACTTCACCTCTTGTACCCATGAAGGTCATATTAATTACTGTCGGGCAGCACATACCCGGTTTTTCTCCTGCTTCTCGAGGGCTGTTAAGGATTACATCCGGCAGTGTTTTTTCCAGTTCACCGATGATTTCCGCCCGGATTCCTGCCAGCCGCTTCATTTCTTTCTCCCTGTCATTAAGAGCAATTTCAACAGCTTTACCGAGTCCTGCTATTGCAGGAACGTTTTCGGTTCCCGATCTCTGTCCCTGCTCCTGTCCGCCTCCTGTAATATATGCCGGCAGCAGTATTTTTTTACCCTGGCTGTTTTTTTCTCTGATCCATAACGCACCAATGCCTTTAGGTCCGTGAATCTTATGTCCGCTCATGGAAACCATATCCGCATTCTGCGGCATTCTCATTTTACCGAAGCTCTGCACCGCATCTGTATGCAAAAGCCCCGGTGATTTGTTTTTATCCATGATTTTTCTTATTTCGTCAATGGGCATTACTGTACCGGTTTCGTTGTTTACATGCATGAACGTTACGAGAATCGTATCGCTGTTTACTGCATTTGCAAGCTGCTCCATATCGGGTCTGCACTTATTGTCAACTCCTACCCTTATTACTTCGAAACCTTCTTCTTCAAGTCTTGAGCAGCATTCCAGAACTGCAGGATGCTCAACGGCACTGGTCACAATCCTTCGGCCTCTTCTTTTTAATGCCTTGGCTGCTCCGAATACAGCTGTATTATCGGCTTCGGTTCCTCCTGATGTAAACACAGTCCTCCCGCTGCCTATGGCATCTGTAACCTGTTCACGTGCTTTCTTCAGAGTCTTTTCGGCATCAAGTCCCAAACTGTATAATGATGAAGGATTTCCGAAGACCTCTTTCATGCACTTGAGCATAATTTCGGTTACGTCATCATATTGTCTTGTCGTAGCGCTGTTATCTAGATATATCATTAGCTTCTTTCCGTATATATCTTATTTCTCTTTTCTTTCTGTATATATCCAAAATGGGGCAACTTGCCGCTGCCCCAAAAACTCCTTATTTCGCATAATCAATTGCTCGTGTCTCACGAACAACATTTACCTTTATCTGTCCCGGGTATTCCAGTTCCGATTCGATTTTCTTGGAAATATCACGTGCCAGAAGTGCTATGGCATCATCGCCGACTTCATCAGGTTTGGCAATTATGCGTATTTCTCTGCCGGCCTGAATTGCATAGGATCTTTCGACTCCTGTAGTTGTATTCGCAATTTCTTCAAGTTTCTGAAGTCTCTTTATATAACTTTCAAGAGTTTCTCGTCTTGCTCCCGGTCTCGCTGCACTGAGAGCATCGGCTGCAGCTATTAGAACGGCTTCAATGGACTTCGGTTCGTAATCACCGTGGTGTGCTGCCATTCCGTTAATAACTGCCTCATTCTCCTTGTATTTTCTGAGCACTTCAATTCCTATGTCAACGTGCGTTCCTTCTCTCTCATGGTCAAGAGCCTTGCCTATATCGTGAAGAAGTCCCGCTCTCTTGGCAAGAGTAACATCAAGCCCAAGCTCTCCTGCCATCAGTCCTGCGAGATGTGCCACTTCAATTGAATGCTTAAGTACATTCTGTCCGTAGGAAGTTCTGAATTTCAGTCTTCCAAGAAGCTTCACAAGTTCAGGATGAAGATTGTGAATACCAAC
This sequence comes from Bacillota bacterium, assembly GCA_029008005.1. GTDB lineage: Bacteria > Bacillota > Clostridia > Peptostreptococcales > Anaerovoracaceae > Lentihominibacter. The sequence goes on along the minus strand of JAQXIX010000029.1, from coordinate 50,947 downwards.
GTCAAAAGTTGCCTGTTCGCCTGCATCCTTTATTATTGCCTTGACTTCTCTCTCGGATTTTTCAACCATTTCCTCAATCCTTGCCGGGTGAATTCTTCCATCGACAATAAGTTTCTCGAGAGCAAGTCTTGCAACCTCTCTTCTTACAGGATCGAATCCGGAAAGTATAACTGCCTCAGGCGTGTCATCGATAATAAGGTCTATGCCCGTTGCATTTTCAATGGCTCTGATGTTCCTGCCTTCTCTTCCGATTACTCTGCCCTTCATTTCATCGTTAGGAAGAGGAACAACCGAAACTGTTGATTCCGCAACATGATCTGCCGCGCACCTCTGAATTGCCCCTGTAATAATTTCTTTTGCTTTCTTTTCGGCGTCGTCTTTTGCCTTTGATTCAATTTCTTTATAAAGCACTGCGGCATCGCTTCTGGCTTCGACTTCGACCTTTTCGAGCATTATTTTTCTGGCTTCTTCCACCGTATATCCCGAAATCTTCTCCAGTTCTTCCAGCTGTTTCTGAACCAGCTTGTCGGCTTCGTTGTATTTGCTTGTGATGCTCTTTTCCTTATTTGTTATGCTTTCTTCTTTCTTTTCAATATTCTCCAGCTTGCGGTCAATGGAGTCTTCTTTCTGATTCAGTCTCCTTTCCTGCTTAGAAATCTCATTTCTTCTCTCTCGAATTTCTCTTTCAACTTCGTTTTTCTGCTTCTGTGATTCTTCTTTAGCCTCAAGAATCAGTTCCTTCTTAATTGTCTCGGCTCTGTTCTCGGCATCAAGAATCATGTTTTTCGCCTTCAGTTCGGCATTTCCTATGGTTTTTTCACCAATCGACTTGCGCAGTATATATCCAACCAGCAGCCCGATAACAAGAGCCGCCAGACCAACTACAACAATGATTATCGTTGTCATATATCGACATCCCTCCTTACATAAAATATTGTATATCAATTGTTTTTGAATCAACAAAAGTTAAAAGCATACATGAATATTATAGTATTTTACAGCAGTTGCGTCAATGCAAAATCCGCCTCAGCTGTATCATACTATAAAAACCGCCGCAAAGGCGACGGTTCAAATAACTTAATCATTAAATATCATATGTCATTAAAGTCTACTGATGGCTTTTTTACCGATTTCCAGAAATGCAGATTCAAGATAAGTTCCTCTTTTGGCAACAATCGGAATCCCCTTGCTTGTTGAAATTCTAATATTGTCATCCTCAGGAATCCATCCTATTATCGAACTTCCGAACATATTTACAATTTCCTCAATACTAGGCAGGAAGCCTTGTTTCATAAGTTCGAGGTTCACTTTGTTAATAACGAACTTTATGTCACGGATTCCCAGATTTCTGATATATCGTTCAGCTGAATCAGCATCTCTCAATGCTGCACTGTCAGGTTCTGTAACAATTATAGCAGACTCTGAAACTGCCGCAGCGATATCAACCATTTCACCGATTCCGGCAGGAGTGTCGATAATAATAAAGTCAAAAACATCTCCAAGCTTATTGCAGAGAACCTGCATATGAAGATCTGTGATATCTCTTTCGTCCTTTATAGGAGATGCTGCAATAAAATACAGATTCCTGAATCCTCCTACTTTTAGAACAGCCTGATTAATACGGCAAATCCCCGACATCACATCCATAAGGTTATAAACCACCTTATTTTCCATTCCAAGATAGACATCGACATTTCTTAAACCCATGTCCATGTCTACTATGAGAACTTTAAATCCGGATTGTGCCAAAGTTGCGCCGAGATTAACAGAGACCATTGTCTTCCCTGTTCCGCCCTTTCCGGAAGATACCAGCAAAACTTTACTCATAACTAAACTCCAAAGAAAATATATACTAATATTTTGCAACGCTTTTTGTTTATAGTCAAGAAAAAAATTACAGTACACCCATTGACTTCAGACTGGTATAATTGCCGTCACCGATTATAATGTGATCCAGTACGGGAATACCGAGAAGATTACCTGCTTCAGCCAGCCGCTCTGTTGTTTCAATATCTGTTGCCGATGGTTCCGGATCGCCGGAAGGATGATTATGTACGAAAATAACAGAGCCGGCACTTCTCCTTACAGCCTTTGTGAACACCTCTCTCGGATGGGTGATTGACGAGCAGAGATCACCGACAGATATAACACTGTCCTCGATAATCTCACCTTTCACATTAATAAGCAGGCACATGAAGTTTTCCCTTTTCTCGTATCTGAGTCTCTCCATGTACAGACCGGCAACGTCTTCCGAACTTTTAATCGAAAATCTCTTTTCCGGAACGGCAGTCGCTATTCTTTTTCCCAGTTCTACGGCAGCCAGCACGGAGCAGCACTTTGCCTGACCCATTCCGTTGATACAGCAAAGTTCTTCAGGCGTACAATCAGCCAAGTGGCGTATTCCCTCTTCCCCAAGCGTCAGCACTTCCTCTGCCATCTGAACAGCGCTTTTTCTCGAAGTTCCGCTTCCAAGCAAAATCGCCAGAAGTTCTGCGTTGGAAAGGGAATCTGCTCCCATAGACAACAATTTCTCCCTTGGTTTTTCCTCAACGGGATATTCTCTAATCCTCATAAAAAATACTCCTTTCAAGGAGTATTTTACCATTAATTTCATTTTTTGTAAACAATGTCCATCACAGCTTCGATTACCTGTTCGATGTCCATTCCCGTAGTATCCAGTTCAATTGCATCTTCTGCCTTTCGAAGCGGATTCAGTTTTCTTGTCATGTCATTGTGATCCCGCTGTTTAATATCTTCAAGTACAGAATCGTAACTTTGTTCACGGCCCTTTTCCTGAAGCTCCCTGAATCGACGATCTGCTCTTTCCTCAGCGGAAGCAGTAAGGAAAATTTTGTACTCTGCATCTTTCAGTACGTTGGTTCCTATGTCTCTGCCGTCCATGATGACACTTTTTCGCATTCCCATATTCCTCTGGAGTTCGACCAGCTTTTCTCTTACCTCCCGAACTGCCGAATACTTTGATGCCAGCATAGACACCTCAGGTGTCCTTATAAGGCTGTTGACGTTCTCACCGTCGAGTATAATGTTTCCATCGGAAAAATCTATCTCAGTATCTGCAAGCATTTCAGACAGTCTCTCTTTGTCCTCAGGTTCTACGTTCTCCCTTCCTGCTTTGTATCCGATAGCTCTGTACATAGCTCCCGTATCGATATAATCAATGCCCAGCTTCCCGGCAACTGCTTTGGCAATCGTACTTTTACCGGCTCCGCTCGGACCGTCTATAGCTATTCTGTATTTGCTGTTCATACAATCTCCCTCTCTCAACTTTTTCTGTTCGTAAGAAGTTTTTCAACCTCCTGCACAAATGTATTTACATCAGTAAACTGCCTGTATACCGACGCGAAGCGAACATATGCCACTTCATCAAGATCTTTAAGCCGTTCCATGACAAGTTCTCCCAGAAAAGTGCTTTCTACTTCCTTTTCCATCGTGTTGTTAAGACCTCGTTCTATATCGTCAACAATCTTCTCGATATCAGTAACGGAGACAGGCCGCTTCTCACAGGCTCTTATTATTCCGTTCATCAGCTTGTTTCTGTCAAAGGCCTGGCGGCTTCCGTCCTTTTTGATTATCATCAGAATCATTTCTTCAATCTTTTCATATGTTGTGAATCTGCGTCCGCATGCCTCACATTCTCTGCGCCTTCTTATAGCCTTGCCGTCTTCCGTATGTCTGGAATCAATTACCTTGCTGTCTTCGTTTTCACAATATGGACATCTCATTTTCTGTACTCCTCTTTAAGTATTCGGATAAACTCCTCCGCAGGTCTCGAAAGGTATCTGTCGCCTGCATGGGCAATATACATGTCCCTCCTGCAAAGGCTTTCATCCGCCATATAAAGTTCCGGCAAATCTGCCAGACCGCAGTTTCTTATGCTGCTTTCGGTTATCATCGATATTCCGACACCTTTAATTGTCAGAGCCAGAGTAGTCATCGTCTGTTCGGCGATAACAGTTTTCTCCGGATAAGCGTCATATCTGGAGAAAAGCTCACGCATTATTTTGCCTATATGCTGGTCTTCCTTAAGAACAATAAACGTGTATCTGCAAAGTTCTCTGAAATCACTTTCTGTCACATATTTTATACCATCTGAATAAGGCTGTCCAATTTTATCGTTAACATCCCACTCCGACGGTACCGCCAGATAAATATCCTCCGAAATGAATTTCTCATATTGAAATCTGCTGTCTTCTCCGGCAATAGGAGTAATAAACAGGTCCAGTTCTCCTTGTTGTGCCTTTGCGGTAATTTCCGGGATTTTTCCGTCGACAATCTCTATGTCAATTCCCGGATATTCACGCTGGTATCGCTCAATCACAACAGGCAGATAGGCAATATTAAAAAACGTAGCTCCTCCTATTGCCAGATGACCTGTCTTCAGTTTATCGATATCTGATATTTCCTGTTTCAGCTGTCTTAGCATAAGCCTGTGCTTTTCAATGTAATTCAGATACGCTTTTCCCGATTCAGTAAGCTCCAGAGGCACCTTGGATCTGTCAAAAAGCACTGTGTTCAGCTCTTTTTCCTGTTTCTTGAGAAAAGCGCTTAGAGCCGGCTGGGTAATTCCGATAACCTCCGCTGCTGCCGAAATGCTTTTCATTTCAGCAATTATTCTTATGTATTCTTCTCCTCCGTTGTTTTTCATTACTTTTCCTTTATTGATATTATACGTTGCTGAATCCCGGAATATACGTCATCATAATCCAGGAGACAACCGTCATAAGAAGTATTACCATTACTGTAATCACTACGCCCTTCTTAAGCATAAATTTAGGACTTAGTCCGTATCCCACCGGTATTGCTCTTATTGATGTTGGCAACATATATGACAGGTTGACGCCGATAGCCGTAATGTAAATATACGGAACCGGATCGAGTCCTATTCCCTGCACGATACTTATTATAACAGGCAGTGCCACCGCTGCTGTAGCAGTATTGGATGTCATATCAGACATGAGAATAGTCACAGTGATTATTACAAGAATCGTGAAGAATCCGCCATCCAGATTCATCGAAGCCATTGCCTTGCCAATGGCACCTGTAGCTCCCGTTTCATTAATAAGTGTTCCTGCTGCCAGACCGCCTGCGAAAATATAGAGAAGATCCCATATTACTTTTCTTTCCGCTGACTTCCACGTCATAAGTCTGCCGCCGTCTTTTTCCATAATAATAAAGGCGATAATAGCGCAGCCGATAAACACATATGCAGGCTTAAGTCCCGGCAGTATATCCTGATAAAACTGTCTTGTAAATGCCAGGACTGTTGCCAGAAGAAATAAGCCGAGAGCCCATTTCTCGTCATTTCTCATTTTCCCCATGGCTCTGTACTGTTCCACAAAGTATTCCTTTGACTGACCGAGATGATCGTTTTTCTTACAGCAAAGCACAAGGTATATAATGTTGCTTGCCACGAGTATTACTGCAATAGGAAGAAAACGCACAACCCAGTGCCAATAAATAAATTCCTGTCCCGAAACCTGCTGCAGATAATCTACGGCCACGAGGTTCATGGCTCCGCCGAGAGGCGATACGAGTCCTCCGACACCTGCCCCGTAAGCTATGGTAAGCAAAATCATCGAACCTGTGTTGCTCTCCTGAATTTCATTTATACCTACGTATTTCAGCATCGAAACGGCAATAGGTGTTATTGCCGCACACACTACGGCATTCGGCAGCACCGATGACAGAATCGTTGACAGTAAAAACCAGAATATTATCTGATTCCTCAGGTTGCTCCCTATCAGCATCAGGAACATCGACGCAATTCTCTTGTCCAGTCCTGTTATTTCCCAGGCTGCTGTTATCAGCGACGCTCCCAGAAGCAGAAGGATTATTTCATCCGCATAATTGGAAATCACCAGCGACATATCGCACAGCTGAAACAATGCATTTACAATAATCGGCAGAAATCCTGTGACAGCAAAATCCACAGGTCCCGTTATCCACCAGTATGCCATCCATGCTATTGTACCGATTGCCCCTCTGGCTGCAGCTGTGTCAAAGAAGGATTCCGGCAGAAGAAAATAGCAAATCAAAAACAGTACCGGTCCTATTACAAGATTGATAACTCTTTTTTTCAAGTAACTCCACACTCCTAATTTATATTTTTTCGAATTATGATAACTCGGCATTTATACCCCCACTATTCTAATCATATATCATTGATTTGTAAATATTAATATGTTATATTTCTGTCGGAGGTATGATATGTATTCATCAATAGTTGAAAATCTCGCGCATAATGCGCTTGCTAATCCGGACAGACTGTGTCTGGCCGATGAAAGAAAGTCTCTGACATATAAACAAGTTTGGGACAGCATTTGCGGACTTGCAATGCATTTCGAAAGTCTGGGAGTAAGAAGAGGCTCCTGTGTAGTTGTTGAATGTAATCAGAGTGTCGATTACATGATATGCGAATTCGCACTTCATCTTCTGAAAGCAGTATTTGTTCCTCTCGAAAAAAATGCTGCATTAAACCGCATTCTCGAAATCTCGCAGGATACAGATGCGGTTCTCCATATCGGAACATCACCGGTAGACGAACTTTCCTCAGTTCCGCATTTTGACATCAGTACATCTGATGCTTTTGCTCTTGGATGTGAGCGTGACGGAGTATATCGAGGATCAATAGAAGATCTGGAAGTAATAGACTTCCCGGACAGAGATGTTGTTTCGGAAATTCTCTTCTCAACGGGAACGACAGGCAAGAGCAAGGGTATCGTCCTTACTCACGGAAATGACATAGCAATTGCGGAAAACGTGTGCTGCGGTGTTAAGATGAAGCCGGAGAACGTTGAGATGATTCCGATGCCTACAAGTCATTCTCACGGATTGAGGAGAACTTACGCCAATATGGTAAACGGAAGCAGTGTTGTTTTCGTTGACGGAATAATGCTTCTGAAGAAAGTTTTCGGAATGATGGACGAATATAAGGTCACTTCAATGGATCTGTCACCGAGTATGCTTTCGATAATATTCAAGCTGTCAAAAGACAGACTGGGTGATTATAAAGACGTGCTTGACTACATTCAGCTGGGTTCTGCACCTCTTTCGGAAGAAGATAAAGAACATCTTTCAAGAATTCTGCCGAATACGAGACTTTACAACTTCTACGGAAGCACTGAGGCAGGCTGTTCATGCCTTATGGATTTTAACGGTGCTCCGAAGGCTCCGGGATGTATAGGCAAACCTGCTGTGAATGCACATTTTATCGTCGTTGACGAAAACAGAAACGAAATCAAATCATCTCCCGATAATCTCGGGTTCCTTGCAAGTTCAGGTGCAATCAACATGAAGGAATACTTCAAAGCTCCGGAGCTTACTGCCGAAGCAATGCCTGACGGTGACTACATATATACAAAGGATCTGGGATACATAGACGAAGACGGTTATGTTTACATGCTGGGAAGAAAAGACGACGTGATAAATTACGGTGGAGTCAAAATAAGCCCGGAAGAAATTGAAAGCATGGTCATCAAAAATGACATGATTGAAGACTGTGCCTGCGTTCCTGTGGAAGATTCCCTGACAGGTCAGGCACCTAAACTCTACATAGTGCTTGCAGAAGGCGTTGAATATAACGATAAATCCTTTAAGAGTTTCCTCGCTGAGGTTCTCGACGCCAACAAGCTTCCTAAATATATTGAGGAGATTGATGAAATCCCGAGAACCTTCAACGGTAAGATAATACGCAAGCAGCTGATAAACAGATAATAAACTTTTACTTAAAGCTTTTGTTTTCAAACAAAAGCTTTTTTATTGCCTCAGAATATATCATGAAACACTTTTCCAGCGATTCAATACTCATATACTCATTCGGTTCGTGACAAAAATCTTCTTCACCCGGGAAAATAGGACCCCATGAAACAATATTAGGCATTGTCTTGGCATAGGATCCGCCCATAGCAACACTTCCGGAATAGGGAAGTCCCGAATGTTTCTCGTATGCTTCATCAAACACCTTGAGAAAAGGCCTGTCTCGTGAAACAAATACTGCAGGCATGACAGAAACTGACTCGATTCTTCCTCCGTGTCCTTCGGCAAGTGTTTTCATGCAATCAATTATTTCCTCCGGCTCTGTGCCGTAGGCAAATCTTACATCTACTGTAATCCGAAGCTCATTATCGGATGTTTTAACAAGGGTAGGCGAAAAAACATTCCTGTGAACCCATTCGCCGTCATAGTATTCACTTTCTTTGTAAATAGGCAGATTGCTTCCGTAACAGTCACCGAAAGCCTCCTCGATCATTTCAAGGATGTTTGTCAGTTCACTGTCCCCCTCAGCTTCCTTCAGCTTCTCAGTAAGGTTAAATACTGCGTTTTCTCCCTTCGCGGGATCACATGAATGACATGTCCTTCCCTTTGCCTCAAGAGTTTTTCCATTAGAAAACACAGCCTTTGCAAAGGCCGGAATAGCATTTACCGCAGATCCTGCTTCAACAGAAATAACCCGTCGATCATCCGGAAGCGGGAAAATCATGTCTATATCGACAATTCCTTTTTCTATATTGGCATATGGAAATTCGCCATCGGGAGTAAATCCGTAATCAGGAAGAGGGTTTGACGCTACATATTCGTACATGTCGTCCCATTCGGCTTCTTCCTGAGTTCCGATAATCAGCTGAACCTTTTTGTACGGAGCCAGTCCCTCTTCCGCAGCCATGTCCTTAACAGCCTTCATGGCATGCAGACTGGCTATCACCATGCCCTTGTCGTCCATTGTCCCGCGCCCGAAGATTTTACCGTCTCTGATTACTGCTTCAAAGGGATCGATTTCCCATTGTTCCAAAGGATCCGGCGGGACAACGTCCACATGAACAAGAATTCCCAGAGTTTCCGGTCCTGTGCCCCATTCAATTACACCGACTCTTCCATGGGAAAAGATTCCCGTTTCAAATCCCATGCTCTTTCCCAGTTCAATTACGTAATCCAATGCTTTTTTTACTTGCTTCCTGTCATCGGATACACTAGGTATTCCGATAAGTCCCGAAAGGTCTTTCAGAATTCCGTCGATGTATTCTTTTTTTTCGATTATATTCAAATCACTCATCTCAGATATTTTTCTATTTCGGACTGATACTTAAAGAGTACTCTTTTTATATCTTCCATCTTCTTCTCGTAGCCGTCCTGCATAAAGAAGGAAACTGCTACCACATTTCTGACTTTACCGTCCGGACTCCTGAGAGGAACACCGACTCCTATGGCATACGCATAAGATTCCTCAACGCTTGTTACATATCCGTCATTTCTGATTTTCTCATATTCAAGCAAAATCTCATCCGGTTCTGTTAACGTCCTCGGAGCTTCCTTTTCGAAATCCATTTTCTCAAGCTGTTCACGTGTAATGGGATCATCCCTGAAAGCCGTAAGGCATTTACCGTATGTTCCTCTGTTTATCGGATAAAAAGTCCCCGGCTTGTCGTTTATTTTTATGGCCTGGTGTATTTCAACAGAATAAATTGAAACAATCTTGTCTCCGTCTCTTCTTGCCAGCCCGACGGATTCCTTGGTTTCCTCACCTATTTTCTCAAGAATATTGAGTATTTTTTCTTCGTAATCTGCTTTTGTGAGATATGCACTGCCCATGTGATAAGCTAAAGGACCCAGTGTGTATTTCCTGTTATCTTCGGCTTTCATTATAAGACCGTAGTTTTCAAAAGCTGTCAAATCCCTGTAAACCGTAGTTCTGTTCATCCCTGTGATTTTCACAATATCCATCACGGAATATTCATAAGGCTCTTCGCTGAATATACTTAGTATGTCCAGCGCCTTTTCTATACTTGTCTTACTTGTTTCTTTTGCCATCAAATTTCCTCTCCACAGTATTCCAGAGCCGTTAGTGCGAACATTGCCGCTCCCTTTTCCAGCTGATCTATGGAAATATTTTCATTTGCCGTGTGACATACAGCCATTTCACCCGGTCCTAATATTATACACTCTGCGTCAGTATTATTGGCTATGAATCCTGCATCCGTCCAGAAAGACATTCCCTCAAGAGGTCTTTCACCGATTCCTGTTTCATTTGCCGCTGCCTGTGCAGCCTTAACAATTTCCGCTTCAGGTGAGGTGCAAAATGCCAGATGAGGCAATTCATTGTTACCTTCAATCAGATCACTTGCACTGGCACTGAATCCCGGATACTTTTCTCCAAGAAATTCCAGTATTTCGTTTATTTCTCTATAAACATCTTCTACAGATTCTCCCGGTATAGATCTTCTGTCAAAAGTTACCGTACAACTGTCGGCAACTGTGCTCGGCTGATCTCCTCCCGAAATCGTTCCTATATTCAGACTTGCGCTTCCCAGGTATTCGGCTGTCCTCTTGTCCAGCTTCGGCACATATACCTCCGTCAGATACGAAATGAATCTGGCTGCCATTTCAATAGCATTAATTCCGTTTTTCTGCTCTCCGCCGTGAACTTTCTTGCCAAAAAAATCAACCTTTATCCATTCAAGGCCCTTGTTCCCGAGACCGATACGAAGACCAGATGGTTCACCGACAATAACGGCGTCTGCATTACACCAGTTTTTAAGAAGAGTTTTTGTCCCGATTCCGGCTTCTTCTTCATCCGCAACCGCTGCGAAAACTACTTTTCCCTTCAGCTTGACACCTGAGTTTTTTATTCCTATTATAGCTGCCATCATAGCAGCAACAGAACCCTTCATATCGCATGAACCTCTTCCGTATACTCTTCCGTCTCTGATCTCTCCTGCGAAAGCATCCGGCATATCGTATGCAGGTACAGTATCAATGTGACCGTTGAGCATCAGAACAGGCCCTCCGCCTTCACCAATTGACGCTATCACATTAGGTCTTCCCGGCGCGGCATAATTAAGCTCTGCTTCAATTCCGTTGGAAATCAGGAAGTCGCAGATGTATTCCGCAACTTCCTGCTCCTGATTCTCCATAAAGGAATAACTTTTTAATTTTACCAGACTGGATGTGAGCTCAGCTATATCTATTTTGTTTACTTCAGTAATGATTCGTTCTTTTACAGTCATTTCATTGCCCTCCAGCAGGCAACCTGATGTCCCTGTTCTACTTCAAACATCGGCGGCTCCTCCGCCTCACATTTTTCCATACGAACAGGACATCTGCTGCAGAATTTACATCCCTCCACGACTTCCGTCGGATCCGGTGTTTCCCCGGCCAGGACATTTCTGGCTCCCCGGCGAGATTTGCCGGGTTTAGGCATTATTTCCGCCAGTGCTTTTGTATAGGGATGAACTCCACCGTTTACAATAATATCGGAGCTTCCTATTTCCATGATTTTACCCAGATACATTATGGCAATTCTGTCTGATATCAGCCATGCCAAAGACAAATCATGAGTAATAAAAAGGTATGATACACCAGTCTCTTCCCTGAACTTCATCATAAGTCTGAGAATACCCGTACGAATAGATGCATCAAGCATAGAAACAGGTTCATCAGCTACGACAAAATCCGGCTTCATTATCATTGAACTTGCTATTACTACTCTCTGTCTCTGACCTCCCGACAATTCATACGGATATCTGAAGAAATAATCTTCACCCGGTGCCAGTCCGGCCTCCTCCAGTGCATTTTTACTGCGCTCAAGTCTGTCAGACTCACTTTTCGTCAATTTATTGACCATAAGAGGCTCTGAAACAATATCGAGTATTTCGTTTCTTGGGTTAAGGGACTGATAAGGATCCTGATAAATCATCTGTGCCTGCTGTCTGAATTTCTTCAGACCCGCTTTAGTCTTCTCGATTTCTTCTCCCTTAAACTTCATCCTGTTGCACGTATAAGGAACAAGCTGCAGCAACGCTTTACCTGTTGTGGTTTTACCGCTCCCCGATTCGCCGACCAGTGAAAGCACTTCTCCCTCTTCAATGCTGAAGGAAACACCGTCAACAGCCTTAACTGTCTTCGCAGCGCTGCCAAAGGTTCCCTTAAGCTTGAAGTGAACTTTCAGGTTTTCGACTTCAAAAATCTTAGCCATTGGCAATCACCTCCCAGTTATGACAGCTTACGAAATGATCCGGACCCACTTCAACAGGTTCAGGTACTTCCTGCCTGCACTTGTCGCAGGCTATATCGCATCTCGGCGCAAAAGGACATCCCGGAGGAACATTCAGCATATTCGGCGGTGCACCCGGAATTCCCTCAGGCATCACTTTGCCTGCCGTCACGTCAGGAAAGCATTTAATGAGTTTATCCGTGTAAGGATGCGATGTGTGTTTAAAAATATCTTCGGACCTTGCAATCTCAACAATCTTCCCGGCGTACATTACGGCAATCTTATCGCAGGTTTCAGCCAGAATCGAAAGATCATGGGTTATGAGAATAAATCCCATGTTAAACTCAGCCCTGAGTTTTTCGATCAGATTAAGAATCTGAGCCTGAACCATTACATCAAGTGCTGTTGTAGGTTCATCACCTATCATTATTTTAGGATCGCAGGCCAGAGCCATGGCTATCATAACTCTCTGCTTCATACCTCCCGAGAACTCATGGGGGTAGTTATTGATTCGTTCTCCGGGTATATCAACAAGTTCCAGCAGGGAAGACGCTTTCTTAAGGGCCTCTTTTCGATCAAGTCCCTGGTGGAGCTCGATTGCCTCTGCTATCTGGTCCCCTATTTTCATTACAGGATTTAATGCGTTCATCGCACCCTGAAAGCAGATTGAGACATCATTCCATCTGTATTTATTTATTTCTTTTTCGGTCATCCCGGCAAGGTCAACACCCTCCAGGAGAATCTCGCCATCAACAATTCTGCCTTCTTTCGGCAGTATATGAGCTATACTCAAAGCACTTGTTGTCTTGCCGCAGCCTGATTCTCCCACAAGACCCAGCGCTTCGCCGTAATCAAGGTCGAAGCTGATTCCATCCACGGCCTTCACTGTACCTTGCCTGATGGTGAAATATGTCTTAAGGTTTTTTACTTCCAGCAGTTTCATATTTCTACCTCTCTTTCAGCTTCGGATTCATAATTTCGTCAAAGGCGTATCCCATAAGGGTAAATGCCAGTATAACGAGTACAACACAAAGTCCCGGCGGAATATAGTACCACCATGCACCGACGCTGGCGGCTCCGCTTTCAAAGGCATAATGCAGCATCATCCCCCAGCTTGCTCTTGTGGAATCTCCGAGTCCCAGGAAGCTGAGAGTTGTCTCAGATGTAATGGCAACAGCAGCTACAAGAACCGTGTTGGCAAAGATCAGAGGAAATACATTAGGCATAATGTGTTTTATCATCGTATGGAAACTGCCTGCCCCAATGGAAACCGTACGTTCCACAAAAGGCCGCTCTCTTATTGACAGAGTCTGCGCTCTTACAACTCTGGCAGTTCCCGGCCAGCTTGTAATACCGATAACAAATATTATGTTCCATATACTTGTTCCGAGAATCGCAGCCAGAACCATACAGAGAGGAAGCCACGGTATTACAAGGAAGAAATCCGTGAATCTCATGAGAATATTGTCTGTACCTTTGCCGAAATATCCGGCAGCGATTCCTATTGCCGTTCCCAGAATCATAGATATAAGTGTTGCCATCACTCCGCACAGCATGGATATTCTGGCGCCTGACATAAGATAAGCCAGAACATCTCTTCCCATATCGTCTGTTCCCAGCCAGTGCTCTGCACTAGGAGGCTGCATTATTTCGGAATTATCACCGAAATCAAGTGTTGAAAAAGGAACAATTATTGGACCGAAAACGGCTGCCAGAACGAAAACAGCAAGTATTACCGTTCCCGTAAAAGCCATTTTATTGTGATATACGCTGCTGCAAAATTCCTTAAACTTTCTTTTTCTTATTGCACTTCTCGCACTATTCATACAGACACCCCCTTATGCTTCGTTCTTAACCCTAGGGTCAATGTAGGAATAGCTAATATCTGCAATATAGTTGGCAACTACAACACATATGGTTATCAGCAGAAACAATCCCTGCAGAACAGGATAATCTCTGGCACTCAATGCATCATACATGAGATTCCCAAGACCCGGCCAGGAGAATACCGTTTCAATCTGAACAGCTCCGCCTATTACAAAGCCAAGATTGATTGCGATGATTGTAACCATCGGCAGCATGGCATTAGGCAGCGCATGTTTCCTCAGGATATACTTATCGCTGAAGCCTTTTGCCCTTGCTGTGGTGATATAATCTTCTCCCAGTACATCGATAAGGGTATTTCTCATAGTAAGGGCATATTCGCCTACTATAAGTACCGTCATTGTAATTACAGGGAGAACTCCGTGCCATATCATGTCACTTATATGGTTCCATCCGCCCATAATGGCAACACCCGGCGACGTGATTCCTCCTGTCGGGAACAATCCCATTCCTACTGCGAAAACGGCCACAAGAATCATTCCGAGCCAGAAGACAGGCATCGAATATGTGAAGAGAGAAACACTTAAAATCGTAACATCCAGTTTCGTTCCTCTTCTCCAGGCTGATGCAATTCCCATGAAAACACCTATTATTATCGCCAGTATTTCCGACACACCGAACAATATTACGGTAGGAAGTATCTTAGGTCCTATTACCTCCGTTACCGGTCTCTTGAATTCAAATGACATTCCCAGATTGCCGTGAACAAGATCTTTAAGATAAATGAAGAACTGTTCGTACCAGGTTTTATCCAGTCCGTACATCTCAATTGTTTTCTGTATTGCGGCATCTGTAGCCTTCGGATTACGCATTACCATGGAGAGAGGATCTCCCGGTATCACCCTGAACAGAAAATAATTAAACACAAGAATAAGGAATATTGTTATGAGTGCATATATGGATTTTTTTAATATATATTTTGCTCTCATTGTTCTGCTGCCTTTGCTGTTTATTCTGTAACCATTTCAGCGTTCACATAGTTATCAATAGTGTTATTGAAGAAATATGCGCCGTTTTCCGGAATCTGTTTGAATCCTTTAACGGTATCGCTTCTTACAGCCTGTACGTAATTGTCATAAACAAGAACCATCATCGGGCAATCCTCATAGGCAACCTTCTGCAGTTCCTTGATTGTGCTGATTCTGTCTGCTTCATTTACCTGTGACGCCTGCAGCTCAAACAGTCTGTCGTATTCAGGGTTCACATATCCGAAGTCGTTTGTGTTGTCATCTGACGCATAGTAAGTGGATCTGAGAATTCCGCAGATGCATGATGCGTCCACATCTCCGCCGTATCCGTCAATAAGGATGTCGTAGTTGAATACCCACTCTTCATCCCACATTTTTCCTGAATCCATTGTCTGGCAGTTTAACTCGATACCTGCTTCCTTGCAGCCTTTTTTCATAATCTGTGCCGCCTTGACTTCCGGAGTGTTGTCCGAAATACTGATAATATCAAACTCGAGCTTGTTGCCATTGGCTTCTCTTATGCCGTCTCCGTCTGAATCGACAAATCCCGCCTCATCAAGAAGCTTGTTTGCTCTGTCGGTATCGAAATCTCTGAGTTCATCGCCTTCAGGTGTGTAGTGATATCTGTCTCCCTCATTTACAAGCGTTGTTCCTACTGTACTGAGTCCGCCGTATGCTTTGGCTACTATCGCCTCTTTATCAGTGCAAAGCTCTATAGCCTGTCTGACAACCTTTTCTTTCAGTGCAGGGTTGCCTTTGCTGTCTTTAGAATCACTCTGGTTAAACGCCACGTGTGTGAAACCGTTTGCGTTGCCTGCAACAACATCAATTCCTTCTTCTTTCTGAAGTTCTCCCAGCTGAGTCGCAGTAAGATTTGTGGCTCCCGTAACCTCTCCTGTCTTAAGTGCTGATGCCAGACCGTCCTCCGACTTGTACTCCACAAATGAATATGCCGGAATTTTAGCCGCTGTACCGAAGTACTCAGCATTAAGTTCGAGATTCACCGTCGTATCATCCTTTGATGAGAACTTATACGGGCCGGTTCCTATTGCTTCTGCATTTTCATACTCTGCTGCTTCATCTCCAAGATCTCCCCATACGTGAGCTGGGAGTATCGGTGTAGGATTCTGGAGCATATTTGCCTTTGGCGCACTGCATTTAATTACTACTGTCTTTTCGTCAGGGCACTCAATCTTGTCAATGTTCTCCATGTATAAGCCATACAGATAAGATGATGCCATAAGTTCATATGTGCACTTGACATCTTCAGACGTGAAGGCTTCTCCATCGTGCCATGTTGCATCAATCAGATTGAAAGTCCATTCCGTTCCGTCATCGTTTGAATCCCAGCTTTCAGCCAGACAAGGCTGTGGTTCGAAGCTTTCATCGTATCTTACAAGCGGATCGTAAATCAGAGAAAAAACTTCCCATGAAACCATAGTCTCCGCTGCAATCGGATTCATCGAATCCACGCCTTCGGTTGTTCCTACAACCATACCGGCAGCACTGCCGCCTCCGCATCCTGCCATGCTGAAGCAGAATGAGAAAGCGAGAATAACGCTTACTGCCACCTTAAATAATTTCTTTTTCATTTCGCCCTCCTCACGTTCATAATATGAACATTACGTTCTTAACTTGAACCGATAACTGAATTATACTCTGCTAAAGCGTTCAAGTCAATCTATTGATGCAGGTATTGTTACACGGCAATTCAAGTGCTAAAATAAACAAAACATATAACTTTCACACTTGAACAAAGGATTACCGAAAAATGAAACACATATTTTACAATACAAATTCCGAAAGCATTACATTGAGTACAAACGCAGTTATTCTCAGACTTCCTCTCGTAAGACAGAGTACCGGCTACACCTGCGGCATTGCCTGTGTTCAGTCGATACTAAGATACGCAGGATACGACTTCGATATACGCGAAGACAAACTCGCCGAAATATTGCAGGCAAATCCGGAAGAAGGAACAGAATACCGCAGCATTGTTGAATATCTCAACTCAGTCAGATACAGCGCCGAAGAAAAAGACAGCAGCATGATTTCACGAGATGGTGTTCAGGTATTTAAAGCCGAAGCCAGAGAAAACATTTCTCTGGAGCAGCTTATCACCTTCATCAACGAAGGCCGTCCCGTTATCTGCGCACTGCAGGCCTGGGGCAGCCCCGGAGAAACAGGTGACTATTCTGATGTCTGGAATGAAGGGCATTATGTAATAGCAGCCGGTTATGACGATAAGAACATTATTTTCATGGACCCGTCCACTATGGGATCATACGCATACATCCCGAAAACCGAATTCATGACAAGATGGCACGATGAGGACAGCAATTCCAGATTGAATCACTTCGGAATCATCGTTACTCTCACTGCAGATTACGATCAGATAAAATGTTTCAGAATGAAATAATGAAAAATGGATGTTCTCCCGACAATTTCGGTTGAACATCCATTTTATTCATGATGTTACGCTTCGCTTTCGTCCTCTTCCCAAAGAGCTTCGTTAAGCTGTGTCCACAGTTCACCATACCCTTCCGATGCAGGAGTAACCGGCTTCGGTATTTTGTTCTCCATGTTGATTTTGATTTCTCCTTTTTTCGACATGAGTATTATACGGGTACCGAGTACAAGTGCCTCCTGTATGTTGTGAGTAATGAAAATCACCGTTGCATTTTCTTTTTCTTTGATTCTGTGCAGCTCCGCCTGAAGCTTATTTCTCGTCATTGCGTCCAGAGCTGCAAAAGGCTCATCCATAAGTATGATTTTCGGATTCAGTGCCAGGCCCTTTGCAATCGCAACACGCTGCTTCATTCCTCCCGAAAGCTGATGGGGATAAAGATCGCCTTTACCGGCCAGACCTACAAGATCAAGGTGTCTTTCTGCAATTCGATTTCTTTCTTCTTTATCAGATATACCGTTCATCTTCAACGGATACGTTATATTGCCGCGAACTGTTCTCCACGGAAAAAGCTGCTCGAATGTCTGAAAAACCATAAACCTGTCGATTCCGGGTTTGTCGACTTTATTTCCCTCGACAATTATATCTCCCTCGAAATCCTCAAAACCGGCGATGCATCTTATTAAAGTTGTCTTACCGCATCCCGACGGTCCGAGTATCGTGAGAAAATCACCCTCGTTGACTGTCAGGTTCAGGTTTCTGATAATATCTCTTGAATCCGGCCCGTCATGATAATTCTTGGTCAGATTCTTTATTTCCAGAAGCGTTCTGCCGTTATTTTCTGTCACTGTGCCATCCCCCATTTCTTTACGGTTTTTCTTTCGATTGTCCGGAACACTCCGTACTCAATAATCACACCTATTATGATTATCACTATGAGAGATGCGAACACTCCTGCTACATCTACGTTAACACGTCTCATGAATATGTACCATCCGATTCCGGCGCCTTTGCCCGTCGTTCCGAATATCATTTCGACGCTTATCAGGCCTCTCCAGGCTCGCGCCCATCCTACCCTAAGTCCGCTGAGCACACTTGCAAAGGCTGCAGGCAGATAAACGCCCATCACGAGATTCAAACCCCTGAGTCCTATGTTTTTGCCGCCCTCAATATAAATTGAGGGAATTGCTCTGAATCCGTCCATCAAGCTTCTTGACATCGGCCATATAATGGAATGTACCACTATAAATATTATAGTTATTTCTCCGATTCCGAACCAGCATATTGCCAGAGGCAGCAGAGCTACGCCCGGCAAGAGGTCGCAAACCGATACTACGAAATTGTATATTGACCGGAAATGTCTGCTTACAACAGCAATGCTCGAAAACACAAAGGCCAGTCCAATTCCTATTGCCAGCCCCTTAACAATAAGTGACATTGAGTATGCCGTGTATGAAATCATCCCGTTTTCGGTAAACCCTTTTATGAATGCTTCTCCTATATCCTTCGGAGACGGGAAAATCATCTCACTGAAAAAGTTCATTTTATAAACGACATACCATGCACCGATAAAGCAGATGACAAAAATAATCTGGTCTCTTAACTCACTTCTCGTTTCGCTCTTCATAAATTATTTTCCCTCTACGTTATCGTACGCCAGTTCACTGATATCCTTAGGTCCGTCAACTTCGAGGAATCCGTTTTCACTCATGAATGTTGCCATATCCATTACACCCTTAAGCTCTGTTGAATATGAGCATGCAGGATCGTTAAGCCACTCAAGCATTGTTTCTGCGTCAACATCTTCGTTTTCACAAAGCATTTCCGCTGCTTCTTCCTTATTGTTTGTAAGATAATCACATGCTTCTGCTATCGCATCAACTACAGCCTGGTAAAGTTCCGGATCATTGTCATGTAAATCCTGAGATGCTACCGCCACAATAAATGAATTTCCTTCAGGCCATACCTGTGACAGTACATCGACTTCTGTCATGCCTTCGGCTGCTTCCTTGAATACATAAGGAGATGTAGTTACCTGGCACTTAACTGAGTTGCTTATGAGTGATGTCATACCGTCAGGATGAGCCATTGCCGCCAGATTGTTGTCAAGAGCATGGGCATCGCCGAGTTCCTTTTCACAGGCCATAGCCAGAAGAATATGCTGCATGCTTCCAATATTTACAACTGCAATCTGATCGCTTTCGCCTATATCCTTAAGGGATTTGACTGAAGAATCGTTCGTCATCATTCTGTGCGGCTGCGCCGACATATTTGAACAGATTTTGTAACCTACACCTGTGAGCGCTCCGGTAACCGCAGGTCCCACACCCATAGCACCAACCTGGACATCACCCGAAATAAAGGAGTCGTTAATTGACGCACCGGAGTTTAACTGAGTAAATTCAACCTCAAGGTCTCCGTCGTAATTCTTCTCAATAAGGCCCTGTGCTTCCATTACCTGGAACGGGGCATATGCCATACCATACTGCTGAACTACTGTTATCTTTTTCGCTTCACCGTCACTGCCGTTTTCTTCGCTTCCTCCGCAACCTGCGAGGGAGAAACTCATGGCCAGCACAGTTACTACAGCTGTCACTGCTACAAGAATTCTTTTTTTCATATCTTCCTCCTGTATTATAAGTAATTAATTATGACTATATAAGTATATACGCATACTGAGCTCTTGTAAACACTCTTGTAAACAAAAAAATTGCGCCTTAATATTTCTTAAGCAACGCAGGCGCAAAATAAAACAGAGAATCCGGACGATATATTCCGAATTCCCTGTCTGAATCTCGTATTGTAAATTATTCTTCTACTGCTTCTTCTGCTTCCTCAGCAACTTCTGCCGCGTCTTCTGCAGGAGCTTCAATAGTCTCTCTGATGCTCAGGCTGATTCTCTTTCTCTCTTTGTCGATTTCAAGAATCTTAGCTGATACAACCTGTCCAACTTCCAGTTCCTCAGCGATATTTCCTACTCTCTTGTGAGCAACTTCCGAAATATGAACAAGTCCGTCAAGACCAGGTTCCAGTTCAACGAAAGCACCGTATTCTTTAATCTGAAGAATCTTACCTTCGATAACCTGTCCTACTTCGTACTTTTCATCGATTACGCTCCAAGGTTCAGGCATAGTCTGCTTGAGTCCCAGTGAAATCTTGCCTTTCTCAGCATTCATTGAGAGAACCTTAACGTTAATCTTGTCACCGATGTTGAGAACTTCCTGAGGGTGCTTAAGCTTGCCCCATGAAATCTCTGAAATGTGAAGGAGACCATCAATTCCGCCGATATCTACGAATGCACCGTAGTCAGTGAATCTCATTACTGTACCTTCAACAACATCATCAACATTCAGCTTGTCCCAGATTTCTGCAATAATCTTTTCTCTTTCTTCGTTAAGGAACATCTTGTGTGAGAATACAGCTCTGTTTCTTCTCTGGTCAACTCTTGAAACTCTTACTTCCATAGTCTGACCAACAAATTCCTCAGCGTTTTCAACGTAGTGATCTGAAAGCTGTGAGAGTGGAATGAATCCGAATACTTCCTTGTATTCTGCAATTACACCACCGTTAACCGTTCTTGTAACCTTAACTTCCAGAACAGTTTTATCTTCAAGTGCCTTGACGATTTCTCCCCAGTTAGCACTGATTTCCAACTTCTTCTTGGAAAGTAAGATTCCTCCATCAACGTCATCAGTCTTGATAACCTTCGCCTGAACTTCGTCGTCAACTTTAAATACGTCAGCTAACGTCTGTCCTTCTTCAAGGCTTACCTCACTGATAGGAAGAATTCCGTCTTTCTTGCATCCTAAATTGACAATTACTTCTCCGTCGTTAACCTGATGTACTTTACCGGTAACAACTTCTCCGTTTCTTGGTAATCTGAGGGATTTATCAATATCCTCCATCAGATCGTCCATAGTTAATTCTTTTTCAAGTGTAACTTCACTCATGCTGGCAATAACCTCCTTAATTGTGCATTCTGGTGTCGATGCACCAGCCGCCACGCCTATTTTATTATATTTTTTCATATGGTGCAACGATAAATCCTCAATATTTTCAATAAAAAACGATTCTTCGCAGTATTTTTGAGATATTTCAAAAAGTTTACGGGAATTGGAGCTGTTTTTTCCTCCGATCACCACCATGGCATCACTTGCAGCCGCCAGCTCCATACATGATTTCTGACGTTTCGCCGTGGCATCGCATATTGTATTGTGGAGCTCGTATTTAATTCCATCCAGGCTCTCCGTTACCGACTGAAGAGTTTCTTTCTTTATTGTCGTCTGAGTAACAATAAAAAGTCCCCCTTCAAAATAATCTCTTTCCTTTTCGTCCAGGAGTTTTCTCATCTCATCGCCGCCGGATACAACCAGTGCTTCATCGCGGCACCAGCCTGCAATACCGCGTACTTCAGGATGATTTCTGTCACCGATTATGAGGACTCTGCGTCTGTCATGTTCATCTTCACCGACAGATTCCACAAGCCTGTGTATTTTCTCAACAAAGGGACATGTTGCATCGATAACTTCAATGCCTGAAGCCTTTGCGTTATCGTATATTTCTCTTCCTTCTCCGTGAGATCTTATTATTACGCTTACTCCGTCTTCAACGTCCTTATCGGGAATTTCATCGAGACTGTTAACAAGCTGCACTCCCTTCTCCGCAAGCATTCCTGTCACAGTTTCATTATGAATAAGCTGACCGAGTGTGTATACTTTGCGATCCTTTTGTTCTGCGGCTTTTTCCGCTGTTTCCACTGCTCTTCTGACGCCGAAGCAGAAGCCGGAATTTTCAGCCCTTGTTACTGTTCTTTTTTCTTTCGTTTTCATCTATTTTTCTCAATTCCTCAAGATACTTTCTGAATGAAGATTCACTGCCGTTTGATGTAGGTACATAATATCTCGTTCCCTCATTATACAGATTGTCCGGCAGATACTGCTGCGGAACATATCCTCCGTACGCATGAGGATATTTATATCCGATTCCTCTTCCGAGTTTACCGGCTCCCGAATAATGGGAATCTTTCAGGTGATCCGGCACATCGTCGATTTTTCTTGTTCTAAGATCACTTAATGCGGCGCAGATTGCCTCGTTTGCCGAATTGGATTTCGGGCAGGATGCCATCAGTACGGTAGCGTGAGCCAGGGGTATCTGTGCCTCCGGAAAACCTATCATCTGTGCGGCCTGAACACATGATGTCACTATGCTTATCGCATTGGGATAAGCCATTCCCACATCTTCGCTTGCCATTACCATAAGCCTGCGACCTATCATCATTTCATCGGCACCACCTTCTATCAGACGCGCCAGATAATGAACGGCAGCATCGGGATCAGATCCCCTGACGGATTTCTGCAAAGCGCTCAAGAGATTGTATTTATCCTCTTCTTTATCGTAAAAAGTTGTCTGCTTCTGCATTGCTTCCGCAACAGTCTCTCTGTCGATTTTCAGATCTGTATTGTCAACTATGAATCCGAGGGCATCAAGGGCAACTCTGCAGTCTCCCCCCGACATGGCTGCCAGAATCCTCAGCGCTTCATCATCGTACTGTATATTAAGACCGCCGAAGCCTTTATCACTGTCCTTAATGGTTCTCTCCAGAATCAGCTTTATTTCATCTGTTGAGAGACATTTGAACTCATAAATGTTTCCGACACGGCTGAGAACCGCTTTATTTATTGAGAAATACGGATTCTCCGTAGTGCTTCCGATGAATTTGACAACACCTTCTTCTATCGCCTTAAGCAGCGAATCCTGCTGCAGTTTATTCCATCGGTGAACCTCATCTACATAAAGGCATGTTGTCTCCTTCAAAAGCCCGTAGAACCTGTCTGAAGCCTTTGCAAGAATTTCCTTAAGCTCCTTCGTCCCCGTAACAGATGCGTTTATCTCCACGAAACTGCTGTCCAGCTCTTTTGCGATTATTCTGGCAAGAGTAGTCTTGCCTGTACCGCTTGGTCCGAAGAAAACAGCTGATTCGAAAGTGCCGTTTTTTATTGAATTGTAAAACAGAGACCCTTCGTACATGAAATGCTTTTGCCCGACGAAATCCTCGATTCTGTCCGGTCTCATCTTTGTTGAAAGTGGTATCATTGTTTATTCCTCCGTATTACAGTATACTACATATTCAACAAAAAAGAAGCCGCTGTACCGGCACTTTCCGTGTCGGATCAACGGCTTCTTCTCTTCCCGGCCTTCACTGCGAATCACATAATACACAGCAAGCTGCCGGAAAATATATTGGGGAATGAAGAATATTTCTACATTACTGCTGTTCGTCTGACATCAGCATTGTCCAGTACTTGTCATATACCTTGGCAGCATCGCCTACATCCAGCTGGAGGAAGTAGTTTTCTTTTACTGACTTAGGAATGTCAAGTGCAGGTGCCTTCTGATAATCATCACCCATCAGAGCAACAGCTGCTTCGTTAGGGCAAGCATAAGCCTGACCGTCGTTGTCCATCATTGTCTGGAGGTTATCAGCCATATTCTGAGCATCCAGAATGAAGTTGAGGAATGCTTCAGCATTTTCCTTGTTCTTTGCGTTTGCAGGGATTACCAGTTCATCAACTCCAAGCTGTACAGGGTTTTCCAGCTCTGCTACTACGAGAGCATCGTCTCCCATTTCTGAGAATGCCTTTGATGCCTGACCGTCAAAGAGTAATCCTACCGATGAAGCTCCGTTGATGAGCATAGTTTCAGCACTGTCCGAGTCAAAGCCTGTTACGTTAGGTACATAGTTCTTCAGCCATTCATAAGCTTCTTTGATTTCGCCTTCATCTGTGCTGTTTGCATCATATCCCAGGGCAACAAGTGCGATAGGGAACAGGTTTCTCTGTCCTGTAACTGATGCAATCTGTCCTTTAAGCTTAGGATCGCAGAGATCGTCATAGCTCTTGATTTCGATCGGACATGTTTCAGGATTGTAAACAACATATACGTAGTTCATGAGATAAGGGATAGCGTACTTGTTTTCAGGGTCGAACACTCTGTTCTTGTATGCATCACCCAGGTTGTCCAGATTCGGCACGTTGTCAAGATTGATTTCAGCGAGATATCCGCCTTCGATCAGGCTTGTGATATCGGCATCACAAGGCATAACCAGGTCATATGCATCTCCGCCGCCGCTTGTAATCTTAGCAACTGCTTCTTCTGATGTGTTCATGTAAGAAAAGTTAACTTTGATTCCTGTTTCTTCAGTAAATCTGTCTACAACATCCTGAGAAATGTACTCAGACCACATGTAGATATTCACTTCTCCGTTGTCTTCGCTGCTTCCGCCGCCACATGCAGTAAATGACAATGCCATAACTGCCATGAGAGCCAGAGCAATCACTTTTTTCAGATGCTTTTTCATCTTCTCCTCCTTTTCACAGATAATAATTAATAATATGTTACAACTTTTTTAGAGGCGCGCCTCTTTGCGGCCGCCTGAAATATACTGTTGCACACGATACCGAGTACAAGCACGAAAACCATTATTGTGGTCAGTGCGTTTACCTCCGGTTTCAGTCCCACCTTAACCATTGACAGAATCTTAATCGGGAGCGTTGTCGCATATGGACCCGATACAAAGTTTGTGATGATAACATCATCAATGGAAAGGGTGAAGGACATAAATGCCGCCGACATTATTCCCGGTACCATCATTGGCAATGTAATATTGAAGAATGTGTATATCCTGTTGGCCCCAAGGTCCATGGATGCCTCTTCAACCGACATGTCCATACCGGCAATCCGCCCCCTCATTATTATTACAACGAAAGGTACGCAGAAAGTCGTATGAGACAGAATCATCGACCAGTATCCCAGTGGGAATTGGCAGAAATCAAATAACAGCAAAAGCGATATACCAAGTACAACCTCAGGGATTACAATCGGTATGTACAGAGAACTGTTAATCGTTTTCTTCAGTTTGAATTCGAATCTCGAAAGCCCGATGGCACCGAGAACTCCCACTATCAGCGAAAGAATAACCGATGCAACCGCTACAATCAGCGATACAACAAGATTCTCCCACAGGGTTGATTTCGTAAACAGGTACTCATACCATTCAAAGGTGAATCCGTTCCAGTAGTAGTTCGTCCTCTGGTCATTGAACGAGAAGAGAACCATCATTGCCACCGGAATATAAATAAATGTGAACACTGCTACCGCAAAAACATTTCCCCAGCGTCTGCCGGCACGTTTTCTGCGCAGTCTTTTGCTTAATCTCTGATTCTCTGTTTTCATCAGCACACCTCCAGATCTTCCAGCTTGTTAAATCTGGTATATATGAGCATGATTGCCAGAGTAATGAGAATCAGAAGTATTGCCATGGATGCACCGAAAGGCCAGTTCTTTGTTACGAGGAACTGATTCTTAACCAGTGTTCCTATGAGCATTACCTTTCCTCCACCGAGGATTTCAGGTACGTAGTACATACCCAGAGACGGTATGAATACGAGAATAATACATCCTGCTATTCCCGGTGCTGTCTGAGGAATCGTTACTCTCAGGAATGTCTGCACGGAGTTTGCTCCGAGATCCTTTGACGCCTCAATAAGGGACTTGTCCATCTTTTCTATTGAACTGTAAAGCGGCAGAACCGAGAACGGCAGGCATGTAACAAGCAGTCCCACCAGTACCATTGTGTCGCTGTACAGCAAATCAAGAGGCTGATCAATGAGTCCCAGCTTCATGAGCGCCGTGTTAATAAATCCGTTAGGCATAACCAGCAGATTTGTACTGTAGAGCCTAACAAGAGAACTTGTCCAGTACGGAATCATTACAAGCATAAGCAGATTCCCTGCCGTCTTGAAAGGTTTACTTGCAATCCAGTACGCCAGCGGATAACCAACAACCAGACAGATTGCCGTAGTCAGGAACGCCAGCTTAAAGGATTTCACAATTACCGACAGATACAGAGGCTGCAGCATTTCCTTATAGTTATCGAGTGTAAATGTATAATCTATCCCACCGTATGAGCTTCTTGTCATAAAACTGATAACGAGAATATAAATCAGCGGCAGAAGTACGAAAATAATCATCCAAACCGATACCGGGCCTGCTGTAGCAATGGCCGGTGCATTGTTTCTCAATTTACCTTTTGCCATTACTCTCCCTCCTGTGTATGGATTCCGGTTACGTCTTCCATTTCCCAGAAAAGATACAGAGTATCGCCTTCTTTATAACTGCTGTCGTTCTTAACTCTGTTGATTCTGGAATCATATCCGTTTGACATAGTCACGAGTGTTCTGTGATTTGATCCCACGAATATTCTGTTCTTAACCTGCCCTGAAATCGAGAATCCTTCAACAGGTTCTTTGCTGTACTGAATCACTTCCGGTCTGATACAGAGGTGAACATCTTCTCCAACGCTGAAATCTTCTGCAGGCATACGTCCCACTCCGAATTCTGTTTCCACCACTGCTGTTCCATCTTTTATTTCAGTAACTTTACCGCTGTAGATGTTTGATTCTCCTATGAATCCCGCAACAAACCTGGTTTTCGGTCTGTTATAGATTTCATCCGGTGCTGCCAGCTGCTGAATCACGCCTTTGCTCATTACTGCGATTCTGTCACTCATCGTCATCGCTTCTTCCTGATCGTGGGTAACATAAACGAAAGTAATATTCAGCTTCTGCTGCAGACGTTTAAGTTCAATCTGCATCTGTTTTCTCAGCTGCAAGTCAAGTGCTCCGAGAGGTTCGTCGAGGAGAAGAACCTTCGGATTGTTTATGAGTGCTCTCGCAATGGCTACTCTCTGCTTTTGGCCACCGGACATTTCATCCGGCTTCCTGCCCTCGAATCCGACGAGCTGCACAAGCTCAAGCATTTCCTTAACTCTTACTTTTATTTCTTCTTTCGGAACTTTCTTTACCTTAAGTCCGTAGGCAATGTTATCATACACAGTCATGTGCGGGAAAAGGGCATAACTCTGAAATACAGTGTTTACGTCTCTTTCAAAGGCTTCCTTGTCCTCTACTCTCTCCCCTTCTACCAGTATCATACCGTCAGTGGCATCTTCAAAGCCCGCAACCATTCTGAGAATAGTCGTCTTGCCGCAACCTGAAGGTCCCAGCAAAGTCAGGAATTCTCCCTCATAAACTTCCAGATTAAGGTCTCTGATAACATGGTTGTCCCCGAAGTATTTATTGACATGCTGCAATGAAACAATCGACTGTGTCATTTATACCACCTCTTAATAATCAAACTGTCTGTAATATCTTCTGAACTTAAGGCTGTGTCCTGTATTCAGTTCATAGTGAGCTGCCAGTCTTTCTGTTACGAGTGATGTCAGAATCATTGGTGAACAGATTACTCTGAATTCGTCATCGATTCCTTTAAGTTCAAATGCCTTTGTATCAATTACAGTCAGCTTGTCTGTAAGCTTTTCGCAAAATCTTTCAACTCTCTCATCAAGAGGTCTGTATTCATCTTCGCCCTTGAATACGAATACAGGTACATCCTTTTCAACGAGTTCGAGTGTGCCGTGGAAGAAATCTGCTGAAGTAACTGATTTTGTTCTTACCCACTGCATTTCTTCGAGAATACACATTGAGAACAGATATGTCTCACCCCAGAGAGCTCCCGATCCTGTGAATATCGAATACGGTTCCTTCGCATAGTTACGTGCGATTTCTGCAGCTCTAGGCTCGAATTCCTCTCTGATTCTGATGAGGTTTTCAGGAAGGTTTACCATCTGATCTGCGAATCTCTCATATGCAGGGAATTCTCCTCTGTTCCAGAGAAGTCTGAGCATGAACATGAAGCACATCATATATGC
Organism: Bacillota bacterium; assembly: GCA_029008005.1. Lineage (GTDB taxonomy): Bacteria > Bacillota > Clostridia > Peptostreptococcales > Anaerovoracaceae > Lentihominibacter. The sequence continues at coordinate 22,913 of JAQXIX010000029.1, read as the reverse complement.
ATGTTCACAGTCTCCTGTGCAGTCAGGCACCACGTAATCACAAAGCTGACCCAGCTGTGAATCGGCGTTTTTAGTGAGACATGCCACTTCAACACCCATTTCCTTACACATCTTAACTGCCTCAACAACTTCCTTTGTGTTTCCTGACTCTGAAGAAGTAACGACCAGTGAATTCTTGTTCAGGTATCTCTTATCTGTTTTGATACAAAGCTCAGCAGCGTTTTCCAGATAAATAGGAACATCTGTGTAATGTCTTGCGATATGTACTACAGGATGCCATTCAGCCCATGTTCCGCCGATTCCTATTACTACAATATTGTCATATCCTCTGGCGTGAAGTGTGTCCGCCATTTTTTCGATATCGGCTCTTCTGCCATAAGCAGCTTCCGATTCTTTCATATACTCTTCTAAATTGAAATTACGCATAGAAGTCTCCTCTCAAAATTATTATCATCTATAGAATAACAACAAATTCAATCAAATAAAAGCAATTGCGAAGGATTTTGACATGCCAATTCGATATAAATACTATACCAATCAAAAAAAGAGCTTTTAAAAAAGCTCTTTAACCTTAATTTATCAATATCAGGTCGATTCATATACCAATTTAAAATTACACTCTATTTGTGAAATTCAGCTGAAACCTGTCGCTTCTGGCGTAGCTCTCAGTGTATTCGACAATTTTCCTGTTTTTGTCAAAACAGATAAATTCCACATAGTATAGCGGAGTGCCGGCATTTACACCTAGAAGCTTCGCTTCGTGAACAGGAGCATCAATCGTCATCAGTTTCTCGTTAAACAGCACCGGCATTCTGCCCTTGGCATCCATATAGTCATACAGAGACACTTTAGAGAAATCCACCTTGTCCACTCCCGGGAACTCTTCTGCCGGCAGATATGTATATTCCACAATAAGCGGTTCCCCGTCTCCGTATCTTACTCTGTGTAAAAAAAAGACATCGCTTTTTTCCGGAATTCCAAGCTTATGTGTGAAAAACCTTTCAGTTGTAATACCCTGGCTGAAGACTTTGTTGGACGTGCTGACATTGTAATTATTGAGCATAGCAGTTATTCCGGAATTTCCCGTCTGTGACAGAAATTCGAAATTCATTCTGTTCTCTTCCGTTCTGCTTACAAATGTTCCGAAGCCTTTGCGCTTTGTCAGGTACCCTTCATCCCTAAGCTTATTGTATGCATTCTGAACTGCCGCCCTGCCCACACCTATTACTTCGGCAAGTTCGCGTTCTGCCGGAAGCCTCTCTCCCGGCAGCAGGCTTCCCTGTTCGATACGCCGTCTTATACCGTCACATATAGCTTTCGTATCCGGTTTTTTTTCGATAATTTTTTTATTCATTGCTTCTGCTATATATCGTTTTTCACAAACTGAACTCTGTCTTTCAATATTATATCGTCAAAAAACTCAATCAGTCTTCCCTGTCTGTCATACACGAGTCCTTCATATCTGAGAGCCGGTTTCGAATACTTGGTATTCAACAGTTCCGATTCGAGACCGTTTGTATTTACTACCGATACGGTGGTTGTGGATTTTGCGATGTTGATTCCGTATTCTTTATTAAGAAAAGAATAAATAGACTTATTGTGAACATCTGTCTCCGAAAGATTCGGCACCAGATCGCATCTGATGTGAGCTCGTTCAAGTCCTTCCGGCTGACCTGCCGCATATCTGAGGCGCATTATCTTATAAGCCATGGTTCCCGCCGGCCATCCGGTTTTTTTTAGCATCTTATCAGGCACCTGAATCACTTCCATGGTCAAGAGCTTTACAAATGTTGCCTTTCCTGTCTTTTCCATTATCTTTTTTCTCGAACTGAAAGCATTCAGATCAAATGTGATTCTCTTCGATGCAATATAGTGTCCGGAATTCTTCTTCGTTATGATTCTTCCTCTGTCTTTCAGGAACCGAAGTGCCTTTCTTATTGTCTCCCTCTGAACACCGAAATGTTCTGCCAGGTGTCGCTCCGAAGGAAGCCGGTCACCCTCACCGTATATTCCCGATTCTATCCAGTATTCAATTTCTTTTGCGATTTTGACATCGAGTTTGAGAGTGTTTTTTGCCATATCAGTATTCTTTTCCCAGTCCGAATGCTCCTTCTGTGAGACATGTCTTCGCACTGAATTCCGCTGCGTAATCAAATGCCTCCGGATACTCCAGTCCTCTGAGCATTGCTATTGCAAAAGCCGTAAAGAATGAATCTCCCGCTCCCATTGTATCAACAGCATCGATCAGCTTGACTTTTCCCTTGTGTACCTTTTCTCCGTCCCACAGGAGCTGACCTTTAGTTCCCATGGTCACAAGCACTTTTTTCGCGCCAAGTGAGTATGCTTTTTTCATTACAGCGTCGATTTCATCACTATTCATGGCTTCTGCTGAGAAAAGTGCAATATCTATATAAGGGCATACTTTCTCCAGATACTCATCCGTTCTGTATTCTTCTTCGGCTGAAAAATCATATGTCTTCATTGCATCAATGCCGGACAGCTTGTGAATTTCATCGGCCATCTCTCCGTAGCAGCCGCAGTGAATAAGATCAAAGCCTTTGAGATATTCCATGTGTTTTTCTTCAATTGTGAAAGGTGTCCAAACACCGGGACCGTATGTACATCCGACAAATTGTCTGTCTCCGTCATTTAGCACTACGTCGCAACGTTCTGTAGCCATTCCTTCCTGCAGCGGACAATTGGACACATCAACTCCAAGGCTGATGAGAGATTCTTTTACCAGATGCCCTTCCGGATCATCCGCAATATTTCCAAGGTATGCCGATTCAACTCCGCACTGTTTCGCATAGACAGCGAAATTTACTGAATTTCCACCGGGAAACATTATTCTTCTGTCTATATACCTGTCGACTACATTATCACCTATTCCTATTACTTTCACTTGTCTTTTTCCTCCATATCCGTCACGATTCGCTACGGTAAATATATCATTGATTATACACTTTCATGCAGAAATAAGCCAGTTTGAAATGAATCGTCATAGTATTTCGGTAAATAATTGCGGATGGCAGTGCGACCGGGGGAGGGGAGTATTTTGTCCTCGAGCCGGGCGATTTCTAACGTATCGCTTGCCGGGTCGACAAGACAAGTCCGCGGGAACCGCCCCCCACGGACTTTCTAGCCTCCCGCCTTCGCTCCCCCTTGAAATCGCAACCATCTCTGCGAAAGCATACTCCCCTCCCCCGGTCGCACCGCCATTGGCTGTTTTTACTGAAACATCCGCAAAGCCATTGAAAACAGCCGAACTGCAGTGAAGTACTGTCTCTCGATTGCCATAGCAGGATTATTATCTTCGCATACGGCAAAAATTATACATAACAGGTTTTATTTCATCGTATATGGCAATTTAGGGTCTGAAACTGCCATATACACTTTATTAAAATCCTATATGGCAAAAGCTTCCTAAAATCCTTTAGTTTCAAGCAAAAACTGCCATATATAAAAAAAATTTTTTCTGTTTGTATAATTTTTGTCTAAATCAATCATAAATACTGAATATATGGCAATATGGCAGTATCCTGAACACATATTTATGTTATTATATATTTTAGTTATATATTTTAGTTGTGTAAAGCCATTAGGAGAGGAGGCCTAAACAAATGAAAACCAGATTATTCGGTATTGTTTTATCATTTGTCCTTGCATTCACACTTATGCTGCCGGCAAGTGTATTTGCAGATGGAGGTGAAGCATCAGGACAAAATCCGACTGCAACGAAGAAAGCAGTTTCAAGTGATGCTGAAAAAGGCAATCGAGAACTGTCAGATAAGCTCATAGGAAGCATTGATTCTGATGTTGTCAAGGCCCAGGAAATAGCCGGGGAAAGTGAAGCATTGTCTGAAACTTATATGTCGGATGTAACCGGTGTTTATGTTTATCCGTTCACATCATCTTCCGTTGAACTGTACTGGGACAAGATTTACGATGAAAATTTGCTGGGGTATGTAATTTTTTATTCCCTCGACAGTGAATTTTCCAATCCCGGCAAGATTGTCGTCGACGATTCATCTGATTTCGGTTATTACGTAGTCCCGGGGCTGACTGCCGGCAAGAAATACTATTTCGCGGTTGTTGCATACGGATATGATGATTACAATAATACTATTTACAGCGAATATTATTATCCCGTATCGGCTGTTCCTTCTGCAAACGTGGCATCTCTTGCCTTGAGCAGTTCCAAACGCTTCAAGGCTACACAGGCGCAGCTTTACTACAGTGGAAGCTATCTGGTTTGTAAAGTGAAATTCACCAACAAAACAAAGAGAAAAATCAAATACATTTACAAATCCAGAATTGCCATTACAGATGTATGGGGACAAACTTACGTAAATTACAAGTTCTCAAAGAAAAAAATCAACCTGAAGAAAAAACGCAGCAAATGGGTTTACTTCAAAATTCCTAGCAAGTACACACGTTATTATGCGAATTTGAGATATGACTTAAACCGTTTCTCAATAACATATAGTTACAAATAAAGTACTGAAAAAGAGGCTGCTGCACAGGAAATCTGTGCAGCAGCCTCTTTTTGTAGAAGAAAATTGCCTCAGCAGCTTAATTGTCTCAGTCGAAGAATGTTTCTGTCTTCACTTCGTTCAGGTACTTATCCAGAACAACATCAACATCAAGTTTCTTTTCAGGAAGCGGAGCATCCTTTTTCTTTCCGATTGCATAAAGTATTATTCCCAGTACAATGCAGATTATCCCGCCAATCAGCAGACCGTTCTGAACCTGAGGAATTGAATTGCAGAATACATCATAGTCATCAGGTCCCCATTCGCCCCAGCTCACTTCGTACCACCTGAGCCAGAACTGTCCGAGAAACGCCATCGCTCCCGCACAAATTGTGAACACGCCTATTCTTACAGTATCTCCGACAGCGAGGCCGAATCCGTTAACAGGATTACCTTCAGGATCTGCCACAGACAATCCGCCGAATGTCTTTTTGAATATAATATACGCCACAGGCCCCGAGCAAAGAGCCATCAGGCCGGTTGCCAGATAATCGGTACCGTTTACCAGCAATGCCACAACAGATATTACAATCGGAAGCAGACAGCAGTAGAGGAGACCGAATTTCGATCCTTTAATCCAGTACAGGTTTCTCTTTGCCCTGTCCTCAACAGGCAGTTTCTTCCTGAGCTTGATAACACCAATCGGAAGGATGATATAAAGCGCCAGCATGAACACTACTTCCATTGAAACGAGTGTTGTGAAATCCGACTGGGAAAGTATCCATGTAACAATCGCCAGAGAAATAATACCAACATAAGGCACTCCCCTGTTTTTGCTTACCTTGACAAGGAACTGAGGACAAAGGTGATCGTCTGCGAGAACGAAGAATCCTCTCGAACCTGATGCCAAATATGTATTAAAAATCGCACACTGAGATATTATCGCAATTACCAGGAAGAAATATCCTGCAACAGGTCCCAGTGCAGAAGTAAGTATTGTCGCATACCCTACATTCTGTCCCGAGAATCCTCCTTCAGTTGACCAGAGCTCCCAGCTTCCTGCAGGAAGTGAGCAAAGTCCACCGATAGTAGGAAGAATATATGTCAGTGCAATAAGAGGCATTGCAATTTTAAGTCCTCTCGGAATTACCTGCGGATTTTTAACCTCACCGGCCATATTTGAGATACATTCGTATCCGCAGTACATCCAGATACAGATGCAGATTCCGCCGCCGAGACCGTCAACCAGTGTGTAATCTTCCGGCATAAACGGTTCAACCGGATTGGTCTGCCAGTTCAGAAGACCTACCACAGCTACGAGAGCAAAGGCCGCAAGAATAAGGATTGAAAGAATTGTACTTACCGTTCCGACTTCCTTCAGTCCAAGCAGGTTAATGATTGTGAATATCAGAATCATTCCCACTTTAAGAGCCTGACTGGCAATCGGAGAAAGTCCGCCAACCATCTGACTCACATAACCGGCAACCAGAGCAACATAAACACCGTTTGTAATATAAGTGGAAACAGTTGCCCACCAGCCGGCCTGGAATCCCCAGAATTCGCCGAAGGCCTCCTTGATCCAAACGTAGATACCTCCTTCGGAAGGCATCACAGATGAACACTCTGAAACAAGACTGCTTATCGGATATGCCCATATAAAAGGAAATACTGCCAACAAAAGAATTGTCATTCCCGGTCCGGCCTCAGGTATCATTTCCTCGATTCCGAAGGCCCCCGCCGCCACCAGGCAGTAAAGCATGAACACGATTCCCGAAGTTTTAATGTCATGTTTTTTCAGCCCGGCAACACCATTAACATGTGTGCTCTGTTCGTTCATAATAAAACCTCTCAAATACAAATAATGACTACATCTTTACCATCATAATACATACTGTGTACAAAATTAACAGTAGCTAATTTTTATTAAAAGACCCCGCATTTTACTAAAATTCGACTATACTTTTTTCCATTATTTTACTTATTTTGCATTTTATTCTTGCAAAAGCTTTTCTGTTGTGGTAGTATCTTTTCAGAAAGGAAAATATTGGGATTTATGTCATATTATTCTTCAGAAGATGTTTCTGTATATATTTCTGAAATACGTCTTCTCCTCTCAGAGCAGGGAGACAGTCTGACAGATGAAGAAGCCCTTGAAAGAATCGAATCGTACATTTTCTCTCTCCCCAAGGCTCAAATCTGCAGTCACAATGAAAACAGCAGGCTCATCGAGAGACTCTTTCTCTCTCTGAGAAGTGAAATGGATATACTCCAGCCTTTGATAGACGATAAAAGCATTTCAGAAATAATGGTAAACGGAAAAGACAACATATTCATTGAACGCAGAGGAAAAATCGAGAAAACCTCTCTTTCTTTCGATTCAACAGAGAGTCTTGAGGAGCTTATTCGCAGAATAGCAGGTAAGGTCCACAGAGAAATCAACGAGCTTAATCCCATTGTCGACGCCAGACTTAGTGACGGCTCCCGTGTAAATGCAGTATACGGCAACATTGCACTGAACGGTCCAATTCTGACAATAAGAAAATTTCCGGAAGAGGTAATGACAATGGCCGACCTGATAAGAAACGACACACTTACACTGGAAGCTGCGAAGCTGCTGGACGCCCTTGTCAAATCAGGATACAACTGTTTCGTATGCGGCGGAACCTCCAGCGGCAAGACCACTTTACTTAACGTACTGGCGCAGCTGATTCCTCCGGACGAAAGAGTAATCGTAATAGAAGACTCCGCTGAGCTCCAGATAAAGCAGGTAAAAAACATCGTCAGAATGGAATGCAGAAGCGGTAACGTGCGGGGCAAGGGCGCTGTCGATATGGCTTTGCTTGTGAAAACAAGTCTGCGAATGCGCCCTGACAGAATCATCATCGGAGAGGTGCGAGGCGCCGAAGTTTTTGACATGATAAACGCTATGAATACAGGTCACTCCGGAAGTCTGAGCACAGGTCATGCCAACAGCATTTCCGGTATGCTCAAAAGGCTCGAAGCAATGTTCATGCAGGCCGTTGATTATCCTGTTCACGCCATACGAAATCAGATTGCCGAGGGAATAGATGTGATTATTCACATGAGCCGTATGAAAGACGGTCATCGGCGCGTTATGGAAATTGCAGAGCTTGACTCTGTAAAAGATAACTCTATAGTAACTAATTCACTTTATCGCATAGATACAGGTCTGACAGGAAACAGACTCATACACAGGGAGAAACTGATAAATGATACGGGATTACTCGAAATATGATCTTTCAGCAAAAGAAAAGACAGTTTTTTATTCGGTGGGATATACGGTGTTATTCCTTTTCTCATTTCTCTTTTACAGGTCCCTTATTATTTCGGCAGCCACAGGCTTATTTGTATTAAAAATACGTCCCTATTATGAAACATATCTTGCTGACAGGCGACTGTCGGTATTGCAGGCCGAATTCAAGGATCTTCTGTATTCCCTGTCAGCTTCCGTTTCTTCGGGAAGACAGATGTCAGAAGCGCTGATTGAAGCAGAGGAAAATCTTGCTCTGACACTTCCGCCTGACTCATGTCTTCTGAAGGAGCTTCACTATATGTGCCTGTCTATCAGAGACAATAACGAAAGTGACAGTGTTCTCCTAGCCGATTTTGCCGGCAGAAGCCACTGTGAAGACATACGCAGCTTCGTTCAGGTCTATACAACTTGCCGAAATCTCGGCGGTGACCTGGAAAAGGTTATTAGCCGCAGCTGCGATATGATTACCGATAAAATGAATATTAAGCGGGAAATTGAAGCAATAACTTCCCAGAAAAAGCTTGAAGGCCGCCTTATCGCTCTTATGCCGCCTGTAATGCTGGCTCTTATGAATCTTGTTTCATCCTCGTACATTGAGCCTCTGTATACAACTATAGGCGGACGTATTATCATGACGGTTGCATTGGCCGCAACTGCTGCCGGAGCAGTCATGATGGAAAGGATTTCAAATGTTGAAATATAGCAAGGAGGATTGCCTTAAGAAACTAAAAAAACAAATTACCGCAGTTCTTATTCTGGGGCTTGCACTGCTGGTTTCAGACTGCCTCGCATCATACCTTACCGAAGGAATTTCCTTAGAAAAGCGAGATAACATGCTGTATATGGTTCGACCCGAAGAAGGATCCGACTCGGAAAGTTCCAAAATTACAGCTACTGTAACAACTGATGAAGGGCAGCTAAAAAAAACCTATACAGTTCGCCTTGACCCCAGAAATTCAGAGAAAACCGGCAGGAATTCCGGAGACACTGTGCCTGAGAGCGAAATCAGTCATAAGGAAGCTGTCTCAGGTGAACTTAACCGGATAGTATCGTCATTTAACGATGACATTTCCGCCGATTCTGTTGCCCTCCCCTCTCGCCTGTCTTCAGGTGAGAAAATATACTGGAAGGTTGAGAAAAGCAGTAACACAGCTGTCATTATTGCCGGCATTATCTTCATGCTCTTTCTTCTTGTCAAAAACAGATATGCCCCTCTGCAGAAGATGAAGAAAGAGCAGCAGAATTCAATTGCAATTCAGCTGCCGGAGTTCTGTCAGCGGCTTACTCTTCTTCTTAACGCAGGACTTGTCCTCAACACCGCTTTTCAGCGGTCAGTTGAGGCAAGCCTCCGGTATGATGAAAAGGATGACGATTATTTCTGCAGCAGTATGAAAAACATATATACAACCATTCGTCAGACGAACGGATCTTTCAGCAGAGAATTCAGAGAGTTTGCAAGACAGTCCGGTTCGGCGGATCTGATGAGAATAAGCAATATAATAAGTGACAATGTCAGCAAGGGTGTAGATCTTGTGCAGGAACTTCTCAACGAAAGTGAAGTTCTGTGGCTGAACAGAAAGAAAAACTGCGAGGAGCGCGGGCGAATTGCGGAGACAAAACTCACTCTTCCTCTTACAGTATTTCTTATGGTATTAATCGTAATTACGGTCAGCCCCGCCCTGCTTGAATTGTAAATACAGAAGGAGGTATCAAATGAATAAAAAAGGGATGGAGCTTGTTCAGGTCGCAATACTTGTAGCTATCGCAGTGGCTCTGGGTCTGATTTTCAGAACTCAGATTACTGATTTTGTCAACAGGACTTTCGAAAGCCTGAACCAGTTCTGATTAATGAGTATCAAATCTTATTTTAAAAGCCGCAGGGGCAGCAGTATGGTCGAAGCTTCCATAGTACTGCCTGTAACTGTACTGATCACGCTGACGGTAATTCTCATAATCGTCTTTTTCTGCGAGATTTCAACAGAACAGTATCGTATGCACATGGCTCTTACATCAAAATCCGGCGAAGCCTCCGGGCATACGGAAGTAACATGCAAAACACCTGAATTCAGCGGTTCGGTCTCCGATGACGGCAAAATCGTGTCAGCATTCAGCGACGTTGCTGTCATGAATCTTTTTTCTGTTTTGCATAATGACAGCTTCAGAACCGAGGGAAAGCGATACATTACAGACGGAGTTAAAAATGTCAGGAGGAAAACTTGGATTGATAAAATTACGGAAAGCGATTAGAAAAAAACGCGGCAGCACTGCTGTATTCCTTGCCGTTATTCTGCCGGCAGTAATAAGCCTGTCACTGATGCTTGTATACGGAGCAGGCAAAATGTCGGCAGCAAGCCGTTCAGACAGCCTGCTGAATCTGGCCGGAGATTCTGTCATGTCTGAATATGACGCCTATATCCAGAAAGAATACGGCCTGTTTCTGCTGAATATTCCTGACAATGAGCTTTCGTCAAAGCTCAGAGACTATATAAGCTTTTCCGTTAATTCCATGGGAGACATGAAACTGGACAGCTGCAGCATTTCGTCATCCCGATATGCCATTGCCGATTGCGGAATAATAAAAAAACAGATAATCGGGTTCATGAAGGATCCCGCCGGTATCGCTTTGGCAGAGAAAGAAAATATGTCGGAACAAATCGATAATACGATGCCTTTGCATAATTTGAGACACGGTCCGACTAAGACATCACTTCCTTCCGCTTCGGTGCCCGACAGGAGCCTTTACGATGCGGCCATGTCACTTGGCGAAACATTTTCAGACCCGGAAGTCGCATTAAAGGAAGGCAGTGAATCTTATATGATCGGAACCTATATTCTCAGTCTGTTCAACAGCGAAAGAACTCTTCGCGACAGCAGTCATTTTTTCAGGAATGAAGTCGAATATATTTTATCCGGTAAATATTCCGATAAAGAAAATCTTTCATCTGTCGAACATGCTCTGGAAGGCCTGCGTGCGGGACCCAATCTGGCTCACATATATGCAGATCCAAAAAAACTGTCAGCGGTTACGGCTGCTGCAGAAGTAATTACACCCGGTCCGGCAGGTGCAATTACAACCTTGGGCCTCGCTGCCGCATGGGCAGCTGCCGAGTCATATAACGACGTTTTGCTTCTTAAGGAGGGCTACAAGGTACCTGTTGTCAAGGACAGTCTTACCTGGGCTACTGATATTGAGAGTATTATCAGCAGTATTGAATCGGGAATCGAAAATGAAAAAATACTCATCAAACCTGAAGCAAACAGAGGACTTTCCTACGATGAGTATCTTAGGATTTTACTTACAGTCAAGGATGAGAACGTCACAGTATCAAGAATTCTCGATCTCATACAGATCAACATGAGAAAAAATCACGATGCTGATTTTCTCATCAGCGACTGCTCTGCAGGCATTTCTGTCAATGCAGTTATTAACGGGAGACGCTTCAGTTATGATAAAAAATACTAAAAAAGGGTCACATACAATCGAGGCGGCCATTGTTCTGCCTCTCGTCATACTGGCGATTCTATCTCTCGGCTATATTATGCAGGCCGATGCACGGTGGGAAAACTACATCTACTGCGCAGCGGATGAGTGCTCGCGTCTGGCAGCAACAGGCGAACCTGCTTCAGGATTCACTGCGGGCATTGCTGTTGAAAACCGCATAATGAACGAAGCAAACAGTCCGGACTACGTGAATGTCACGGGACTTATATGCAGCGATATCACATCGTTTAATCTGAATGCGAATGTAGAATTGAAATTGCCTGCCGGATTTGACAGAGTACTCTCTTACGAAGGAAAAATCAAATACAGATGTTTCTGCGGCAGCACATATACGCGAAAATCTCTCGGAACAGAGGGTCTCGAAGCATACGATGAGGAAAATCCCGTATGGATTTTCCCCAGAAGCGGCGAAAAATATCACAGCGAAAACTGCACATACGTGAAAGCAACAGTTACGGGTGTAATTCTTTCTCCGGATATCAGGAAGAAATACACCTCCTGCGGCCTTTGCAGTTCCGGGGAAATGAAGTCCGGAAGCATTGTTTTCGTTTTTCGCAGTGAAAACACAGCATATCACCGAAGCACATGCAGTTCTATTGACAGACATACTGCCGTTATAGATAAAAAAGATGCAATAAAACGAGGATACACGCCTTGCGGAAAATGCGGAAGAAAGGAATAAAGGGATAAGAAAATGTGGAAAAACAATGAATACAAAATTTCAATACGTGAGGATTCAATTTACGATTATGAAAAAATAGTGCTTACATCGGGAAACTGCAATTACCTGCTGCCCATGATTTTTCTGGGTGTCGGAGGAAAACAGGTTGCCTATTACAAATGCAACGGGTTCTCTCCTATAAGCGAGTTCAAGCTGGATAAAACCGAGGATGCGATATATATTCTGGAAAAAGTGCTTCTGATTGTCAGCCGCGTTTCCGACTATCTTATCATGCCTTCGCGACTGACTATCACTACAGACACTGTGTTCTACAACGAAAACAGCGGTGAAATAAAAATAGCATACGTCCCTCATTCAGGTGACGAAGTGAACATCAGGCGCCATATTCTTTCTTTCGCCTCGGATCTCATGTCAGATATAAGGGACGGTATGAGCGACTATTTCGTCAAAGGTGCTTCTCTCATCGGCAATATGTCTTATGAAATCAAAGACATTGTCAATGAGCTCGGCCTTTTGCGCAGGAAGCTTTATTCTCAAACCAATGCCCTTTCGTAAAGAAATAGCACAGGGGAACAAGATACAGATAAACAGCCCACGGCAAAGCCTCAAGTCCCACACCCATAAATGTAAGCGGCACTGTGCACGCTATAGCCCACGGCACGAGTCCGACTATTACGATTACGGAATTTTCCATGTCTATGGCAAGTTCCTGCCTGCTGCCGCCTGTATTCAGATACGGTTTCATAAGAAGGTCGTTACACATCAGGCTGGCTATTGTCTGATTGCAGAATATTACACATGTCAGCAGGCTTACCATAAAGGATACGAAGAAACGGCCTGTTTTCGTACATGCTTTCTCAATAATCATGAGGATACTTTTCAGCATATCCGTCCTGTTGAATATGCCCGAGTAGGCACATGATATTGCCAGAATTGCCACAACCTCAAGCATCGAAAACATACCACCTCCGTTTAATATGGTTCCGAGTCCGTCGTCCGGCGATTCATAACCGAAAACAAGTGTTTTTATTACAATCAGCAGCGATACTTTTTCCACCAGCCATCCTACAATGACACCTGAAACGACACTCGCACCTATGGAAGGAATAATTCCAACCTTAAGGAGCGGCAGAAGAAGCATTATTACGGCAGGCAAAAATCCCCATAAAGATAATGTGAACGAGTCCTCGAAAGATTTCAGGACAGCCTCGTCAACATGACTTATCGGATTAAGAAAAGAAATAATTCCATATGCAATAACTGTTATCGCCAGTGGTAACGCGCCTGTTTTCATCATCAGCTTAACATTCGCAATAATATCGGTGCCTGTTATACCTGCAACCATATTGGCACTTGACGATACGGGAGATGCCCTGTCTCCGAAGTATATTCCGGACATAATTACCCCGGCGGCAATTACAGGATTGACTCCGCCGCTTCTGGCAAGAGCCATAAATATCACACCTAATGTTCCGGCCACACCAAATGATGTTCCCAGAGCATAGCTTAACAGACATGAAAGCAGAAATGCCGCAAGAAGGAATATCGGCGGTATGATTATTTTCATTCCGTAGTAAACGAAAACCGTAATTGTGCCCGAAATCCTCCATGCTGCAGTAATAAAGCCTATTATAAACATTACCTCTATTACAACAAGCGAGTCTCTGATTGAATCCCTGCTCCATATTGCCAACTCTTTCAGTCCTTTGGGAATTCCCATTCCCAGCTTTCTTATTCCGGCTGCGGAGAAAAGAAGCAATCCGAAAAGAAGCGCCCATATCATTGACTTTCCGGCAATTATAACAGTTATCATTCCGCCGACAAACAAAACAAATACAGCAATCAGCATTTACTACACCCTTTCCGGCAAAAAACAGCCCGGCTGTAATACCAGCCGGGCTGTCACACAACTTCTCTTCATCCGAAGCATTTTATGGTCTGTTAAAGTTCTACCGGTGTAACGGTAGGACCGTCCCACCAAGGCTTAAATTCCTTAGGACCCTCTTCTTTTTCGAAATACGGATCATCATATACAAATCGTCTTTCGATTGTAATTTCAAGTTCTTTTGCCCATTCAAGATACTGGTCATTTTCTTCTTCCGTAAGCATATCCGATGATATGAATCCGGTCTGACTCATCTTATCATTTACAAAAAGCTTTGTAAACAGGAATCCGCCCTGGCCTGTCAGGTACTGCTCCCCGGAAACACCGAATTTTTCATAGGATTCAGCGAATCCCGGAGCGGACAGATGCGATTCTACTCTTACTGGTTTTCCGTCCTTTTTACCTATTGCTTCAACAACGAATGCACCGTTATCGGTCACAAGACCTTCATCGAGAATCTCTTTGATTTCATGCGCGAAACGCGGAGGTTTAGGCAATGCACTGAGAATCACATTGTGTGTATTAACCATCTGTCCGTCAACTTCAACCGGAGTTCTCTTAAGCAGTCCGGCTCTTGCCAGAGGTTCCGCGAATTCAACTCCAACTCCACCGTACTTGAAGTAAATATTATGTGCGCCCTTGAATAATGTTTTGCTGTTTCTTCCCATATAGAACGGTTCATCATGAGCGTGTTCAACGAATTTCACAGGATATCCGACATAATCGTAATTTCTTACAACCGGAAGTGAGAAAGGTTTCGTGTTCACGATTTCATCATTGATGTATGCAACAGGAAGGTCGTCCATATCGTTAAGCGCCACCTGAGGTGACCACCAGTACGGTTGGAAACGCTTAGCTTCCACACCTTCGTAAACAAGCATGTAAATTGTGTCGCATTCATCAATGTCTTTCATTGTGTCACGGGCAACTACACACATGGTTCCCGGTGCCGAACCTGTTCCCATTATTGCCAGTTTACCGATTTCCTTAAACTTTTTATCGTATTCAGTAAGAAGCTTGTGCATGCATTTTTCCCAGGTTTCCTCAAAGCCTTCAGGTGCTGCGAAATCCTGATAGTTGCACTTTGCTTCAAGCGCAGCCTCTATAACATTGATTCCGAATTCCAGCGGGAGAGCATTAACAACAAGGTCGCAGCCCTCAATCAGCGGAACGATTTCTTCTTTCTTTCCCGCATCCACGAAGCAGCCTTCTGCCTTTGTCATCTCAGAGGCAAGCTCCTTCGCAGCGGCTTCATCATAGTCTGCGCAGATAACCTTATCAACATTCGGTTCCCTGTCCAGTCTCTTTACTACCGTTGTTCCCTGTGCGCCTGTTCCTAATACTAAAACTTTTTTTCCCATGGATTAACATCTCCTTTGTTTGTGTTCTTCTGTTTCATGAGTTTTTACAGCTAGCTTTTTCTTACAAAAAAATTATCCACCAGGAATACCGCTTCTTCTATAGCTATTTTTTATTACAATAAATGTTTTTTATCTAAAATTTGACTATAAACCACCTTTGTTGTATCATAATAACCATGAGACTCAACAATTATCAACTGAAATACAAGAATGATCAGCCCTTTCAGGCGGAGCTTCTTCATATAAAAAAACTCCTTCCCCACAGGCATAAAAATGAGCTCGAACTTATTTACTGCCTTGAGGGTTCTGTTAACATGGAAGCCGCAGATCAGAAATACACTATCTCCGAAGGCCAGATTCATTCGATCGATCATGAGGACATTCACCGCATATGGTCCGACTGCCATAACACAACCCTGCTCTTTCATGTCGATCTGTCGCGATTTGACAACTGGGAGACAACTTCCCACATGCTGTTCTCCTGTGAAAGCAATCACCTGTTTCCATATCAGGAAGCTCCTATGGCAATCGTCAAAGATATTGTCCTTTCACTTTCATATGAATTTTTTACCGATTGCACTTCTCCGGAGAAATACGCTGCGCCTCTTAATCATCTTCTCGATACAATCATCCAGTATTTCAACTGGTTCAATTACGAAAACCAGGATGATTATATGAACCCGGACCTTTATGAACGGTTCGACAGAGTGCTGGAATACTGCCTTCAGAATTTCAGAGAAAAAATTTCCATTTCCAATATAGCGAAAAAAGAAAACATAAACAGAAACTATTTTTCCCAGTTTATCGGTAAAACGGTTTTTTCAAGCTTCAGCAACATGATCAGCTACATACGCTGCTACTATGCCGAGAAACTGCTGCTTGAAACTGATATGCCAAATTCTGAGATTTCTTTCGAATGCGGTTTTTCGGATCCGAAATATTTCTACGCATCATTTAAGGATATGTGGGGTCGCACGCCGACGGAGCACAGAAAGATTTACAATGAATATTACAGAGATTGTGTCAGAAACGAGAAAAGCACCGCTACCGTTACTTATTCCGATAGCGATGCCGCTTCATTCGTTAAAGAATATATAAGCAGATGGCATATTGAAAAAACTCTTTCACCTGCTCTGATGCCGTAAACTATTTAGCACCTTCAATCATGTCATTCTTAAGCTTCCACAAATCCGGAGACAGATCCACATAATATGTCTGCGGATTTTCAAATCTCTTCATTTCGTCCCACATAAGCTCCAGCTGCTCTGCACAGTATTTCTTAATCTCGTTAATAGACGGTGATTCGTAGACACACTCACCCTTACTGAAAATCTGTTTTCTCAGATTCTTCACGTAGTAATTGCTTATTTTCTTTCTCTTCCACACTGCGTTAGGGTCGAATATTTCGTATTCATCCTGTTCCGGTATTTCCTCTCCGTCAAAGGCAATAATATCGCAAAGAGCTCTGTTCGTATCTTTATCAAAGAGTCTGTACAAAGTCTTAAATCCCGGAGTCGTAATTTTTTCCACGTTTTCGCTTACTTTGATTTTAGGAATAAGCTTTCCGTCAACTTCAACAGCTGCCAGCTTGTATACTCCTCCGAAAACAGGCTCTGATTTGGCAGTAATCATTCTCTCGCCAACTCCAAAGGAATCAATACATGCGCCTTCCTGAATAACGTCTCTGATAATATATTCATCCAGTGAATTGGATACAACAATCTTGCAGTCTTCAAGGCCTGCATCATCAAGCATTTTTCTGGCCTTCTTCGTGAGATAAGCGATGTCTCCGCTGTCTATTCTGATGCCTTTGCTCGGCGGGTCAAGTTCCTTAAACACCTTGATAGCCGCCGGAACTCCCGACTTGAGAACATTATACGTATCTACGAGCAGTGTCGCATTTGTCGGGTATATTTCCGTGTAAGTCTTAAAGGCTTCGTACTCATTGTCAAACATCTGAACCCAGCTGTGAGCCATGGTTCCCAGTGCCGGTGTTCCGAATTCCCTGTCGGCAATTGTACACGCCGTACCTGCACATCCTCCGATGTAAGATGCTCTCGCACCGTAAACTGCAGCAGCCGTACTGTGGGAACGTCTTGTTCCGAATTCCATTACCGGTCTGCCCTCTGCAGCCCTTACAATTCTGCTGGCCTTAGTGGCAATAAGACTCTGGTGATTAATGATAAGAAGTATCATTGTCTCAACAAACTGAGCCTGCATAACAGGTCCTCTGACCGTAATAATCGGTTCATAAGGAAAAATCGGTGTTCCTTCGGGAACAGCCCATACATCACATGCGAATTTGAAATTTCCAAGGTACTCGAGAAATTTCTCACTGAAGATATTCTTTCCTCTCAGATACTCAATATCCTCGTCTGTAAATTCAAGACCTTTGAGATATTCGATAACCTGCTCCAGCCCTGCCATAATAGCATATCCGCCTTCATCGGGAATCCTTCTGAAAAACATATCAAAATACGCTATATCATCACTCATGCCGGCTTCGAAATATCCGTTTGCCATGGTAATCTCATAGAAATCTGTCAGCATGCTCAGGTTTATTTTTTCAATCATGTCTGCCTCCTTGCTCTTAAGTGCCATTCTACACCACAATCAAGCTTAAATCAACGTTTATAATCCCATCATCTTAGCCATGAAACGTCCTGTATACGAGCCTTCGCAACGCGCCACTTCCTCCGGAGTTCCCTCTGCGACAATGGTTCCGCCTCTGAAACCGCCGTCAGGTCCCAGGTCTATTATATGGTCGGCTCTCTTAATCACATCGAGGTTATGCTCTATTACAACTACGGTGTTTCCTGCATCCGCCAGCCTGTCGAGAATCCCGATGAGTTTCTCAACATCCGCGAAATGTAAGCCTGTAGTAGGTTCGTCAAGTATATATAAAGTCCTTCCCGTACTTTTCTTCGAAAGCTCCGACGCCAGCTTGATTCGCTGAGCCTCACCGCCCGAAAGCTGTGTGCTCGGCTGTCCGAGCTTGATGTATCCCAGTCCGACATCTTCAAGTGTCTGCAGCTGTCTGGATATAGCCGGGTGGTTCCTGAAAAACTCAAGAGCCTCACTGACATTCATATCGAGAACGTCGAAAATGCTCTTGCCCTTGTATTTAACCTCCAGAGTTTCGCGATTGTATCTTTTTCCTTTGCACACATCACAGGGAATGTAAACATCAGGCAGGAACAGCATCTCAATCTTGACGATTCCGTCACCTTTGCATGCCTCACACCTGCCGCCTTTAACGTTAAAGCTGAACCGGCCTTTGCCGTATCCCCTCATTTTCGCCTCAGGAAGGCTGGCGAAAAGATCACGGATATGAGTAAACACGCCTGTATATGTTGCCGGGTTAGAACGAGGTGTCTTGCCGATAGGCTTCTGGTCAATATCAATAACTTTATCAACATGCTCCAGCCCTTCGATTCCTCTGTGTTTTCCCGGCTTTTCCTTGGCGCGATTCAACTCAGATGCCGCTGCCTTGTAGAGAATCCCGTTAACAAGAGAGCTTTTGCCCGAACCGGAAACTCCCGTTATGCAGACGATTTTTCCGAGGGGTATTTTCACATCTATGTCTTTAAGGTTGTTTTCGGAAGCTCCGCGAACCACTATGTGCTCACCGTTTCCCGGGCGTCTTGCTTCCGGTACGGAAATAGACCTTCGGCCGCTGAGAAACTGACCTGTCACTGATTCAGGGCACGCCTTGATGTCATCAACAGTTCCCTGTGCAACAAGTCTGCCTCCGTGAACTCCCGCTCCCGGTCCGATATCTATTATATGATCTGCTGCATACATTGTGTCCTCATCATGTTCCACAATGATAAGCGTATTACCGATATCCGTAAGTCGTCTGAGTGACTTCAGCAGCTTCTCGTTGTCCTTCTGATGGAGACCGATACTCGGCTCATCGAGAATGTACGTCACACCTACAAGTCCGGAGCCGATCTGCGTTGCAAGTCTGATTCTCTGAGACTCTCCTCCTGACAAAGTGCTTGCGGCTCTGCTTAATGTCAGATAATCAAGCCCGACATTGGAAAGAAAACGAAGTCTTCCGCGTATTTCTCTGATTATTTCTCCGGCAATCTTCAACCGGTTTTCGTCCATGTGCCCTTCAATTTCATCGAGAAAGTCAAGTGCCTGTGAAACGGACAGATGACAGAATTCCATTATATTTTTGCCGCATACTGTTACAGCCAGAAGCTCCGGCCTCAATTTCTCCCCACCGCATGAACTGCAGACTGTTGCGTTCATATACTGTTCGATTTTACCTTTAATCCAGTCTGATGTGGACTCCTGATACCTTCTCTCCAGGTTAGGGATAATTCCCTCGAAGGTATGATGCCTGTGCTGAACCATTCCGGCTCTGTTTGTATAGTCGTAAACAAGTTCTTCATCACCTGTTCCGTAAAGCAGCGCTTCTTTGAAGCTGTCATTCAACTGCTCGAAAGGAATCTCCAGATCCACGTCATATTTATCAGCGAGAGCCTTGATTACCTGCCAGTAATAGCTTGTGTACTCCATAGTCGAGAATGCATTTCCCAGAGCCTTATCAATTATGCTTTTACTCTGATCGGGAATAAGCAGATCCGGATCGATACTCTGAATATATCCCAGACCCTTACACTCCGGACATGCACCGAGAGGATTGTTGAAAGAAAACATTCTCGGCTCAAGCTCCTCGATACTTACTCCGTGTTCCGGGCACGAGAGAGAAGTGCTGAAAGTCTTTTCTTCCACAGCTCCGCCATCTGCATTTCCGCCTTTATCCACTATTACCTGAACAAGCCCGTCACCCTGAGAAACAGCCAGCTCACACGCCTCGGCAAGTCTTCCCGAAATTCCATCGCGCACTTTGATTCTGTCAATAACAATCTCTATGGTATGTTTATACGTCTTCTCCAGTTTAATTTCATCTTCTTCCAGAAGCCTGATTTCTCCGTCAACTCTGACTCTTGTGAAACCTTCTCTCCTGATTCTGTCCAGTAATTTCTCGTGTGTTCCTTTGCGCTGTCTGACAACGGGAGCCAGAACTGTCAGCTTCGTCCCTTCTCCCTCGTCAATAAGGAACTCCACTATCTGATCGACTGTCTGACTTGTGATTTCCCTTCCGCAGACAGGGCAGTGAGGTATACCGATTCTGGCATACATCAGTCTCAGATAATCATATATCTCCGTTACAGTTCCTACTGTGGATCTCGGATTGTGATTAGTCGTCTTCTGGTCGATACTTATTGCAGGTGAAAGTCCCTCAATACTTTCGACATCGGGCTTTTCCATCTGTCCCAGAAACTGTCTGGCGTAAGACGAGAGACTTTCCATATACTTTCTCTGTCCCTCCGCATAAATCGTATCGAAAGCCAGAGAGCTCTTGCCGCTTCCCGAAAGACCTGTCAGAACCACCATCTTATCCCGGGGAATTGTAACATCCAGCTTCCTCAGGTTGTTTTCATTAGCCCCTTTTATTACTATTTCTTTTGTCATTATGCAACACTCCTACATCCGGGATTTGTACTCAAACACCAGATCTCTCAGCATCGCAGCCTGTTCAAACTGCAGGTCTGCAGCTGCCTGTTTCATTTCTTTTTCCAGCTTCTTCACATAGTCCTTAAGCTCTTTGCCTGTAAGTTCCTCAGGTTTGCGTCCCGCCAGGAAGGAATCGTACTCGGCACTGTCTTCGGCAACCTTAGTCGCCTCGATAACCTGACGTACACCTTTCCTGACACTCTTGGGAACGATACCGTGTTCTCTGTTGTACTGCTCCTGGATTTCACGCCTTCTCCCTGTTTCATCCATTGCCGCTCTCATGGCATCACTTATTCTGTCACAGTACATGATTACTTTACTGTGATCGTTTCTGGCAGCTCTGCCTATAGTCTGTATCAGGGATGTTTCCGTTCTAAGGAAACCCTCCTTGTCGGCATCAAGTATTGCAACCATTGAAACTTCCGGAATATCAAGGCCTTCTCTCAAAAGATTGATACCCACTAGAACATCAAACTCACCGAGACGTAAATCCCTGATAATCTCAAGTCTTTCCAGTGTATCTATCTCCGAATGGAGGTAGCGCACTTTAATTCCGGCGCCCTTGAGATAATCCGTCAGACTCTCTGCCATTTTTTTAGTCAGAGTGGTGACAAGGACTCTGTCACCTTCGGCCGTAACCTTGTTTATTTCCCCGATCAGATGGTCAATCTGCCCCTCTGTCGAATGTGTTTCGATTACAGGATCCAGAAGCCCCGTCGGTCTTATTATCTGTTCAGCGGAAATTCCGCCGCTTTCTTCCTTCTCATATTGCGCCGGCGTTGCACTCACGTAAACAATCTGATTCACCAGGCTGTTAAACTCTTCGAATTTCAAAGGTCTGTTATCCAGCGCCGAAGGCAGTCTGAAGCCGAAATCAACAAGAGAGCTCTTTCGCGCTCTGTCTCCGTTGTACATGGCTCTCAGCTGAGGCAGCATAACATGAGATTCGTCTATTATTATCAGAAAATCATCGGGTATATAGTCAATAAGGGTATATGGTCTGCTTCCCGGGGGCAGGCCTACAAGGTGACGCGAATAATTTTCAATGCCCTTGCATGTTCCTACTTCACGAAGCATTTCAACATCATATCTCGTTCTCTGTTCTATACGCTGAGCTTCAATGAGCTTACCTCTGTCCCGGAACCACTGAATGCGTTCCTCCAGTTCTTCGTTTATGGATTTTGCAGCGGCTTCAATCTGCTCCGGCGTTGAAACATAATGTGATGCCGGATAAATAGCCACGTGATTTCTTATACCGAGAATCTCTCCTGTCAGGGGATTCATTTCCTTAATCTGCTCTATCTCATCTCCGAACAGCTCGATTCTGACGGCATTTTCGGCGCCTGCCGGATACACGTCAACCACATCTCCGCGAACACGGAAATTCCCTCTTTCGAAGGCCATATCGTTTCTAGTGTACTGAATATCCACCAGTTTACGCAAAAGCTCCTGACGGTCTTTTTCCATGCCGGGTCTCAGGGAAATCACCTGGTTTTCGTAATCTACCGGGCTTCCGAGCCCATATATGCATGAAACACTGGCAACGATTATTACATCTCGCCTCTCCGAAAGAGCTGCTGTTGCCGAGTGTCTCAGTTTTTCTATTTCCGAATTTATATCGGAATCCTTCTCAATATATGTGTCTGTTGATGCCACGTAGGCCTCCGGCTGGTAGTAATCGTAGTAGGACACAAAATACTCCACTGCATTCTCAGGGAAGAACTCCTTGAATTCTCCGTGAAGCTGTGCAGCCAGTGTCTTATTATGGCTGATGACCAGGGTAGGTTTCTGGACACGCTCGATGATATTGGCCATGGTAAATGTCTTACCGGAACCTGTTACACCCATCAGTGTCTGAGCTCGCTTCCCTTGCAATATCCCGTCTGCGATCTTTTCTACCGCCTGCGGCTGATCGCCCATTAACTTGTAGTCAGATACAATTTTGAATTCAGGCATGTACGTGTCCTCCTTTCTTATCGGTATAAAATCAGCTAAAAATAAGCGATTATCTTCTATATTATACAAAGCGTTATGAACACTCTCAACCACCATTTTTAACTATAACAGTATACCATACTAGTCGTAGCATCGCAAACAAATGTTCTATATCTTCAAATTTCACAGTCATCAAAAACGCATAAATATACATCAAACCACAGATTCCTCTAAAATATCGCATGTTTTTTCACTTATTATAATAGAGCG
>JAQXIX010000028.1 GCA_029008005.1 Bacillota bacterium | reverse complement strand
AACAGTAAGAAGCTTCAAGGAGATACTCGAAGGAAAGCACGACGAAATACCGGAGCAGCTGTTCCTGTTTGCGGGAAGCATAGACGAAGTAGTTGAGAAGTACGAACAGAGCAAGAAGGAAGCATAGATATGGCTAACAGTTTTAAGTTAGAAATAATCACACCATCGAAACTGTTTTATGACGGAGAAGTAGAACATCTGATTATCAAGACTCCGCAGGGATACGAGGGTTTCATGGCAGATCATACATGGACCTGTAAACTGTTGGATGCCGGCAAACTGCGTTTCAGAGAAAGAGGCGCGGGAGAAGATGACTGGAGAGAGGCATCGGCAGCAGGCGGATTCATAGATATAAAAGACGAAGTCGTTGTTTATACTGATGCGATTGAATGGGATAGAGGTCAGAGAAAACGTAAGTCCCGTTCTGATGGCAAAGAGTAGGAGGATAAGATATGTATAGATGGCTAGATATTACGGCAATGACGCCGGAAGAGGCTAAAGTCTCCGTTATGGGAATTCCTTTTGACGGTGGACAGTCTCAGGAACACGGCGCAGCCAAAGGACCGGCTAAGATCAGAGAGTTTGCAGAGTCATTTATGCCTGCGTCCACAGATGACTGGCATGTTCTCGAATTCCAGCCGATAGTTTACGATTTTGGCGATGTTGATATGAGAGGAACATGGGGAGAGAGCTTCGAGAGAGTTGAAGAAGAAGCTATGAGAGTAATGGCTCATGACAACTTCAACATTTTCCTCGGTGGAGACCATTCCGTAACAATTCCGCTGCAGAGAGCTTTCGGTCGTCATAATCAGGGCAGGAGAACGGGCATTATTCACTTTGACGCTCATTTCGAGCTTTGTGACTGCTACGATGGTAAAATCTGGTCACATGCGAATACAGCCAAAAGAGCTCTGGATGATGTAGTGCAGCCGGAAGATCTGCTTTTCCTTGGCGTTCGTGCCGCTGAAGCAGAGGAAATCGAGCTTATCAACAGACACAAAGATATTACTGTTATTTCTGCAACAGACATGTTCCATAAGGGATTCCGTGATTGCTGTCAGCAGATATACAAGAAGTTCAAAGACTATGATGCTCTGTATTTCACATTGGATATGGCAGTTCTTGACCCTGCCTTCGCACCGGCAGTAGGAACTCCTGTTTCGGGAGGTCTTACATCAAGAGAGCTGATAGAGTTCGTAAGATTTATTCTTAAGAACCTGCCTGTAACAGACATGGATATTGTTGAAATGGCACCGCCTCTCGATGTAAATGATGTTACATGCTGGGCTGCATTGAGAATTGTAGAAGAAGCATTTTCTGTAATAGACAGAAAGACAAAATAGCATATAGTAGTCCTAAAACAGGCATTGCAGACAAAACTGCAATGCCTGTTTTTTATCGGTTTCGGGGATGTATTGCAACATAATACAGCAAATTAGTTGTAAAAAAATAAAATGAAAAATTATTTAGAAAATTATTAAATTTACAAACGTTGAAATTTCAACACTACAACAAAATTGTATAAAATACCAGCTTGAAAATAATAGCAAAAAGGTGTATCATTTGTAAATAAATTGACCGGAAGGATCAGGTTAAGGAGAATGCATCATGATTGACAAATTACATGCTATTGGCTTTACGGATGCTATGATTACAAGCAGTGTAATCACCATTCTGATCGCAATAATTGTAATAGCTGCAAGCAGAAAGATGGAACTGATACCGGGACAGATTCAGAACATGATTGAGCTCGGAATCGAGAAACTGCACAACTTCTTTGAGGGAATTATGGGTGAACACCTCTGCAAGAGATATTTTCCTCTCGTCGGTACATTGTTCATCTATATTCTTATATGTAATTATTCGGGTCTTCTGCCTTTTGCGGGTGAGGCTCCCGGATTCAGAGCGCCGACAAGTGATATAAACTTCCCGGCGGGGCTTGCGATACTGGTATTCATTCTGATACAGGCAATAGGAATCAGAGAACACAGAGGGCTTGGAACGTATAAGAGAATGTTTAAGCCTTTCGTATTTATTTTCCCTTTACTTTTGATGGATGAGCTTGTTAAGCCCGTATCGCTTACCTTCCGACTTTACGGAAACACCTACGGAGATGAAGAAGTAATCAGAGCATTCTTCGACATATTGCCGATAGGGCTGCCGGTGGTAATGCAGATACTCGTCGTGCTGCTGGCACTGATACAGGCGTTGGTATTCTCGCTGTTGACTGCTATATATATCGGGGAAGCCAGCGAGACAGAAGAACATTTATAGCACTTAAATAAACTATGGCAAAAACTTGCATAATTGAAAGGAGAACAGAAAATGACAATGACAGCAGGATTAATTGCAATAGGAATCGGTTTAGCAATAGGTTTGGCGGCAATAGGCCCCGGAATCGGAATGGGTGTTGCCGGAGGCAAGGCTCTTGAAGGAATGGCTCGTCAGCCTGAGATGCTCGGACAGCTTCGTACAAACATGATTCTCACATTTGCATTCATGGAATCACTTACTATTTACGGACTTGTATTCGCGTTTCTGCTCCTGGCCAAGATGTAGCGACGAAACTTTAACACAAGGGGGCATGTATTATGCTTGATGCTTTAGGAATAGACCTTAAGGAAATAATATTTGTAATAATAAACTTCCTGATTCTCGTAGGCCTTCTCGGAAAGTTTCTTTATAAGCCGTTTCTCGGCATTCTGGAAAAGAGAAAACAGACAATTAAGGATGCTTTTGATAATGCGGCGGCAATAAACAGAAGAGCTGACGAGAAGATGGCAAATTACAGTAAGCGTATTGCCAATGTCGAAGAAGAAGGAAGAGAAATAATCGTCGAGGCCAAGAAGCAGGCAGATATTCAGGCTCAGAGGATAATTGAAGAGGCTCATATGAAAGCTGATGAAATTATCGCAAAGGCAGAAAAAACTGTCGAGCTTGAGAGAGAAAGAGCCATGATTGAGATGCGCAATGAGGTTGCGTCTCTGGCAATGATGGCAGCTGAACAGATTGTCGGCAGAGAACTTCAGACTGTCGGGCAGGAGGCCATCGTCGATGAAGTATTAGAGAATGCGAGGAATACGCAATGGCAGAATTAACAGTAGAAACGACCTATGGCACAGCGCTTCTGGAAGCCGCCAGGGAAACGGGTACTGAAAATCAGATTCTTGAAGAAGGCTTTTGCGTTCTTGAAATACTTGAGCAGGAGCCGGAGCTGTTTGCATTCATTAATTACCCGGCGATATCGGCTGAGGAAAAAAAGGAAGTCCTCGGGAAGATATTCGAAGGGCGTGTTTGCCCGCAGCTTATGAATTTCCTGTATGTACTTGTTGATAAAAGAAGAACAAGAAACATCGGGAGAATCATGAAGGTTTATAAGACTCTTATGGATAGGGAAGAAGGATATACTTATGGTATTATCTATTCGGTTGTGCCGCTCAGTGACGAGAGACTGGCAAAATTCGAGGAACAGACATCCAGACTTTTGAGACTTAACGTTAAACTTGAAAATGAAATTGACCCGAAACTCATGGCAGGAGTCAAAATTCTTGTTGAAGGGAAAATTATAGACGCTTCATACAAGAGACGCTTTGACGAATTGAAGAGCCGAATGAAGATTTCTTAGGGAGGAACGGACATGAATTTAAGACCAGAAGAAATAAGCTCGGTCATTAAGGAACAGATAAAGAATTACGAAAGTAAACTGGACATATGTGATTTCGGTACTGTAATTCAGGTAGGTGACGGAATTGCCAGAGTGTATGGTCTGGAGAACTGTATGGCGGGAGAACTGCTGCTGTTCGGAGAAGACACATACGGAATGGCTCAGAACCTGGAAGAAGACAACGTAGGTGT
>JAQXIX010000027.1 GCA_029008005.1 Bacillota bacterium | reverse complement strand
AATAAAAGGAACCTGTTAAAAATCGGTGTGATAGTAGCAATCACTGTCGGATCGTTATATGCTGTGTTTGACGAAATTCATCAGTACTTCGTGCCGGGAAGAGCATGTCAGCTTCGAGATATGGTAATAGATATATGCGGTGTAGCTGCAGGTGTGCTTATTGTATTTGCTGTTCTTTGGGTGAGAAATCAGCATACTGACAGGACAAAGAGAGTGTTGAAGGAGCTCGATTGAGCACGGAAATTGGTTAATTGACTGTATATGTATTTGGAGTGTGATAAAATGATCGTCAATAATGAAAACGTCATAATAGATATGCACAGCCATCTGATTCCGAACGTGGATGACGGTTCGAAAAGTATCGAAGAATCTTTGAGAGCTTTGAAGTCGGCTGAAGAACAGGGTGTTTCTGAAATAATCCTGACATCACATAATGTGGATAAGGCGAGGCTTGAAAAGTATACAGACATATCCGAATTAAAAGCAGGATTCGAAGCTCTGAATAAAGCAGCTGCAGACAATGAAATAAATATCAGGCTTCACCTTGGTCAGGAGTGCCTGTACCACAGTGACCTTGTTAAAATGCTGAATGAGGGCAGTGCATTGACCATGGCAGGAAGCAGGTATGTGCTGGTGGAGTTTTTGCAGGAGATCAGCCACAGAGATTTGCTGGAAAACCTGACAAGAATCAGAGAAGAAGGTTATGTCCCGGTGCTGGCACATTACGAAAGATATGACTGCTTAACTAAAAAAGGAGCACTTAAGGAACTAAAAGACGAGATGTTCCTGATTCAGATGAATTTCGATACGGTACAGCGCGAATACGGTGTGCTAAAGCGAAATCCTTTTCAAAGAGATCTTTTAGAGGGATATGTGGATTTTATGGGCAGCGACTGCCACGGTACTGAATTCAGAAAATACTTCATTGTACATTCCGTGAAATGGATGAAGCGAAAAGGCTAAACTGGATAATGGAATGATTGAAGTATCATTTAAAGGAACGGAAATAACAAAATCATCAAACCTGGAGGATTTCGTTGTTGTTCAGGTGAATCCCGAGAATAACAGAATCCATTATCTCAGAATGAAGGAATATGATGAAAAAACAGGCGATTACATTATCGCATTCCCGTGTATTGGACCATATATGCTTACAACAATAATAACGGGCGAATAGTATGAGCCGGTGCTATATAAAGTGGTCCAGTCTGACTATTTCGAATTATATGATTTTTTGGTATGCTTTTGCGAAAACGTGTGATAAAATGTCTTAAAACTGAATAAAATTTTCATGTTGTTCCTATATTTATATTGCTGCTGCCGGGAAGCGAAAAATGGGGTTTCGCATATCGGCAGAACATACAGGGGGAAAAGGAACAATTCTTTTTAATGGGAGGGGTATATGAAAAAGAGATTAACCGGCCTGATTTCCAGGCTGCCGGCTATATGCCTGGTTTTTGTTGTTGCGATGATTTCCGGCAGCTCAATATCAGCATTTGCCGAAGGCACGAATACTGAATATCAGATTAAGTTTCAGGATGGAATTCATTATCTGCCGGATGCCGATGCATCCGATGGGAAGATTATTTTGTATTGCTTGAACAATAAGAGCAACTGGCCTCATTCAATACCGGGGAATATTACTGAGGAGCAGGTGCCTTTTTATATTGACGGATATTTGACAGCAGATGATTTTTCATCTGAAGAAGAGTACAGGGAGTGCATGAACCGTCTGTCGGCAATACTATATGCGGGATATCCCCATAATGCCTTAAGATTATATCAGATTCGTTCGGAAGGTTACGTTTTGACAGAGGATGATTTTAACAGTCTGCTGGTGGTGCCCAATAATCTGAGAGCTGATTTTGATTCAAGCCTGGGTGATACAATATTCACTTATGCCGACTATACTGACAACAACACGGACAATCTGAATAAACTGCATCGGTTCTTAGTCGATCTGGGAGAACTTTTTCCGGACGGGAGGACGGAGTCAGGTCTTTCATATGGTGATATTACTGCAATGCCTTTTTATAAAGCGGCGTTTTGTATGGATAGTGCCGACGAAAAACAGACTCCTTTGCAGGTGTTCGGCGCAATGTACGGAGGTATATATTATGTGACGGAAGAACAAGCCTGCAATGCGACACAAAATGCGGTCTGGAAACTGATGTACAGTTACGGAGTCGCTGATAATGACATGCACGATATTTCTTCGACACCGCTTGGAGAGATACTGCTGGAAGTGTCAAAAACCGCTGAAATCCTTAAGGTTGAACCTGAGGAAAAAGAAGTTCAGATTCACTCGGTATCTGACGATTACACTTTTACCTATAACCCTGAGGACAAACTGTGGTACAGTGATGAGTTCCGGATTTCGGAAAACAGCAGCTACAACGGTGAATATGTATTCAGAAACCTGCCTTCCGGAATTACTGTTATTACAGAGCACGGGGGAAACTATGTTCATGAAGGGGAGATGTTTTATTTCGTCTCGAATCATTCCCCGGAAGGCGACGAGAAAATTACAATTACATGTAATCAGAAATGGATGAGGGACTTGAGACAGTACTCGCCGAAAAAAACAGAATCGGGAGAGGACGTTATAATAAACGGCAAGAAGTTTCAGAATATGGCGGGGGCACTTGTTTTCGAGAAGAATCTCTCTTTCGATATGATTCTTTCCAATGACGAAACAATCTCTGATTCTACAGGAGATACGGCGACTACAGAACCGCCGGATTCCGTCGGTCAGTCAGAATCATCGGCGCCCGGCAATAATAATATGCAGACCGGAGACACCGAGGTGATTGGCTTGTACATTGCGGCGGCAGTTATTTCGCTGATAGGTATTGCATCGATATTTGTGAGGAAAGGAAATGGCAAATGATAGGAACTGTTATCGGCGACATAGTCGGATCAATATATGAATTTGGTAATATTAAAACTAAAGACTTTGAACTGTTTTCGAATCGCTCTCGTTTCACCGATGATACAGTAATGAGTATCGCCATCGCAAAGGCAATAGTCACATGCGGGAAAAACATAGAAAAACTTAGTGAACAGGCAGTGGAATGTATGCAGAG
Organism: Bacillota bacterium; assembly: GCA_029008005.1. Lineage (GTDB taxonomy): Bacteria > Bacillota > Clostridia > Peptostreptococcales > Anaerovoracaceae > Lentihominibacter. The sequence goes on along the minus strand of JAQXIX010000027.1, from coordinate 33,656 downwards.
TTTCGGAAACAGATATCCGAATGCGGGATACGGCGGAAGGTTCCGTATGTGGATTTATTCTGCTTGTCCGAAACCTTACAATAGTTTCGGTAATGGAGCCGCTATGAGGGTAGGACCATGCGCATATGCAGCAGATTCCCTTGAAGAAGCACTGAAAATGTCAGATGCCGTAACGGCTGTGACCCATAATCACCCGGAAGGAATAAAGGGAGCACGAGCTGTTACGGAGGCTGCATTTATGGCTTTGCATGGAAGTGACCGAAAAGAAATTTCGGATATGATCGAAAATCGATATTATAATATGGACTTCTGTCTTGACGACATCAGAGATACATATGAATTTGATGTTTCATGTCAGGGGTCGGTACCCCAGGCAATAGAAGCCTTTCTGGAAGCAGATTCATTTGAAGATACAATAAGAAATGCTGTTTCTCTTGGCGGCGACAGTGATACAATAGCGGCGATTGCAGGAACAATTGCGGAGGCATATTTCGGAGTGCCTGAGAGCCTGCGTGCCGGAGCTTATGATTTCCTTGACGAGAATTTAATTGAAACGCTGGAAAAGTTTGAGAGGGAATACTGTATAACGAGATAAAAAAAAGAAAATACGAATTTTTCAGAAAACTATTGACTTTATTGCGATACAGTGCTATATTATAATCAGCCGATGGGAAAGAGGAAGCTCGGACCATAGGTAAAAATAAATAGAAGTTATAGCCAAGAAGCTCCGATGGGGACTTTCGAAAGTGCGAAAAGGTCTGTCCGTAATAAGCCGGAGGAAGAAGTTGCCGGCAAGAAGTGAGGAAGATACGGAAGCGAGTAGCAATAAGTATGAAAGAGAAGAATGGAGGAGCGATAGCAGAGAAAGAGGTGAGACCACCAGAAGTGTTAGTTTTGAATTCGGAGAGATAATGACCGCTTGAGTCCGGTGAGGAAGCAAGTGGTCATTATCGTTTTTTGGGTTTATATACTTTACATACAATCTGAAGTGGTATAAAATTGAAATATCTTAATATCAACTGTCATGACTGACGAGATGCGGAGCACCGCAGGGGAGTGACAGTGGTGACTATGTCGTTCGTCTGGGCAGTAAACTCCTTTTTTACGGAGTTTCTGTCTTTTGTTTTAAATAGAAGAGGAGATATTCATGCAGAAAGTAGGAATTATAATGGGATCAGACAGTGATATGCCAATTGCAGAAAAGGCAATCGAACGTCTGAAGAAATACCAGATACCATATGAAGTTCATATTTATTCGGCTCACAGAACGCCTGAAGAAGCTAAAAACTTCGCAGTAAATGCAAAGGCTAACGGTTTCGGAGCGATTATTTGTCTGGCAGGCAAAGCAGCTCATCTGGCAGGAGCGATTGCAGCAAATACACTGCTGCCTGTAATCGGAGTTCCTGTTAAATCGTCAGCCCTTGACGGCATGGATGCACTTCTTTCAACGGTTCAGATGCCTTCCGGAATTCCTGTTGCGACAGTTGCAATCGACGGAGCAGCTAATGCGGCGATACTGGCCGCTCAGATGATAGCTGTAAACGACAGTGATCTCTATGAGACGCTGGCAGCTGAAAGAAAGGAAAACGCAGAGAAGATTCTGGAAAAAGACAGAGTACTTAATTCAAATTAACCATATAAAAGGAGGATTTTATTATGGAAAAACTCGTTTATTCAGGAAAAACAAAAGATGTATTCGCACTTGAAAACGGCAATTACATGCTGAAGTTCAAGGACACTTGCACAGGCAAGGACGGAGTTTTCGACCCGGGTGAAAACTCAGTAGGACTCACAATCGACGGAGTAGGTGATGTAAACCTCAGAATGTCAATTTACTTCTTCAATAAAATAAATGAAGCCGGAATCAGAACTCATTTCGTAGATGCAGACCTTGAAAACACTACAATGGAAGTTAAACCTGCCAAGGTTTTCGGAAACGGACTTGAAGTTGTTTGCAGACACAGAGCAGTAGGTTCATTCATAAAGAGATACGGTGAATATATCGAACCGGGTACAGAGCTTCCTGCGTATGTTGAAACAACATTTAAGAACGACGAGAAGGAAGATCCCCTCGTAACAAAGGACGGCCTTATTGTACTGGGAATCATGACTGATGAGCAGTATGAAGACATCAAGAAGATGACTCAGGAAATCACTCAGATTGTAGCTGACGAAATGCTTAAGAAAGATCTGGTTCTCTATGATATTAAGTTCGAATTCGGTTATGACGAAGACGGCAAGGTTATGCTCATTGACGAGATTGCATCAGGAAACATGAGAGCATACAAGGATGGAGAATACGTTGATCCGATGACATTGTCGGAGCTGTTCTTTGCTTAATGAAGGATATTGGTGCAATGATTTATACAGAAAAGAGTTGTAAGGATTTCGTATCATGCGTTGGGAGTGTTGAACCGATTCCGGGCGGCGGAAGCGTAGCAGCTTACGTGGGAGCTCTGGGAGCAGCACTCAGCACTATGGTTGCATCTCTTACCGTAGGAAAGAAAAAATTCATCGCAGTAGAAGCAGAGATGGAAAAGAACATTCAGGAGATTTATAAAATCCAGAATGAACTGATGGAACTTGTACAGCAGGACATTGACAATTTCGAGCCGCTGGCCAAACTGTACAAAATGAAATCAAAGGATCCGGAAGAAAACAAGAAAATCAGCGAGGCTAAGCAGAAGGCGTTGTACGATGCATGTCTCGTTCCGATGGAAATAATCAGAAAATGCGGCAGAGCCATTGAACTTTCACAGGAATTTGCTGTTAAAGGCAATAAGGTTGTAATTGCCGATTCCGGTTCAAGTGCCGTTCTTTGCAAGGCAGCTATGCAGGCAGCAAGCTTCAACATCTATATAAACACGAATATGATGAAAGACAAGGAGCTTGCCAATAAGATAAACGGAGAATGCACTCAGAGAATTATATATTACGGAGCCCTTGCCGACTCGGTGTTCGGATACACTACGAACACACTGATAAATACAGTAATTGAAACAGGAAATGCAATATAAGGAGATAAAATGGGTGGATTTTTCGGAGTAGCAAGCAAGGAAGACGCGATAGCCGATGTATATTACGGCACCGACTACCACAGCCATCTCGGAACAAGGAGAGGAGGCCTTGCTGCATACGACAGCGAAATCGGAATTCAGAGACAGATTCATAATATTGAAAACTCACCTTTTAGAACCAAGTTTGCAGATGTGCAGGAAGAAATGAAGGGTCAATCGGCCATAGGCATAATAAGTGACTATGATCCGCAGCCTCTGATAATCAGGTCGGATCTTGGGGTTTATGCCCTTTGCACCATTGGAGTGATAAAGAATGAAGACGAGCTGATTGATGAATGCCTCCAGTTCAAAGGATGTCATTTTGACGCTATGACAGGAGGTAAAATCAATCAGACCGAGCTTCTGGCCACGCTCATCAGTCAGAAAAGCACATTTGTGGAGGGAATAAAATACGCACAGGAAAGAATCGAAGGGACTGCATCCATCCTTGTTCTCAAAAACGATGGAGGAATAATCGCAGCCAGAGATAAAATGGGAAGAGTACCTATTGTTATCGGCAAAAGAGAAGACGGTTACAGTATTACCTTTGAGAGTTACGCCAATCAGAAACTGGGATATGAGACCTTCAGGGAACTGGGTCCCGGAGAAATTGTGGAAGTTTACTGTGACGGCGTAAATGACCTGGCTCCTCCGGGTAAGGAAATGAAAATATGTTCATTCCTCTGGTCCTATTACGGTTACCCGACATCTTCATATGAGGGTGTGAATGTTGAAATGATGCGTTATCGAAACGGCTCGATAATGGGCAGATTCGATAACGAAACCGGGACCAACAAGGGTGTTGATTTCGTCGGCGGAGTGCCGGATTCCGGAACTCCGCATGCAATAGGATATGCCAATGAAACAGATATTCCGTTCGCACGACCTTTCATCAAATACACACCGACATGGGCAAGGAGCTTCATGCCTACCGTTCAGAACGAACGAAACAAGGTGGCGAAGATGAAGCAGATTCCTGTACCGGAACTGATAAAAGACAAGAGTCTCTTATTTGTGGATGATTCCATAGTAAGAGGGACTCAGATGAAAGAGACAATCGAATTTCTTTACGAAAACGGTGCCAAGGAAATTCACATGAGATCAGCCTGTCCTCCTATTATGTTCGGATGTAAGTATCTGAACTTTTCAAGAGCAAGAACCGACATGGAGCTCATAGCGAAGAGAAGTGTCGTAGAACTTGAAGGAGAGGAAGGCATCAAGCATATTGAAGAATACCTTGATCCGAAAACGGAGAGAGGCAAGAAGCTGAGAGAAGTGATTTGCAAGGAACTGAACCTTACAACGCTGGAATTCCAGTCGATGGAAGGATTAATAGAAGCCATAGGAATAGAACCTTGCAAGCTGTGTACATATTGTTGGACTGGAAAGGAATAAACCATCATGATTAATTCTAAATCAGGAGCGTATGCTGAATCAGGAGTGGATATTACTGCGGGATACAAAGCAGTACAGCTTATGAAGAAACACATTGCCAGAACCGAGACAGAGGGAGTAATGTCCGATGTAGGCGGTTTCGGCGGACTGTTCAAGCCGGATATTTCCGGAATGGAAGAACCGGTGATGGTAAGCGGAACTGACGGCGTTGGAACAAAGCTCAAGCTGGCATTTGTTGCAGATAAGCATAATACAATCGGAATCGATTGTGTTGCAATGTGCGTCAACGATATTATCTGCTGCGGCGGTCAGCCTTTGTTCTTCCTGGACTATATCGCCTGCGGCAAGAATTTTCCGGAGAAGATAGAACAGATAGTTGAAGGCGTTACAGAAGGCTGCGTACAGTCGGGAATGGCGCTGATAGGCGGAGAAACGGCAGAAATGCCGGGATTCTATCCGGAAGACGAATATGATCTGGCGGGATTCGCAGTCGGAATGGTTGACCGCAAGAAAATCATAGACAAGAACAAGATTGCGGAAGGCGACGTAATAATTGCTCTTTCTTCAAGCGGTGTTCACTCCAATGGTTTTTCGCTGGTAAGAAAAGTATTCGACATTGAGAATGCTGACAGAAGTCTCATTGACACGCTTCTGACTCCAACGAAGATATATGTTAAGCCGGTAATGGCACTCCTCAAGGAAATCGATGTTCACGGAATCGCCCACATTACAGGAGGCGGATTCTATGAGAACATTCCAAGAGCCCTGCCGGAAGGACTTGTGGCAAGAATAGAAGAGAAGAATGTCAGAGTTCTTCCTATATTCGACGAAATCGCAAAGGCAGGGAACGTTTCAAAAAGAGATATGTTCAATACGTTTAATATGGGTGTTGGAATGATCTGCATTGTCTCCGCCGAAGATGCTGACAGGACAATAGAAATCCTTAAAGCTAACGGCGAGGACGCATACGTGCTGGGAGAAATTGCTACCGGAGATGAGGGCATTGTATTATGGTAGGTGCAAAAGCTAAAATCGCAGTGCTCATTTCGGGCGGAGGAACAAACCTCCAGGCGCTTATAGACGCACAGAAATCAGGAATAATCAGCCACGGTGAAATCACACTTGTGATTTCATCGGCGGCTGACGCCTATGGACTTAAAAGAGCCGAGAAGGCAGGCATTGAGACTGCCGTTGTAAGCAGAAAAGAAACAGGCAGCCGCGAGGCATTTGAAAAGGCCATAAGAGAGCTTCTCGAAGCCCGCGGTATTGAGTTGATAGTACTGGCAGGATTCATGAAGATTCTGAGCGAAGATTTTACCGGACAGTATTCGGGAAGAATGTTGAACGTTCATCCATCCCTCATACCGTCCTTTTGCGGTAAAGGCTGTTACGGTCTCAAGGTTCACGAAATGGCTCTGGAGTACGGAGTCAAGGTGACCGGAGCCACAGTTCATTTCGTAAATGAAGTTCCGGACGGCGGACAGATAATAATGCAGAAGGCAGTCGCTGTCCGGGAGGGAGACACTCCGGAAATTCTTCAGAGAAGAGTTATGGAACAGGCAGAATGGATAATCCTTCCTCAATCTGTAGAGAAGGTTTCTGAGAAGATAATTAATGAAAGATGAGGGTGCTCAAATTGAAACAGTACGAAATTAATAACATCAGAAAACAGATTGAAAACAATTCCTACGTGGGGAGAGGAATTGTAATCGGTAAGACAGAAACAACAGGAAAGGCTGTAAGCGCATACTTCATAATGGGAAGAAGTGAAAACAGCAGAAACAGAATATTTGAACTTAGAGACGGCGAGGTGTTCACACGTCCTTATGACGAGACAAAGGTGGAAGACCCGTCACTGATAATTTACGCAGCTATCAGACAGCATGAAAATAAACTGGTAGTAACAAACGGTGATCAGACAGATACAGTTATTGAACACCTGCAGAAGGGTGAGACATTTGAAGATGCTCTTGCCACAAGAAAATTTGAACCCGACTTCCCGAATCTTACGCCGAGAATAAGCGGAATGATTGTTTTCGACAAAGATAATGGGGATTTTGCATATAAAATGAGTATACTCAAAAGCATGGATGCAGAAGGTACAGCCTGCGGAAGATATTGCTTCGCATATGAATCACAGGCAGGTCTGGGACACTTCATCCATACATATCAGGGAGACGGAAATCCTCTTCCGACATTTGCGGGAGAACCGGAACGAGTAGCGATTCCCGACAGCATAGACGCTTTCACGGAAGAACTGTGGGACGGACTCAATGAAGATAATAAAATTTCTCTGTATGTGAGATATACGGATCCTGCAACAGGAAAATACGAAGATCGTCTTATCAATAAAAATAAATAAAGGTGAAAGATAATGAAAGATTTGAAACTTAAATACGGCTGCAACCCAAATCAGAGCGTTGCAAGCATATACATGAGAGACGGAAGCGAGCTTCCGATTGTAATCCGAAACGGACGTCCCGGATATATTAATTTTCTCGATGCGTTCAATTCATGGCAGCTTGTAAGAGAGCTTAAGAAGGCAACAGGATTCGCGGCAGCTGCATCCTTTAAGCACGTAAGTCCTACGTCGGCAGCTTTGGGCAAGCCTCTCGACGAGAAAATGCAGAAGGCATATTTCGTAGATGACATCAAGGGACTTAACGAATCACCGATAGCATGTGCCTATGCCAGAGCCAGAGGAACAGACAGATTATGCTCATTCGGAGATTTCATAGCACTTTCGGATATATGCGATGAGACAACTGCGCGCATTATCAAGCGTGAAGTTTCTGACGGCGTAATTGCACCGGGATACACAGATGAGGCTCTCGCTATTCTCAGCAAGAAGAAGAACGGAAATTACAATGTGATAGAAATAGATCCCGAATACGAACCGCAAAAGCAGGAAACGAGAGATGTTTTCGGAATTACTTTCGAACAGACTCACAATGACATTCTCATTGACAAAAGCCTTATGGAAAACATTGTAACAGAGAATAAAGAGCTCCCTGAGGATGCAGTCAATGATATGATTCTGGCAATGATTGCCCTGAAATATACTCAGTCAAATTCAGTCTGCTTCGCAAAGGACGGGCAGTGTATCGGTATCGGAGCGGGACAGCAGTCCAGAATTCACTGTACAAGGCTGGCAGGAAGCAAGGCAGATACATGGTATCTGAGAATGCATGATAAAGTTCTCAATCTGCCGTTTAAGGAAAAACTGCCGAGAGCAGTGAGAGATAATGCGATTGACGGATATATTAACGAATACGAAGAAGACGTGTGTGCCGAAGGTAACTGGGAAAAGTATTTTGCAGAAAGACCGGAACCTCTTACAAAAGAAGAAAAGAGAGAATATCTTGATTCGCAGACAGGAGCAATTCTCGCATCGGATGCGTTCTTCCCATTCGGCGACAGCATCGAAAGGGCTCGTATGAGCGGTGTTTCATACGTAGTTGAACCGGGCGGTTCGGTTAGAGACGATGAAGTAATATCATGTGCTGATAAATATAACATGGTAATGGTATTTAACGGCGTAAGGCTTTTCCATCACTAAAGGAGTATGAAATGAAAATAATGGTAGTTGGCGGCGGAGGTCGCGAGCATGCAATAATTAAAAGTCTCAGGAAGAGTCCGAAGGTACAGAAGATTTTCGCACTTCCGGGAAACGGCGGAATAGCTGCAGATGCAGAATGCGTTAACATAGGCGCGACTGATATTGAAGGAATTGCGGATTTCGCTGAAAAAGAAAAAATAGACTATGCAGTAGTTGCTCCGGATGATCCTTTGGCAATGGGAGCGGTGGATTTGCTTCAGGAAAAAGGAATAAGATGCTTCGGACCGGTTAAGGATGCGGCAATAATAGAGGCCAGCAAGATTTTTTCGAAGAATCTCATGAAGAAATACGGTATTCCGACGGCAGCATACGAAGTCTTCGAAGACATGGATGATGCACTGAAATATCTTGAAACAGCTCCGATTCCGACAGTAATCAAGGCAGATGGTCTGGCTCTCGGCAAAGGTGTTGTGATTGCAGAGACAAGAGAAGAAGCCGCAGAGGCTGTTCTCTCAATGATGAGAGATGAGAAATTCGGAGCCAGCGGCAAGAGAATAATAATAGAGGAATTTCTGACAGGACCTGAGGTTTCGGTACTTTCATTTACAGATGGAAATGCAGTGGTGCCTATGATTTCATCTCAGGACCACAAGAGAGCCCTTGACGGTGACAGAGGACTTAACACCGGTGGAATGGGAGTAGTTGCACCTAATCCTTATTACACAGAAGAAATCGCAGAAGAATGCATGAACAGAATTTTCCTCCCGACAATCAGGGCAATGAAGGAAGAAGGAAGAACATTTAAAGGATGCCTCTACTTTGGTCTCATGATTACGGCGGATGGTCCGAAAGTAATAGAGTACAACTGCAGATTCGGTGATCCGGAAGCGCAGGCTGTACTGCCTTTGCTCGAAAGCGATCTGCTTACCGTAATGGAAGCGGTAACTGACGGGAAGCTTTCGGAGACTGAAGTTCGTTTTTCCGACAGGAGCTCGTGCTGCGTGATTCTAGCATCAGGCGGCTATCCTCAGAGCTACGAAAAGGGAAAAGTCCTCTCCATAGGTGATATGGATGAGGATACGGATGTGTTCGTGGCAGGAGCCAAAATGGAGGAGGGCGTACTTAAGACCTCCGGAGGAAGAGTGCTGGGAATCACATCGACTGCCGATTCTCTCAGGGAAGCAATTGCAAAGTCCTATGAAAATGCAGGCAAAGTCGAGTTCGAAAAAGCGTTTTACAGAAAAGATATTGGTAAGAGAGCACTTGAGGCACTTGCAGAGGAAAGGAGATAGCGCATGGTATTCAGAGTTTACGTGGAGAAGAAGCCGAATGTTGCTAACGAAGCAAAAGCGCTTCACAATCAGATTAGGACATTTCTCGGAATAGAGAGTGTTGAAGAAGTTCGAATTCTGAACAGATACGATGTAGAGGACATGGAAGAGGATCTTTTCAGTCAGTGCATCGGAAGTGTCTTTTCCGAACCTCAGGTTGATGTGGTATACAGGGAAGAACCTGAAACCGACGGCGCAGTTGTATTCGCAGTTGAGGCGCTGCCGGGACAGTATGACCAGAGAGCTGATTCGGCAGCTCAGTGCATTCAGATTATTTCACAGCAGGAAAGACCGCTTGTGAAGTGCGCTAAAGTATATATGCTTAAGGGCAGCATTACAGCAGAAGAAGTGAATGCAGTCAAGAAGCACGTAATCAATCCCGTTGAGATGAGAGAGGCTTCACTGGAACTGCCGGAAACCCTTAAGACAGAATACGATGTGCCTGAAGATGTTGCATCTATTGAAGGCTTCAACGAAATGGATGAAGAAGCCATGGGAAGACTTATCGGAAAGATGGGTCTGGCTATGGATATTGACGATATGCGCGAATGTCGCGAGTATTTCAGAAGCGAAGGGCGTGTGCCGACAGTAACTGAAATCAGAATGATAGACACATACTGGTCGGATCACTGCAGACATACGACATTCAATACAATTATTGATAATGTGGAGTTTGAAGACGAGATGCTTCAGAGCGCATATGATGAATATATCGGCATCAGAGAAAAGCTCGGAAGAACCAAGCCGGTTACGCTAATGGATGTAGGAACTATCGCAGCGAAGGCATTAAAGGCTCAGGGTCTTATGGACGGACTAGACGAGTCAGAAGAAATCAACGCATGTACTGTTAAAATCAAGGCAAGCATTGACGGAAAAGAAGAAGACTGGCTTCTGTTCTTCAAGAATGAGACTCATAACCATCCTACAGAAATCGAACCTTTCGGAGGAGCTGCAACATGTATAGGCGGAGCAATCAGAGACCCGCTTTCGGGCAGAGCTTACGTATACACTGCAATGAGAATTACAGGAGCGGCAGATCCTCTCAGACCGATGGATGAAACAATAGAAGGAAAGCTGCCTCAGAGAAAACTTGTTACGGCAGCTGCTGACGGATATTCATCTTATGGTAATCAGATAGGTGTGGCGACAGGTCTGGTTCAGGAAATATACCATGACGGATATGCAGCCAAGAGAATGGAGCTTGGTGCAGTTGTCGGAGCAGCACCGGCAGAGAATGTTGTGAGAGAGCGTCCGGAACCGGGAGATATAGTAATTCTCCTCGGCGGAAAAACAGGAAGAGACGGTTGCGGAGGAGCAACAGGCTCGTCAAAATCTCACGATGTAAGCTCACTGGAAAGCTGCGGAGCAGAAGTTCAGAAGGGTAATGCTCCTGAAGAACGTAAACTCCAGCGTCTTTTCAGAAACGGTGAAGCATCGAGACTTATAAAGAGATGTAACGATTTCGGAGCAGGCGGAGTATCTGTTGCAATCGGCGAGCTGGCTGACGGACTCGATATTAATCTGGACGTTGTTCCTAAGAAATACGAGGGTCTTGACGGAACTGAGCTGGCAATAAGCGAATCACAGGAAAGAATGGCAGTAGTTGTTGCCGCAGAAGACAGAGAAAAATTCTTCGCACTGGCAGCCGCAGAAAACCTGGAAGCAACTGTTGTGGCAACAGTTACCGAATCGCCTAGACTCGTAATGCACTGGAGAGGCAAGACAATCGTTGATATTTCCAGAGCCTTCCTGGATCTTAACGGAGCACCTAAGCATATTGAAGTATGTGCAAAGGCACCGGCAGAGGATCCAATGAAAAAGGATATTCCTGCATCGTTTACAGATGGATACATGGCACTGGCCGATGATCTTAATGTATGTTCGCAGAAGGGACTTTCGGAAAAATTCGATTCAACAATAGGTGCCGGAACAGTGACAATGCCTTTCGGCGGAAAATACCAGATGACACCGGCTCAGACAATGGTGCAGAAGATTTCCGTAGAGAAAAGCACATCCAGAACATGCTCGATAATGTCATGGGGATATAATCCGTTTATTGCCGAAAAGAGCCCTTATCACGGCGCATATCTGGCTGTTTGCGATTCAATATGCAAGCTTATCGCATCAGGCGGAGGCAGAGAAGCAAGATATCTGAGTTTCCAGGAATATTTCGAGAAGCTTGGCAAGGACAGTGAAAGATGGGGCAAGCCTCTTTCGGCACTTCTCGGAGCACTTCAGGCTCAGATAGGCCTTGAAACAGCAGCAATAGGCGGAAAGGATTCCATGAGCGGAACCTTTGAAGACATTAACGTGCCGCCTACACTTGTATCTTTTGCTGTTACCACGGCTGATGTAGATGATGTTATTACAGATGAATTCAAAGGCGCGGGACACAAAGTATGGATGCTTAAGCCGCAGCTTAACAAATACGGACTTCCTGAGACTGATTCACTGAAGGCTATATTCGATAAAATCGTAGCACTTGGAGATGAAGGAAGAATTTATTCAGCCTACGTTCCCGGAATCGGCGGAATTGCCGAAGCAGTTATGAAGATGTGCTTCGGAAACATGATAGGATTTGAGTACAGCGGCATATCCCTTGAAGAACTTTTCGGATATTCATACGGAACATTTATTGTAGAAACCGACGGAGATGTTGAAGGTGCTGTGCTTTTGGGAACGACAACTGACAGTCCTGTGATTTCAATGGGCTCCGAATCGGTTGATCTGAATGAGCTTCTGAGAGTATACGAGGAAAAGCTTGAACCCGTATATCCATGTAATATCGATGCAGCTAAGCAGGAAATACCGGACCTTACATACAGAGCAACAGAAGAGGATAAGGCACAATTCGCAAAGGCTGTAACAGGAATTGCAAAACCTAAAGTAATTATCCCTGCATTCCCTGGAACAAACTGTGAATACGACTCGGCACGTGCTATGGAAGCTGCAGGAGCAGATGCTGAAATAATAGTAATAAGAAATATGAAAGCATCAGATATTTCAGAGTCCGTTGAGCAGTTTGCAGGCAAGCTTAAAGAGTCGCAGATGGTATTTATTCCGGGCGGATTCTCAGGCGGAGACGAGCCTGACGGTTCGGGTAAATTCATTACTGCGTTCTTCAGAAACCCTGCTGTTAAAGACGCGGTTACGGATCTTATGGACAACAGATCGGGACTTATGTGCGGTATCTGTAACGGATTCCAGGCATTGATTAAGCTCGGACTGGTTCCGTACGGCAAAATAATGGATACTGATGAAACATGTCCTACACTTACGTTAAATGAAATAGGCAGACATCAGTCCAGATTAGTGAGAATTAGAGTTACTTCAGACAAGTCGCCGTGGCTTGCCAACACATTGGTGGGAGATGTTTACACTGTGCCTGTATCTCACGGTGAAGGCAGAATTCTTGCTGATGAGGAACTTCTTAAGAAGCTGGCCCGGAACGGACAGATAGCAACACAGTATGTTGACTTTGACGGGACCCCGTCGGATGATATAAGATATAATCCGAACGGATCTGTCTACGCAATAGAAGGTATGACTTCCCCTGACGGACGTATTTTCGGTAAGATGGGACATGCCGAACGTGTAGGCTACGGTCTTTATAAAAATGTATCAGGTAAATATGATATGGAAATGTTTAAGGCAGCAGTTAATTTTTTTAACAAGCTGTAATTAAGAAAGGATGGAAGAAAATGAGATTTTTTGTATGTGAACATTGTGGTAATTTTGTAGAAACAATTAAAGATGCAGGCGTGCCTATGATGTGCTGCGGACAGAAGATGACAGAAGTTATTGCGGGAACAACAGATGCTGCAGTTGAAAAGCATGTTCCTGAAGCTGTTGTTGACGGCAATAAGGTTTCTGTTAAAATCGGATCAGTTGAACATCCTATGGTAGAAGAACACTACATCGAATGGGTAGAACTGGAAACCGAAAAGGGAGTACAGAGAAAAGCACTCAATGCAGGAGATGCTCCGGCTGTTGAATTCGCAGTAACAGATGACGACAAGGCAGTTGCTGTATATGCATACTGCAATCTCCACGGACTCTGGAAAAATGAATTATAAAGAGGACAGATGCGGAAATAAGCTCTCTGTTTTAGGATACGGATGCATGCGTTTCCCTAAAAAGGCGGGACGCATAGATATGAAATCGGCAGAAAAACAAGTTCTGGCGGCAGTAGAAGGCGGTGTGAATTATTTTGACACCGCCTATATATATCCCGGAAGTGAAGGGGCACTGGGAGAAATTCTCCACAAAAACGGGATTCGAGACCGTGTGTATATTGCTACTAAGCTTCCTCATTATCTGATTAAGGGCAGAGAAAGTTTAGACAAAATGTTTAATGAGCAGCTCAGGCGCCTGCAGACAGATTATGTTGACTATTATCTGATGCATATGCTTACAGATGCCGAAACATGGGAAAGGTTAAAAGAACTTGGAATCGAAGACTGGATAAATGAGAAAAAAGCCTGCGGTGAAATAAGACAGGTGGGTTTCTCATACCATGGTAATTCCGATATGTTCTGCAGCCTCATTGACGCATGGGACTGGGATTTTTGCATGATACAGTATAATTATATGGACGAAAACTCTCAGGCGGGACGAAAGGGCTTGAAGTACGCAGCAGGCAAAGGCATTCCCGTTATGGTAATGGAGCCTCTCCGCGGAGGCAAGCTTGTTGAACGTCTTCCTCGTGAAGCCAGAGAAATTTTCGAAGAGCATCATGTTAAGTACACACCTGTGCAGTGGGCTTTGAAATGGCTTTGGAATCAGCCTGAGGTATCGGTAGTTCTTTCGGGAATGAATTCCGAGGAAATGATTCGAGACAATATTGAGACAGCAGGGAACACAGCACCGGGGGAACTTACATCAGATGATGAAGATATGCTCCGAAGGGTTGTCAAAGCCATAAATTCGAAAATGAAAGTCGAATGCACCGGCTGCGGCTACTGTATGCCGTGTCCCAATAACGTTGATATTCCGGGAACTTTTGCCGCATATAACAGGAAATTTCAAGAAGGGAGCTACAGTGCCTTTATTGAGTATCTTATGTGCACGGCGCTGCGTAAAAATTCAACAGCTGCGTCAAACTGCTCAGGATGCGGTAAATGCGAGAAACATTGCCCTCAGAACATAAGAATCAGAGATAAAATCAGAGAAGCAGGGAAATCCCTTGAAGGTCCTATGTATAAAGTTTCTGCAAAAGTTGTGAAAGTATTCGCGAAATTCTAGTTACGATACCCTTATATGAAGTTATTGAATCATAACAATTCGAAGTGATTGCGGGTCGTTTTCAGAAGGCCCGCTTTTTGCAGTTTTGACAGCTCTGCGGACATTGCCGCACGGTCAACACCCAGGAAATCAGCAAGCTCCTGTCTGTCAAAGGGAATGTCAAAGCTTTCGCTGCCCTGACGTGAAGATTCCGAGCGAAGATATGACATGAGCTTATCTCTTGTAGTCCGTTTGTTCATGTGGGTTATTTTATCGGTAAAGACTGTAAGCCTGTCAGCAAAGGCAGTAACCATATTGCATATAAGGTTTCGGTTATATTGACAGGAAGACGAACAGACATTAAGAATTACATTAAGATCGAGAAGCATAATCTCAGAATCGGAGTCGGCGAAGATTACAGTATCGGAATTGCTGCCGATATCGGTCGGCTGCATTTCACCGAAAAAATCACCGGGAAGACATTTGGTAAGAATGCTTCTGTTACCCTCAGGGTCTTCCTGAGTCAGAAGAACAGAGCCGGTCAGAACGATTCCCGTTTTACCGGAAATGTCTGCGGAATAATAGATACAGCGATTCTTTTTAACGGTGATAAGTTCTGATCCTATGCAGTTTAAGACAGAACTTATTTCGCCTGCGTTCATTCCCCTGAAAAGAGCACAGGATTCTAATACTTGATAATATTCTTTCATAATTAATACCCCTTTGTTTGAATTCAAACATACCTTTGGTAACAATTATAATACAATAATGGTGAAAAACAAGAAATATTCTGAAAACAGGAGGTTAAGATGATCAGAAAAATAATCCGAATTGACGAGGAAAAATGCAATGGCTGCGGAATTTGCGCAGAAGCGTGCCATGAGGGCGCTATAGAAATGATAGAAGGCAAGGCCCGCCTGACGAGAGAGGATTATTGTGACGGACTGGGAGACTGTCTTCCCGCCTGTCCGACAGGAGCAATAACCTTCGAAGAGCGCGAGGCGCCGGCATACAATGAAGCGGCAGTTATGAAAGCAAAAGAAAGAAAAAAGATTCATGCTGCCGATTCTTCGGAATCATATGATTCTGAAGGGGGAGTTTCACAGCTGGCACAGTGGCCGTGTCAGATAAAGCTTGTTCCGATTAAAGCACCGTATTTTGACGGGGCTAAACTGCTTGTTGCGGCAGACTGCACGGCTTTTGCATACGGAAGCTTTCACAGCAGATTTATGAAAGGGAAAACTACTGTGATAGGATGTCCCAAGCTTGATGCAGTCGATTACAGTGAGAAGCTTACAGCTATAATTTCAGAAAATGATATTAAAGAGGTAACGATTCTCAGAATGGAAGTTCCCTGCTGCGGGGGTATAGAAATGGCAGCTAAAGAGGCCATTCGGAGCAGCGGGAAATTTATTCCGTGGCATGTGGTGACAATTACTGTTGACGGGAAGATAAAGGATTAATTAAAACAGAGGAGGTATTTTATGGGAAAGAGAATGTTTTGTTTTCAATGTGAGCAGACTGCAGGGGGAAAAGGCTGCACGGGCAATACCGGAGTATGCGGTAAAAAGTCCGATACTGCACATCTTCAGGATGAACTTACAGGGGTAATGATAGGACTTGCCCAAAAGAGCATGGGCAAGGAATCACAGCTTACAAGTGAATTTGACGATATGGTAATAAAAGGACTGTTTACAACAGTTACCAATGTCAACTTCAGTAATGAAGTAATAAGCGATATGATTATGAAGATACATGAAATGTGCGAATGGTCATTTGGCAGATGCGTAAGCTATGATATGAAGAAACTCTGGTATGAAGAGGATGAAGATATTCGAAGTCTGAAGTCTCTGATACTGTTCGGCATAAGAGGAATGGCGGCATACGCATATCATGCAGGTGCGCTGGGATACAGAAGCCGGACGATGAACAGATTTTTTTATGAGGCGCTTCGCAGTGTAGGTAAAGATGACCCGACACTTCAGGAACTTTTGGATATGGTTATGAAGGTAGGTGAAATGAACGTTAAATGCATGGAGCTTCTTGACAGTGCAAACACCGAAACCTTCGGAAATCCGGAACCGGTCCGGGTGTCCATGACTGTAGAAAAGGGTCCCTTTATCGTAGTATCGGGACATGACCTGAAAGACCTTATGATTTTACTTGAGCAGACAGAAGGTACAGGGATAAATATATATACCCACGGCGAAATGCTGCCGGCACACAGTTATCCTGAACTGAGGAAGTTCAAGCATCTTAAGGGTCATTTCGGGACGGCCTGGCAAAATCAGCAAAAGGAATTCGATAATCTTCCTGCGCCGATTCTGTTTACATCAAATTGTCTGATGCCGCCGAAATACAGTTATGATGACAGAGTGTACACGACTGATGTTGTAGCATATCCGGGGATGGTACATATTAACGAGGAAAAAGATTTTACGCCTGTTATAAATGCAGCCTTGTCACTTGGAGGATTCGTTCATGACAGGAATTTTCGAGGAATTAACGGGGGAGATATTCTCACTACAGGATTCGGACGAAATGCTGCATTATCACATATTGACGAAATAGTGACAGCGGTTGAAACAGGTGATATCAAGCATTTCTTCCTTGTAGGAGGCTGTGACGGAGCAAAAACAGGAAGAAACTACTATACGGAATTTGTGAAGAATACACCGAAGGATACAATTGTTCTTACACTTGCATGCGGAAAGTTCAGATTCAACGACTTGAATGCGGGTATGATCGGAAATCTGCCGAGGATCCTCGATGTGGGACAGTGCAATGATGCATATGCGGCAATAAGGATTGCTTCGGTACTGGCCAATTCCTTTTCATGCGGCATAAACGATCTGCCTCTTACTATGGTGCTTTCCTGGTATGAGCAGAAGGCTGTCTGCGTATTGCTGTCACTGCTGTACCTGGGAATTCAGAATATAATTCTGGGACCGTCACTGCCGGCATTTTTATCACCGAATATCTTGAAATTCCTGATAGAAAACTATAATATCAGACTGATTTCAACGCCGGAGGAAGATCTGAGAAAAATATTGACTTATCTTTAGGATTGAAGAGAAGAGGGTGCTGACTTTTACAGCACCTTTTTTTATGATAAAATTAGTAAGAATTTTGACATTATAAGGCGGTTATCAAATGATTCTAAAATGTATTGCTGTAGGTATAGGGGGATTTCTGGGATCGGTTGCGAGGTATCTGCTTTCGCTTGTGCCTTTGCAGGCTCATGGAAATTATCCCGTTAACACGTTTATTGCCAATATTCTGGGGGCGCTGATTATCGGTGTTGTAATTGCTTTGGCACAAAACAGCGACATGGAGCCGGAGAAAATTCTCTTTCTGAAGGTAGGCCTTTGCGGTGGGCTGACGACGTTTTCAACCTTTTCCGTAGAGACTCTGGGATTTATTCAGTCAGGTAATTTCTGGATGGCAGTCGCCTATGTTCTGGCATCAGTGGTAATTTGTGTTGCAGGCGTTTACTGTGGAATCAGAATAGGAAATATGATATGAGAAAAGCATTTGTTAACGGTAATATTTTCACATCCGATAAGGATAAATTGTATGTGAATTCAATTCTTGCGGAAGATGGAGTGATTCTCTATGCAGGCGATAAAGAGGGTATTCCGGCCGGTGATTATCCGATAGAGGATTTACAGGGAAAAACAGTGATCCCCGGATTTACGGATGCTCATATGCACCCTGTAATGCTGGCGGATTTCAGCAGGCAGATAGCATGCCTCCCGCCGAGAATCAACTCAATAGACGATCTTGTTTCCGAAATAAATAAAGAAGAAAAAAACATATCCGAGGGACAGTGGATTAAAGGATGGGGATACGATGAAGGCAAGTTTGCCGAGGGGCGTGCACCCAACAGATATGACCTTGACAGAGGAAGCAGCAGGCATCCTGTTTTTATTACCAGAAGCTGCGAACATATCCGCTGTGTAAACAGTAAAGCCCTTGAAATTGCAGGCATAGACAGAAATACACCGGATCCTCCGGGAGGAGAAGTGGAACGAGATGAGAACGGTGACCCTACGGGAATATTAAGGGAGAATGCCAGAGATCTTGTACTTCCCTTTATGCCGGAGGAACAGCGGGAAGATACTGTACAGGGACTGCTGGATCTGGGAAGTCTTCTGACATCACAGGGAATTGTAGCAATAACAGATATGGGAAATCTTCACGGAGGAGAGAACTACAGCCTGTTTAAAGAAGCAGAAGCAAAAGGCTTTCGTCAGAGAGTATCGGTTTACTACATGTGGGATTATTTCATGGATGATGACAGTTTCACAATAGAAAGCAATCTGATGGACGGAAATCTTCGGATTCGCAAGGCCGGAATCAAGCTTATCGGTGACGGCAGTGTATCAGGCAGGACGGCCTGGGTGGAAGAACCGTATTTAAGCGGTGAGAAGGGTATGCCTGTGTATTCCGATGAAAGTATGGAAAAGGCAATAGCTTTTGCCGGGAAAACAGGTTGTCAGATTGCCGTACATGCAATGGGGAAGAAAGCAATAGACCGTGTTGTTGACAGGATGTACGAGGAAGATATGAAGATGGTGGCGGATATTCCGTATCTGCGCGTGGAGCATGCTGCCGAACCATCCGATCAGGCCATTGCAAAGGCAGCAGAAAGAGGATTTGCCTTCGCAAGCCAGCCTATATTTCAGTACAGTGAAATCGAAACATACATAAAGTATCTGGGCGCCGAAAGACTGAAGACAATGTACCCTCACAGGACTTTGCTGGACAGGGGAGTGAATCTCTGTCTGTCAACAGACGCGCCGGCAACTTCTTGGGCAGTTCCGTCGGATCCTTTCGTTAACCTTAAGGCTGCAGTGACGCGAAAAGCGTGGGATGGTACAGATACAGGGTGCCGGGAGAGGCTTGATATTGAAACGGCCGTTATTCTCTATACATATGAAGCAGCCAAAGTGTCCGGATTCAGCAATTTAGGAAAGCTCGTGCCGGGCTACAGTGCATCATTCGCTGTGCTTTCGGAGGACATTTTTGAATCGGATCCGGAAAATCTGGATAAAATTAAAGTCGAAAAAACCTATATAGACGGGGAGCATGTATACTGAAAACATGGATTACAGATATATAGCAATAGACCTGAAGTCATTTTATGCGTCGGTGGAATGCATAGACAGGGGACTGGACCCCATGACAACAAGACTTGTAGTAGCTGATGAAAGCAGGACAGAGAAGACAATCTGTCTTGCTGTTTCCCCTGCTCTTAAAGCCTACGGAATACCGGGGCGGCCCAGGCTGTTTCAGGTAACATCCAAGGCAAAAGCTCTGGGAATAGACTTCATGACGGCGCCGCCGAGAATGGCGAGATACATAGAGGTGAGTACGGAAATCTACAAAGTCTATATGAAGTACGTATCACCTGAAGACGTACACGTCTATTCTATAGATGAAGTGTTTATAGATGCCGGTAAATACTTTGAAATCTATGGTATGACAGCTGAAGAGCTTGCGACGGCAATTATGAAGGATGTCCTGAAAACCACAGGAATAACTGCTACGGTAGGTATCGGCACAAATCTTTATCTCTGTAAAATTGCAATGGATATTGTTGCCAAGCATAAGGAAGCAGATGAAAACGGAGTTCGACTCGCAGCTCTCGATGAGATGTCATACAGAAAGCTTCTGTGGAATCACAGACCGATTACGGATTTCTGGAGGATAGGCAGAGGATATGCCGGGAGATTGGAGTCAGTAGGTCTGTTTACAATGGGTGATATAGCCAGATGTTCGCTTGGAGGCGAAAAAGACTATTACAATGAGGATTTGCTCTATAGCCTTTTCGGAATAAATGCAGAACTTCTTATTGATCATGCATGGGGCTGGGAACCCTGTACAATAGAAGATATTAAAAGCTATAGACCGTCAGTGAACAGCATTTGCTCGGGGCAGGTGCTCCAGAGACCCTACTCGTCAGAGGAAGGAAGAATGGTTATCAGTGAAATGGCTGACGATCTGGCACTTGACCTTCTCGACAAGGGGCTGGTTACGGATCAGCTTGTGCTGACAGTAGGATACGATATTGAGAATCTTGCCGATCCGGCTGCAAGGGCTGCATATAAGGGGGAGATTACCACAGATGCTTACGGAAGGAAAGTTCCGAAACACGCTCACGGAACATCAACTCTTGAAAGAAGTACATCTTCCTCAAGGATGATAATTGAAGCCGCAGTCAATCTGTATGACAGAATAATAAACAGCAGCCTTCTTATCAGAAGAATTTCACTGACGGCCAATCATGTGGTAAATGAGGAAGAATCGTTAGTTCAGATACCTCAGGAGGAACAGCTCAGTTTTTTCGTGGATTATAAGGAGAGAGAGCAAAGGCTTCAGGAGGAGGAAGAAATGCTGAATGAAGAAAGATGTGTACAGGAAACACTTTTAAATATAAAGAAAAAATTCGGTAAAAATGCAATTCTCAGAGGGAGCAGTTACCGTGAAGGAGCAACTGCCAAGGAAAGAAACAGCCGAATCGGAGGCCATAAGGCATAGTTGAAAGATGAAGAGACGTAATAATTTCGAAGATACTTACGAAGATATAATCAATAAGCCATACAAAAAATCAAACAGACATCCTCACATGAGTAAAAAAGACAGGGCGGCGCAGTTCGCACCCTTCTCGGCATTAAAAGGTTATGATGAAGCTATCAGGAAAACCAAGGCTGACGGAGAGGCGAGCGACAAGATTGACTTTAAACCGTAAAAGTGTTAAAATTGTTCCTAAGGTAAAGAATTATAGTGTGAAAGGAGCCGCAATATGGCATATGATTCTAAATTTAAGAGAGATGATATAGATTTTCTCTTCAAGGCAGTTCTGCTTCTTGAAGACGAAGAGGATTGTTACAGATTTTTTGAGGATATCTGCACTATAAACGAGATTCACGCAATAGCTCAGAGGCTTCAGGTTGCCAAGCTTTTGTCGGAGAATAAGACATATAACGAAATCGAAGGAGCCACGAAGGCATCGACTGCTACAATAAGCAGAATCAACAAGTGTCTTGTGTACGGTGCTGAAGGATATCAGAGAATTCTCGCCAGAATAAAGGAGAATGAAGAAGAATAACGATAAATTGAAATTATTTTTAGTAAGAAAATACAGAGAAAAATATCCGACAACTCAGGGCAGGGAAACAACCGATGCCCTGATTTGTCATATTATGGGGAAAGATGCATTGCCGGTGACAAGAGATTCCGGCGGTAAGCCGGCTGTGAACATTGAGAATATTTTTATTTCCGTAAGCCACAGTGAAGATACATTCGCACTTCTTGTGGCGGATATAAATGTCGGGATTGATATTCAGTACAGGCGAAAGGTTGTCAGAGACAGAATTGCCGACAGGTATTTTACTGACAGTGAGAAGGCTTTTGTCCGTGAAAAAGGAGAAGACGGTTTTTTCACCTTATGGACTATGAAGGAGGCCTTTGCGAAATATACGGGAAAGGGAATGAAACAGATTCTCGACAGGACGGAAGCTATCGGAAGGAATGACGTGGAATTCAGAGAAATAAAACTCGAAGACAATCTGTTCTGCAGCATATGCTGTGAAGCAGGAAAAGGAGAAGAAATTGAAGTTAACATTCTTGATTGACAATAGATGCGATAATACGGAGCTGGAGGCTGAACACGGCCTGTCTGTTCTCATAGAGACAGATTCCGTTAAGATTCTTTTTGACGGAGGAGCGTCGGACAAATTCTTAAAAAACGCTGAGAAAATGGGAATTAATCTGTCAGATGTGGATTATGCGGTAATCAGCCACGGCCACTTCGATCACACAGGAGGGATTCCGGCGTTTTGCGGTATCAACTCAAAGGCAGTAATACTGTTGCACAAAAACGCTCTCAGAACTTCCTCGGACGGCATTCACTGGACGAAGGACGAACTGGAAGCAATAAGGCCGAGAATAAGATTTACGGAAGGACCGGAGAAGCTGGCAGAGAATATATACCTGACCGGAACCGTACCTGTAGGCGAAGATTTCAAACCAACGGAAAAGTTCTACTACAGGGAGATAACTAAAGAAGGAAATACAGGGATTTATGAAGATGATATGAGTCATGAACAGTGCCTTGTAATAAAAGAGGACACAGGGCTTTATGTGTT
Source organism: Bacillota bacterium (assembly GCA_029008005.1). Taxonomy (GTDB): domain Bacteria; phylum Bacillota; class Clostridia; order Peptostreptococcales; family Anaerovoracaceae; genus Lentihominibacter. The sequence goes on along the minus strand of JAQXIX010000027.1, from coordinate 10,939 downwards.
TTCGGGATGCAGTCACAGAGGAGTAATAAACGGGCTTAATGCATGTAAAAAACTGTTCCCTGGTGAGAAGGTAAAAGTGATGATGGCAGGTATGCATTTGTATTCAACAACGCCGGAAAAAAGGATTGAAGTCGTGAACAGTGTCTCAGCTGAAGATATTGATATAATAATTCCTGTTCACTGTACGGGAAAAGACGGTATTTGCATGTTTGAAGAGATTCTTGGCAACAGATGTGCTGCCGCTAAAACAGGGGATGTATTAAACTTTTGATGAAAGCAACAGAAAAGGCTCTTAATTACGTAAGCCGGGGAATGAAAACAGAATGTCAGGTTAGAAAGTACCTTGAAGGAAAAGGCTGCGATGAAAGGGAAATCGATGAGGCGGTGACCAATCTTAAGGAGTATCGGTTTATTGATGATTTCAGTTATTGCCGTGAATATTTTATTGCCGGTTTTCAGAAAAAGCGGGGAGAGGCAAGGATAAGAAGGGAACTTTCTCAGAAAGGAATAGACAGATGCGCGGCAGACGAGGTTCTTTGTGCTCTTCGGGAAGACGGACTTGTTCCCGATGAATCAGACCAGGCCCTGGAAGTGGCTCGTGCAGTTATAACATCATATAGTGACGGCGAACTTGAAGAATTGGATTTCAAGGAGAAACAGAAATTGAGAGGTAAAATCGCCAGACGACTGGCATCAAGAGGGTTTTCGCAGGACGTTGCTTACAGAACGGCAAAGGAGCTGATAAGATGAAGGAGCAGTTTGAAAGAAGCGAACGGGTAATGGGCTCAGCAGCCTTAAGCCGGCTGGAAAAAGCAAATGTGCTTCTCTTTGGTTTGGGAGGAGTAGGCAGTTATGTGGCAGAAGGTCTTGTGAGAGCCGGAATAGGCAGCATTACCATAGTTGATAAAGATCGGGTGGATATCAGCAACCTTAACAGGCAGATACCTGCGCTTCACAGCACCGTGGGGAAATTGAAGACTCAGGTTATGGGATGCAGACTTCGTGATATTAACCCTGACTGCAGGATAGAGGAAGTCGAGTGCTTCTTTATGGGGGAAAATAAAAGTGACATTCCCGTGACATCGGGAGACTTTGATTTTTCAAAATATGATTATGTTGTCGATGCCATAGACACGGTTTCTGCTAAAATAGAAATAATTGCAAAGGCCTCGGAAGCAGGAGTTCCGGTTATTTCATCAATGGGAACGGGAGGGAAACTTGACCCGTCGCGATTTACAGTCACGACAATAGAAAAAACGAAGGTATGTCCTCTCGCAAAGGCAGTAAGAAAAGAACTGAAAAGGCGGGGAATTTCAGGAACAAAAGTAATTTATTCAGAAGAAGAGCCTAAAGGAGTAGGCGGGAGTGTAAGCTTCGTCCCTTCGGTAGCCGGTCTGATGATTGCCGGCGAGGTTGTAAAGGACCTGATAAATGATGTATAATATTGCAGTAGAAAAGGAGCTGATTTCATGGATTACAAACTGGAACTGATTAAGCTTATAGATAAATTTATCGTAGAGTCTGTTGAGGAATTTAAGGAAGCAGAAGTGCTTATTCTAAATGACTGCGGATTCAAGAAAATGTTCAGAAAACATGATTACCAGGGAAATATCAATAAGCTCAAGGCTGTGAAAAAACATGCCCAGAAGCTGAATCCGTCATCTGTTAAAGTGCCGGAAAGCGATGTGGAAACAAGAAAACTGCAGAAGCAGTTTGAAAAGTGCATGATAGTATTTAACAGTGTATGCGACGCATATGTTCAGATGCAGCTTGCCCTCAAAGAAAAGGCAGAGGGTTCGGGACTCCAGTATAAAGAATACAGACTGATCCACGATAGAGTTAAGGCGGCAAAGGCTGCCCTGAACGATCACATGCACGATATGGATATTCTGTATTCCGATTTCGCCGACATAACGCGGGGTCACGATGAGGAAGAGGAAATCGCTCAGTTCGGAAACGTCAAGGTTATGACATATGAGGATTTGAAATAATGGAAATAATCATGATTGCTGTCGTTATCGCCGCATGTGCCGTAACATGTTTTGTTGTTATCGCAAGCACGCGTAAAATGAGCAGGAAAGTTGCGGACGATCAGCAGATGGCTGCGAAGTCCCAGAATGAAACTTTGAGCAATCTTAATGTACAGTTCAGTTCTGCAATGATGCAGGTGGGAAAAAGTCTCGGCGAGCTCCAAAGCCTGGCAGGAGGAATAGAAGAACTCAAGAAGGTACTGTCTAATGTGAAGACAAGAGGCATTCTGGGAGAACTTCAGCTGGGAGCAATACTGGAAGACATGCTCGCACCCGATCAGTACTGTGAAAATATCGCTGTAAAAGGCGGAAGCGAAAGAGTTGAATTCGCCGTTAAATTCCCTTCAGATGATGGGAATTTTGTGTATCTGCCCATAGATTCCAAATTTCCGGCAGATGCATACCTTAATCTGATCGATGCACAGGAGCTCGGAGACAGAAAGGCCGTAAAGGAGGCATCCGACGGATTGAAAAACGCAATTATCAAAGGGGCGAGGGATATACGCGAGAAATACGTTTATCCTCCTTTGACTACTGATTTCGGAATAATGTTTCTGCCCTTCGAAGGACTTTACGGAGAAGTGCTCAGGCTGAATATTCTTGACAAGCTTCAGAGAGAATTCAGAGTAAGTGTTGCGGGACCCACTACCATGGCAGCTCTTTTAAGCAGCCTGAGGATGGGATTCAAGACGGCAGCCCTCAAAGAAAGAACCGATGAAATATGGGATACTCTTGAAAAGGTGAAAACCGAATTCGACAAGTTCGAAGAAACGCTTACAAGGACACAGAGCAAGCTGGAGCAGACACAGAAGGAACTTGAAAATCTCGTTGGAGTAAGAACCCGCAGCATCAGGAAGGCGCTGAATGCTGTCGGTGAAACAGACAGAGGAGAAAAACAATGAGCATATATGCTATAGGAGATCTGCATCTGTCTCTGGCACCGGGAAGCGACAAGCCGATGGATGTTTTCGGAAGCAGATGGATAAACCACGCTGACAGGATAAAAGAGTACTGGAGCGAAACAGTCCGCGATGAAGATACTGTAGTTATAGCAGGTGATATATCCTGGGGGCTCAAACCGGAAGAGGCTAAATTCGACCTGGACTGGATATCAGCCCTTCCGGGAAAGAAGATTCTGCTTAAGGGTAATCACGACCTGTGGTGGAATTCAATAGGCAGACTGAACAAAATGTATGATAATATGACCTTCCTGCAGAATGACTGCATAGTGGCGGAAGGAATTTGCATATGCGGTACGAGAGGGTGGATAACGCCCGACGACGAGGATTTTACTGAAGCGGATATGAAAGTATACCGAAGAGAATGTATGAGGCTTGAGACATCTCTTAAAGCCGCTTGCGTCAAGGCACCGGGCAGGGAAATAATAGGTTTTCTCCACTTCCCGCCTGTTTCCGGCAGAAATCATTTCTCGGGATTTCAGCAGCTTTTTGAGGACTACGGGGTAAAGGAAATCTATTACGGACATATTCACGGAGAGGCAGGATTTGCCGCCGCACTGCAGGGAGAGTACTACGGCAGAGAATATAAGCTTATTTCAGCTGATTATCTGAACTGCAGACTGCTGAAGATCAGATAACAGAAGGTCTAATGCTCACAGGGGAGGAGAGAAAGATGAAAGATATCGGCAGAGAAACTTCTGTAAACAGAGCAATAATTATTGTGCTTGACAGTCTGGGAGTGGGGGCACTTCCGGATGCAGAAAAATACGGAGATAAGGGGGTCGACACTCTCGGTCACATTGCGGAAAACTGCAGGCTGAACATACCGAATCTGTTAAAGCTGGGAATGGGAAACATATGTGAAGCGGCAGGAGGACGACTTAGGATAGAAGCCCCGGCGGGATGCTTCGGACGTTTTGCGGAGGCATCGGCGGGAAAAGATACAATAACGGGTCACTGGGAAATTGCCGGCTTGAGAACCGATGTGCCCTTTAAGACATATCACGACGGGTTTCCCGAAGAACTGATGGATTCCTTCGCAAAGGCAGCAGGAAGAGGATGGATAGGAAACTGTGTGGCGTCGGGAACCGAAATAATAGAGGAACTGGGAGATGTGCACGAAAAAACCGGTAAAGTTATAGTGTATACATCGGCAGACAGTGTATTTCAAATTGCTGCCAACACAGAAGTTGTTCCTCTTAATGAATTGTACAGTATTTGCGAAAAGGCCAGAGAATTACTTAAGGGAGAGTATTCCTGCGGACGTGTTATTGCCAGACCGTATGTGAAAGATCCGGACGGCAAGCGCCGCAGAACATCTGACAGGAGAGATTATGCCGTATCACCGCCGGAAGCGACGCTGCTTGATATTCTCAGCGATGAGGGACTTACAGTTTGTTCTGTAGGTAAAATAAGCGATATATTTAACGGCAGAGGCGTGTCTCTGTCTGTACATACAGATAATAATAATGACGGAATAGACAAAACACTTAATGAGATGAAGAAAGATTTCAAAGGTCTTATATTCACAAATCTCGTGGATTTCGATTCTCTTTACGGTCACAGAAGAGATCCGGAGGGATATGCCGCAGCTATTGAAGCTTTTGATAAAAGGCTTCCGGAAATCCTTGATGCCATGAGGGACGATGATATGCTGATTCTCTGTTCCGATCACGGCAATGATCCTTTGCATGAAGGGTTCGATCATACCAGAGAATATATTTTCGGACTTATAACGGGCAAACATATAAAAAGCGGTGTGGATCTCGGAACAAGAAGTACATTTGCTGATATAGGTGCAACTGTGTGTGACATTCTTACAGACGGAAGAAGAACAACACAAACGGGAGAAAGTTTAAAAAGAATCTGCTGCACTGAGTAATAAGTGCGGCAGATTCTTTTTTTGCTTATTTAAGATTTTCCGGATTGAGAGCCTGAAGTTCCGGCAGTGTGAATATGCCGTCTTTTCTTATGAGAACGTCATCAAAATAGATTTCGCCTCCTCCGTATTCCGGTCTTTGTATCATTACAAGATCCCAATGGTTGGCGCTTTTGTTTCCGTTAGGCGCGTCTTCATAGCACATTCCCGGAGTCAGATGGAAGGATCCTGCGATTTTCTCGTCAAAAAGTGTATCTTTCATAGGATGAAGGATATAAGGGTTTACACCGATTGCAAACTCGCCGAAATATCTGGCACCTTCATCAACGTCAAGAAGTTCGTTGATTCTCTCCGTGTCATTTGCCTTTGCGTTAACGATTTTACCGTCTTTAACTTCGAATACGATGTTTTCATATGTGAAGCCCTGTTCCTCAGAAGGCGTGTTGTATGAAATGATACCGTTCATGGAATCGCGGACAGGTGCTGTATATACTTCTCCGTCAGGGATGTTGCGGAGTCCGTCGCATTTAACTGCACCGATGCCTTTTATAGAAAATGTAAGATCCGTTCCGGGACCTTTGATCTGCACCTTATCGGTTTTATTCATAAGTTCTGCGAGAGGATCCATAGCGGCACTCATTTTTCTGTAATCGAGTGTGCATACATCGAAATAAAAGTCTTCGAAGCTTTCGAGGCTTGTATTTGCCAGCTGAGCCATGGAGCTGTTAGGGTATCTGAGGACAACCCATTTAGTTTCATTTACTCTGTAGTCAAGTGTTGGGCGTGTAAGTCTGCTGTATAGGTTGAGCTTTTCGGCAGGTACATCCGAAAGTTCCGATGTGTTGCTGCCGGCTCTGATTGCAATGTAGGCATGCATGCCTTTCATCTGAGCCATATCGCACTCGTCCTTAAATTTAATCTGTTCTTCTGTACATTCCAGAAGAATTTCGCGTGTAATCTGTGAATCGCGGATTTCTGTGTACGGCAGACCGCCTTTCTTATAAACGTTTTTTATTAACTGGCGGGCCAGGTTCCTGCAACATTCTCCTTCGTAGCTGATGAGGACTTTTTCTCCCGGTTGTATGTCACATGAATAATCTGTAAGTAAATTCGCGAGATTTTTAATTCTAGGGTCCATTTGATTTCCTCCTGTTAAAATACTGTAGCTATTATAACGCAGATATGGTATTTTTAGAAGTATCAGTACAATTGACTTCGGAGGGCTGGATGAAAAATATTTTTATACTGAATCCATATTCAGGCAGAAAGAAAACAGATAACAGAATCCTTAAAGAAATAAGGGATGCTTCGGGGGAACTGGGAATGGATTTCGAAATATATTTCACTAAATCCCGGGGAGATGGGGAGGAATATATTCGCCGCATCTGCCGAGAGTACAATGAGAAAGACGAAAGTCTGCGGATATACGGAGTAGGCGGAGACGGAACTGTGAATGAAGTTGCTAACGGTGCTGTCGGCTTTGACAACGTTGAAGTCGGTATAATACCCATGGGAACGGGAAACGATTACCTAAGGAATTTCGGCAGTCCAAGTGATTTTCTGAATATACGAAAACAGCTTCTCGGAGAGAGCAGAGCCAGTGATCTGATTAAGTACAGGGCTGAGTACAGAGGTGAAGTTACCGACAGATACTGTGCGAATATGTTTAATATAGGCTTTGACTGCAATGTGGTTGACATGACGGATAAAGTGAAGAACTTGCCGGGATTCAGCGGATCGACAGCATATCTCGCATCGGTTTTTATAGTTCTTGGAAGGAAACGAGAGACTGATCTTCACATAGAATTCGATAACGGGGACGTCAGAGACGGTAAGGTCCTTTTGATTTCAGTTGCCAACGGATGCTTTTGCGGCGGCGGAATCAAGGGCGTTCCGAAGGCCGTTACAGACGATGGGCTTATGGACGTGAGCATAGTGAGATCAGGCGTTACAAGAAGTCAGTTTGTCAGGCTTTTCCCGAAGTACAAGAAGGGAACTCATCTTAATGACAGGCTTGTACTCGAAAAGGATATTTTAGAGTATCGTCAGGAACGGAGATTCAAGCTGGTATCAAAGATTCCCGAAGGCATAAGGCTTTGTGTTGACGGTGAAATTTCATCACAGGATTCAGTTGAATTTGAAGTCGAAGAAAAGGCGATAAGATTTATTGTACCGAAAGGGGTTTAACGGATGGCGACTGCTATAGTGCTGGTTATCGTTGCAATAGCTGTGATACTGGCTGTTGTTCATATTGTTGTACACAGAACCCGGTGCGCCGGATGTACCGGATGTGACGGGTGCAGGCACGCGAAAAGCTGCCGGCACAATTCAGACCGCAGTTCAAATTGAAACGGGTATTTCGGCGGACAGAGTAACGGAACCGTCAAGTTCCACTTTAACAATCTGTCCGTTTTCTTTTGTAACAGTTGACTCGAGGGTGCCTTCCGGCTGATGGAACACGAAATGGTGTATGCCATCGGAGGCTCCGTATGCAAAAGCACATGAAGCTGCTGTAGTGCCTGATGCACAGCTGCCTTCGAAGTAGGTTGTATCAACGTCTCTGACATAAACGACAGGTGTCATGTTTTCGGAATCTGTGTAAGTGAACATAATACCGAAAGCAGGCAGATCTATGTTACTGTATATGCGGTCTTTGATTCGCGTGAAAATTTCTTCTGTAGCTTTAATATTGCGAAGAATCATATGAGAAATGCCGTCCATAGCTACGAAAATTCCTTTTTGCGGGTTGTTTCCGTCTGTTGTGTCTGAAGCAGTAAGTGACAGCATCTCAGGAGAGATTTCTTCCACATTATCGGGCAGAGGCATAGTAATACATGATTTGTTGCCGCATAGATCTGTGGCAGAAGTAAGAGGTAATACGCAGCCGCTTACTTTAACGGTGACACTTTCAAGAGGCGGATTATGCAAGCCGGCAATATAATATGCGAAAGTTCTTGAAGCGTTGCCGCAGAATTCAAGGCCGCTCATTTCCATTGAAGGGTACTGACCGTCTTTTCCGTCGGAAAGGATGAAGCAGACTTGTTCGGCACTTACTTCAACACCTTCTGCATCGCGGAATTTCATAGCAAGAAGCCGAGATGTTATTTCGCGGTATTCCTTTCTGTCAACAGGGGTAAGTACCATTAACGTAATGTTTCCGGCAGGATTTGCCACGATGATGTTAATATTTCTGCCCATAGGGTTTGCCTCCTTAATACAAAAATTATATCATAAATATGTCTTGAGAAGAACGTAAAAATAGTTTATACTGTTGGACAGACATGTAATACATAAAATGTGGAAGCGTATCGAAGTGGTCATAACGAGCCGCACTCGAAATGCGGTTGTCCGCAAGGGCACGTGGGTTCGAATCCCACCGCTTCCGCCAAATTAAAGAACTGCTGCATTTTTAGTGCAGCAGTTCTTTATTTATAAACTGTTTATATAAACTGATTATTCGCCGCCCTCTGATGATTTGCCTGTCATCTCCGTAACATTGATTTTAATTATTTCGGTTTTTGCGAATACAGCATTTATGAATTTAAGACCGCCCTCGCGGAAATCAGGTGAAAATCTGTCAATAAATGTTTCGAGAACTTTTCTTTTTTCTTCATCATCCTGCACAAATTCCGCATTTCCGAAAGCCACGACACTTTTAAATGATGCGGTGAATTTCGACGGGAGAATTTCAGATTCAATAATTGCCGAGAAGCAGACTTTATCATTTTCTTTAAGTGCGTCGATCTTGTAGCCGTATTTCGCGGAATGGATGTAGATGAAGCTGTCAAGGTAAACATAGTTTACAGGAACGGCATAAGGATATCCGTCATCACCGTTTACGGACAGAATGCCGTGATGGCCTGACGCAAATATTCGTTTAGTGGCTTCAAGTGAAAGCTGCCTTTCTTTTTTGTACATTTCTCTTGTCATAATTGTTACCTCCGGTGTAAGTGTTTTGGTTTCTTTAATGATACAGCAAATCTTCGGCAGGAGATGTTGCAATTGCAACATGGAGGGTATATGATTTCTACATGGATATTTTTGAAAACATTTCCCCTGAAAACAGGGACGCAATGCTCGAATGTGTTAAAGCATACGAAAAAACATTTGAGAAGGGCGAATTTGTTCTACAGCCTGATGAAGGTGCAATGACAATCGGCATCGTCATAGAAGGAACAGTAAATATGGTTACTGAGGATATCTGGGGCAACAGATCCCTTCTGTGTATACTGGACTCCGGTAATCTTATCGGAGAGACTTTCGCATGTTCGCAGGAAGAAAACTACATAACGACATTTATTGCAGCTTCATCGTGCAGCATTTTGTTTATGGATTTCGGCCGGGTGATTCACACATGTGATATGAGGTGCGGATTTCATCATCGTCTTATAGAAAATATGGTGAAAATGATTGCATTAAAGAACTTTGAATTGCTTAAAAAACTGGACGTGATTTCTAAAATGCAGATCAGAAAAAAGATTCTCACTTTTTTATCCCAGCAGTCTGCCGAGAAAGGATCTGAAACATTCGACATACCAATGGGCAGAGTTAAAATGGCAGAGTATCTCTGTGTAGACAGGTCGGCTCTGACACGAGAGCTGTCAAAGATGGCAGAAGACAGGATAATAGAATTTGAAGGAAACAGGTTTACATTGCTATGAAGACACTGATAATTCATGGGCAGAGCTATGAGGGAAGCACATGCAATAATGCCACAGGACGATGCTGATTTTAATTATTGGGAGAAAAATGGCTGGCACGGTAAAGAGAGACCATGGCGTTAGAAGTAAAAGCAAAGTATTTATTCCGAATACAATAAAATGGAAATAAATGTAAAAATATGTATTGTATGAGTAGCCACTTTATGCTAAAATAGGTAAAAATTACCTATTGGGACATAAAGGAGGTTACATTATGATTAACAATTGCGAAGGAACGCTGTCTTACGAAGGATTTGCCAATGTTGTGCTGTCTCAAGTCAGACGGCGTTTTGCTGATGATGAAAGACTGGAGAACGTATGCATTGATAAAAGACTTTTGAATAACGATACGGAAACAGATACATTGAACTTCAAAAGCAAATCGAACAACTGCATGCCGATGATAAGAATGGGGGATTTATATGCGATGTACGTTGAAGGGTATACAGTTGAAAATATTGTCGACAGTATATCGGACACGTATAATCGCTGTTCCTGTATGAAGGTTTCAGATCTTGAAATGATGACAGAGATGCTTGAAAATCCTGAAGAAGCATCAAAACTGATTGAATGCAGACTTGTGAACAGGGATGCTAACAGAGAAAGACTTGAAAAATGCATGTTCAGGGAACTCGGTGAATTTGCCCTTTCATATTACTTGAAGGTTGCGTCTTCAGATGGAGGATATTATTCAACTATGGTAACGAAGGACATGGCAGATAAGTGGTGTTTCGCCGAAGATGAACTGTATGAATGTGCCATGATGAATATGAATATTCCTGATAACTTTGTATTTAAAAGAATAAACGGCATGTTCATCCTGACCAATAAAGATAATCTTAACGGAGCAACAGTTATCATTTCTGATGAAGTGAAAGAAAAGGTCGGTAAATATGTGGAAGGTGATTATTACGTTTTGCCTTCATCAATTCATGAATTGATTATTGTTCCGAAAAAAAGCACTCCCGATGTGGCGAAACTGGTAATTGCTGTGAGAAACATTAACAGGAGCGGTTATGTAAAGAACGATGATTTCCTTTCCGATAACGTATATGAATACAGTGTGTTTGACAGGAAGGTGAGAAAAGTTTCAGAGTGCTGACCCGCAGATGATAACCGGTATTGACGATACTCTGAGGGATTGTACAGATGCCGCCGTAATGCACCATAAATTTGAAGAAAAAATAAAAATAAAAAAATACAAAAAAGATGTTGACAAAGGGTACAGGCGGTAATATAATAAAAAAGCTCGCTGAGAGCGAGACGGAGCGCTGAGGCGCTGCGAACATTGAAAACTTCATAGTGTAGAAATTTGAGTCAAAACATTCCGGCGAAGCCGGAAGAAGACAAAAATGAAATATGTAACCATGA
>JAQXIX010000026.1 GCA_029008005.1 Bacillota bacterium | reverse complement strand
CAGCAGGGAAATTATGAGCAAAGCGGGAAAAAGTCGGGAAGCAAAAGAGGCTCAAGCTTCAAAACGTTGAAATTTAAACCTCTGTAGATATCATGGCGGAGAAGGAGGGATTCGAGCCTTGCGGGGATAAATACCCTAAAGGGCACAAGTACCCTAAAGGGCATAAACTTCTCATCCCGCCTCCCATTAAAAAAAGCATACACTTCCGTGTATGCTTATTCTGGCGGAGAAGGTGGGATTCGAACCCACGGTCCCTTTCGGAATCACTGGTTTTCAAGACCAGCTCCTTAAACCACTCGGACACCTCTCCATATAAAAAAATAATTATCCGTCATTCAATTCAGCCTGCTAGTTTCATTTAAAATGGTGACCCATCCGCGATTCGAACGCGGGACACCTTGATTAAAAGTCAAGTGCTCTACCGACTGAGCTAATGGGTCGAGTTGGCTGGGGTAGCAGGACTCGAACCTACGAATGACGGAGTCAAAGTCCGTTGCCTTACCGGCTTGGCTATACCCCAAAATATAGTCAAAAAAAATGGCGAGCCCACAGGGATTCGAACCCCGGACACACGGCTTAGAAGGCCGTTGCTCTATCCAACTGAGCTATGAGCCCGCATTAAAAAAATAATGGAGCGGATGATGAGAATCGAACTCACGCTATCAGCTTGGAAGGCTGAAGTTCTACCATTGAACTACATCCGCAGAAAAAATTGGAGCGGAAGACGAGATTCGAACTCGCGACCCTCGCCTTGGCAAGGCGATGCTCTACCCCTGAGCCACTTCCGCACATTTTTTAATTGGTCGAGGGAGATGGATTCGAACCATCGAAAGCTCAGCTAACGGATTTACAGTCCGCCCCCTTTGGCCACTCGGGAATCCCTCGACATCTCACGCTTGAATATTATAGCATATAACACCGAAATATCCAAGTGCTAATTATAAAGGGATTAACCCTTATTTGGAGCTGGCGGAGGGAATCGAACCCCCAACCTGCTGATTACAAATCAGCTGCTCTACCGTTGAGCCACGCCAGCATATCACCTATGGCAGTTCACGCGTCCAGAATATGGTGGGCGCTACAGGGCTCGAACCTGTGACCCCCTGCTTGTAAGGCAGGTGCTCTCCCAGCTGAGCTAAGCGCCCTCCTTACGCGTCTTTAACTGCCCGACGCACTTATATACTATACAGAAGACATGGGTATCTGTCAACACTTTTTTTAATTATTTTTTATTTTTTCTATATTTATTTTTCAGGCACTTTAACAGCGACATTTTTTTCATTTCTGATTACGGCTTTTCCGGAAGTAATATTGGAAATCATCCTTTTCACTTCGTCTTCTTTATCTTTCATACACAAAATCTCAGCAGTTACTTTTTCACCGTATTGAAGCTTCTCAATTGTGAAACTTTCTCCTTCCAGCTTTTGCAATACCGCCAGGAAGGAGTAATCAATCTCTGCCTCCATAGAAAACCCATCATATACCGAGCATATTCCTGCAGCTTCAAGACCCAGCTTAACGCTGGATGTATATGCTCTGACAAGGCCTCCGGTACCAAGCTTTATTCCTCCGAAGTATCTTGTTACGACTGCTGCCACATTGGTAATACCTTCTTTTACAAGCATCTGCACTATCGGCGCACCCGAAGTCCCCTGAGGTTCTCCGTCGTCGCTTGCCCACTGCACCTGAAACCCGTCGCCGATAACCATTGCCGGGACATTATGAGTCGCATCCTTGTATCTTTGTTTTATTTCATCAATGAAGGCTTCCGCTTCTTCCCGGTTTTCTACCGGTTTAATATGGGCAATAAACTTTGATTTTTCAATGATCTGAGTTTCAGTTGCCTCTTTCTGTACTGTCTTGTATAGTTCCATATTTTTCATACCTGCTGAAATCACTTCTGTCAAATTGTCCTGTTATGACCGTTCCGTCTTCAACATATTCCATGGATTCGATTTTTCCTTTTTCGCAAAGCCATGAAGTAATGCCGCCCTTATCGTAAGGTATCAGGAATTTTGCTCTGACTCGTCCCGAAAAAAGCATTTTTTCAATACAGCGCAAAAGCTCACCCATGTTTTTCCCGGTCTTCGCGGACACAGATAATGTGTATTCGGCTTCTGATCCGATTAAATCCGCCTCTGCAATGTCGCATTTGTTATATGCCATAATAACAGGAGCTAAGTCTGCGCCGATTTCTTTGATTACCTTTTTTGTCACTTCCGTTCTGAAGTCACAATCCTCCGCAGAACTGTCCGCAACGTGTATCAGAAGGTCTGCGTCCTTTACCTCTTCAAGAGTCGATTTGAAGGCCTCTACGAGGCTGTGAGGCAGTCCGCTTACAAAACCTACGGTATCAATCAGAAGAAATTCATTTCCCGGTTCAAAAGCTATTCTCCTATGTTGTGTATCCAGAGTTGCGAAGAGCATATCCTTCGACTGCACAGTCTTACTTTCATCTCCGTCATAGGCTGCCTTTATCATATAGTTCATTATTGCGGATTTACCTGAATTCGTATATCCCATCAATGCCACAACAGGAATTCCGCTTTTTTCACGACCGGCGCTCTGTATTTTTCTGTTTGCCGCAAGCCTGTTGAGCTCGGATTTTATATCGTCTATTCGCGATGCTATGTGTCTTCGATCGGTTTCCAGCTTTTTTTCTCCCGGCCCTCTTGTTCCTATACCGCCTCCGAGACGGGAAAGAGACCTGCCGAATCCGGTAAGTCGGGGCATTCTGTACTGCAGCTGAGCCAGTTCCACCTGCAGCTTTCCTTCCTTCGAAATTGCCCTGTCCGCAAAAATATCAAGTATAAGAATAGTCCTGTCAATAATTCGCACATTAAGTGCATCTTCAAGGTTTCTCATCTGGACACCGGTAAGCTCGTCGTTAAAAACGACCGTATCGACATCCATGTTTTCACACATCTCGGCGAGTTCGCTTACCTTTCCTTTCCCAATAAGCGTCGCTGTGTTTGGTTTTTCGAGAGACTGTACAATTCTGGCAAGCACTGTAATACCGTCAGCTTCACAAAGGCCCTCAAGTTCATCCATTGATTTCTCAGTATCCCGACCCTTCTGAAGTCCGACTATTATTGCGTTATATTCTTCTTCACGTATTATCTCATTGTTTTCGTTAAATCTAAGCATATTCTCATAATATCACAAAAAGAGACCCGATACCAATTATTCCATCGGTCTCGGATCTCTCAGCCGTCTAAATACTACACATCCATCTTCTCAAGTTCCGACTTGAACTTAGGATTGATTATTTTTATCCTGGTTCCCTTCATTCCCAAAGATCTGGATTCAATTACTCCGGCACTTTCCAGTTTCCTGAGAGCATTGACAATCACTGATCTGGTAATCCCGGATTTATCGGCTATCTTACTTGCAACAAGCAGCCCCTCATCTCCCTCAAGTTCTGCGAAAATACGCTGCACTGCTTCTATTTCCGAATACGACAGGGTTCCAATAGCCATCTGTACCATAGCTACCTTTCTTTTTTCTTCTTCTTCCTCAACAGTCTTCCTTCTCTGAATCTCAAGTCCGACAATTGTTGCTCCATACTCACCCAATGCCAGATCTTCATCAGCAAAGGCCGGATTGTATCTTGTCATCACAAGCGTTCCCCATCTTGTTCCCCCGCCGATAATAGGAATTACCGTATGGAGTTTATCCGAAGTGTCATAGTCGTATTTAAAAATCTCCAAGGCTTCATCTCCCGACATATTCGCAGTTGTACGATGAACGCTCATCAGTCCCTCGTTGTATTCACCCGGGAAAATCTCAATTCCTGTTTCAACATCCTTTATAGTCGAACTGTCTGATTTTATCTTATAGCTGACGCCTATTACCTTACCTGTTTTATTGGCAACGTACACATTGGCATCCATCAGATCACTGAGTATCTCACACATTTCATTGAACGAAAAAGCACCTGTAGGACTTTCCTGAAGCAGCCAGTTTAATTTCCTTATTTTGGTAAGAATATCGCTCATTTCTATATAGCTCCTTTTTGATAAGTTTTAATGAATATCAATAAATTAATTATACACTTTCAGTTATTTGAACACAACTGATTAATTTGATTTTTCTAAATTTTTTCTTTTTGCGACACAATTCAGCTTTTATGTTCAAAGTTTACAAGTTTTCTTTTTTACATAAAAACAGGGAATCCGTTTTTACTCGAATTCCCTGGTTTTAATAACTCATTACAGAATAAATCTATCCAAATCATCAGGATGAATTTTTTCTTCAAACTTTTCTTTCACATAATCCCTGTCTATAGTTATCTTTTCTTCATCCATATCAGGAATGTTAAATGAAATATCCTCAAGAAGTTTTTCAATAATAGTATGCAGACGTCTCGCTCCTATATTTTCCGTCTGTTCATTCATAAGGAAGGCCATTGTTGCAATTTCATCTATAGCTTCATCTGTAAATTCAACCGCTACTCCCTCTGTTTCCAGAAGCGCCTTGTGCTGCTTAAGAAGCGCATTTTCCGGAACAGTAAGAATCTTAACGAATGTTTCCTTATCAAGATTCTCCAGCTCCACTCTTATCGGGAATCTTCCCTGAAGCTCAGGAATAAGGTCTGTAGGTTTTGCAGTATGGAAAGCTCCCGCTCCTATGAAAAGAATGTGATCTGTCTTAATAGGACCGTGCTTGGTGTTTACAACGCTTCCCTCCACAATAGGAAGAATATCTCTCTGGACGCCTTCCCTTGAAACATCCGCGCCGCTTCTGTATCCGGAACCGGATGCGATTTTATCTATTTCATCTATGAATACAATTCCGTTCTGTTCTGCATTCTTAAGGGCATCTTCAGTAACCTGATCCATATCGATAAGATTCTGAGCTTCTTCCTCCCTGAGAATTTTTCTGGCATCTTTAACTTTTACTTTTCTGTTTTTCTTCTTTTTGGGCGCCATATCACCAAAGATGTTTCCAATCTGAATCATGCCGCCTTCGTTCATGTCAAGATTGTTCTGTTTCGGCGCTTCCGTAACCTGTATTTCTATATACTGTTCCTCAAGAAGACCGTCTCTAAGCTGCTGACGAACCTGTTCTCTGGCAAGCCCTGTGTCCGTTGCCGCATCTTCTTCAGCCGCCTTCTGAGCCTGCTGCTGTTCATACTGTTCTTTCTGGCTTACATATCCGCTGTTTCCGAGAATGAAATCAAAAGGCCCCCTGTTCTGCTGGTCGGCAACCTTTCCCTTTTTTCCCGGTATTATCGCTTCTATTATTCTTTCTTCAACAATATCATCAGCAATAGAGTATTTTTCTTCCAGCATCTGCTGCTTCGTTATTCTTATTGATGCTTCTGCCAGATCTCTGATTATTGAATCAACATCGCGGCCTACATAGCCTACTTCTGTGAACTTTGTTGCCTCAACCTTAACAAAAGGAGCATCCATAAGCTTGGCAAGTCTTCTTGCGATTTCTGTCTTACCGCAGCCTGTAGGCCCCATCATAAGAATATTCTTAGGTGTTATTTCTTCCCTCATTTCATCTGAAAGAAGGCTTCTTCTGTATCTGTTTCTCAGAGCTATTGCAACTGATTTCTTCGCCTCATCCTGTCCGATAATGTATTTATCCAGTTCAGCTACTATTTCCCTCGGAGTCATCTGATAAAGTTTATTTGCCATACTATGCCTCCTATAATTTCTCAACCGAAATGTGATCGTTAGTGTATACGCAAATTGACGCAGCTATTGCAAGAGATTTTCTTACTATTTCTTCTGCGCTTAAATCTGTATTGTTATACAATGCATTTGCAGCCGCGTATGCATAATTTCCTCCCGAGCCGATTGCAACAAAGGGCTGATCGGGTTCAATCACTTCACCTGTTCCGGAAATTACAAGAAGATCTTCCTTATCAGCCACAATCATCAATGCTTCGAGATTTCTGGCAGCTTTATCCGAACGCCACAGCTGTGCCAGCGCAACTGCTGCCTTTTTAAGATTCCCGCTGTGTTCCTCCAGTTTCCCTTCAAACTTTTCAGTAAGAGAAAAAGCATCCGCAACCGATCCGGCAAACCCGGTTATAATCGAATTTCTGTAGATTTTTTTGACTTTTTTTGCACCATTTTTCATTATGGCAGTTTCGCCCATAGTGACCTGACCGTCACCGCCTATGCAGACATCATCACCTTTTCTGACTGCACATATCGTAGTGGCGTGAAATTGTCCCATTAATTTATACCTCCTTTGTCAAAAAAAGATTATTACTATTATTATACACACATGTGCTTATAAATACACCTTTATTTTTTAAATCCACATTCACTGTTTGAACATGCATATTTGCTGTTTTTAGTCTTTTTTTCAACAAGAAGACTGCCGCACTCAGGACATTTTTCATTCACAGGCTTATTCCAGTACGCCTGTTTGCATTCCGGATAATTTGAACACCCGAAAAAAGTTTTCCCGCGTTTTGATTTTCTGGCAATAATATCTCCGCCGCACACCGGACACTTGACTCCGGTTCCCTGCACGATATTTTTTGTGTATTTACACTCCGGATATCCGCTGCATGCAATAAAATCGCCGAATCTGCCGTGCTTCTTTACAAGAGGTTTGCCGCAAAGTTCACAATTCTCTCCCGTAAATTCCGGTTCAACCGATGTCTTCGATATTTCTGTTCTGGCACGCTCAAGTTCTGAGCTTAAAGTTTCGTAATAATCGACAATGACATTTTTCCAGGAGCATCCCGTTTCTTCTATTTCGTCAAGCTTCCTTTCCATTTCTGCCGTAAAGTCCACATCAACGATTTCTCTGAAATATTCTCCCATCATTTCAGTCACTGTGAATCCCAAATCTGTAGGAACGAGATACTTCTTTTCTTTCTTAATATATTTTCTGTCCGAAAGAGTTCCTACAATCGGAGCGTAAGTACTCGGTCTTCCGATTTCCTTATCCTCCAGTTCCTTAACCAGCGTCGCTTCAGTATATCTGGAAGGCGGCTGAGTAAAATTCTGTTCTCCTTCAACGCTCTGGGCTGTCAGCTTCTCGCCTATTTCCAAATCAGGAAGAAGCTTGTCTTCCTCAACATCCTTCAATGATGAGTAAACCCTGAGAAAACCGTCAAAAATCACTTTTGACCCTGTTGCCCTGAATTTATAATCTCCATTGGCAATCACAGCTTTCACAGATTTAATAACAGCTCCTGCCATCTGACTCGCAACAAATCTCTTCCATATCAGTCTGTAAAGATTATACTGTTCGGCAGTAACCTGATTTTTAATCTCATCAGGAGTTATCTCAACATAGGAAGGCCTTATTGCTTCGTGAGCATCCTGAACTTCCTTCTTCTTGTTCGCAAAAAAAGTTCCGCCGTAATATTTTTCACCCATATTGCTGATGATAAAATCTTTGGCCATCGCTCTTGCCTCTGCAGAAAGTCTTACTGAATCAGTTCTGATATATGATACAAGACCTACAGTTCCTCTTCCCTTAATTTCAAGTCCTTCATAAAGCTGCTGCGCAACTCTCATGGTCCTTTTTGTTGTAAAGTTCAGCTTGTTGGCTGCATCCTGCTGAAGGCTACTTGTTGTGAAAGGAGGGACAGGATTCCTGTTTCTCTCTTTTTCTTCAACGGATTCAACAGCAAATTCACCCTTCTCAAGTTCACTGAGAATAAAATCGCATTCACTCTTATTATGAATTACAGGTTTTTCCCCTTTATATTCAAAGAATTTGCTTTCAAATTTCTCCCCTTTTTTAAACTGTGCCGTTATTGTCCAGTATTCTTCCGGAACAAATGCCCGTATTTTTCTTTCTCTGTCGCATATAATCCTGAGGGCTGCAGACTGCACTCTTCCCGCACTCAGTCCTCTCGATATTTTTTCCCACAGAAGAGGGCTTATCTGATATCCGACAAGTCTGTCAAGAACGCGTCTTGCCTGCTGCGCATCAACAAGATTAAGGTCAATCGCTCTCGGGTTTGCCATAGCCTCCTTGACCGCTTTTTTTGTTATTTCATTAAAAACAACACGACATTCTTCGTGTATATCTATCCCAAGCAAAAATGCCAGATGCCATGATATTGCTTCACCTTCTCGGTCCGGGTCTGTTGCCAGATAAATCTTAGATGCCTTCTGTGCTTCTTTTTTAAGTTCTTTTATTACATCACCCTTACCCCTGATATTAATATACTGAGGATCAAAGGCTTCAGTTCCTTTTTCTGTATCCGCTTCTTCCGGAAGCACAATCCCAAGTCTGCTTTTAGGCAAATCCCTGACATGACCTACTGATGCAATCACCTTATAACTCGACCCGAGGAATTTACCAATAGTCTTCGCTTTCGAAGGTGATTCCACTATCACAAGTTTCTTTTTCGCTGTTGTTTTACCTTTAGCTTTTGCATTTGCCATTTTTTCCCTCTCCTTTACAGTAACCGATTATATGCACATTCTCACCTGTTTGCAAGAAAAACTTTCCCCATATCAGAAAAAATTAATCCCTTCATTTCAAGCACCGAGGCAATTCTGTTAACATATCCTGCCGGTTTATCCATAGCAATGCACACTTCATCAATGCTCATTTCTCCGCTGTTATGCAAAAGCTCGTAAAACTGATATTCCGTGGAGCTTAGGATTTTTCCCATATCTTCATGGACTTTGCGTCTTATCCCCAGGGCGCGAATTATATCATCTGCACTAACGGCAATATCAGCGCCCTCCTGTATCAACTTGTTATTTCCGAGATTATACTCACTGTCAATATTACCCGGAACAGCCATTACCTTTCGCCCCTGATCCATGGCAGACTCTGCAGTTATCAGAGCTCCGCTTCTGTTCCTTGCCTGTACAATTACGGTCATCTCGCAAAGTCCGCTTATTATTCTGTTTCTCATTGGAAAGGAATATTTCTTCGGAACTGTTCCCGGCGGGTGCTCCGATACTATTACACCTCGTTCTGCAATTTTTTCCATCAGACTTTTGTTTTCCGGCGGGTAACAGACATCAACTCCGCCTGCAAAAACAGCAGCCGTCATCCCGTTAACTTTAAGGGCACCGTTATGTGCAAAAGAATCAACACCCCTGGCCATGCCGCTAACCACCGTCACACCGCATTCACCAAGCTTCCTTCCAACTAAATCCGAAACACTTCTGCCGTATGCCGTTGTAGTTCTCGATCCGACAACAGCTACGCAGCGCCTGCTTAAAAATTTAATATTCCCGGTATAATACAACTGCCTGGGATAATCTTTTATTTCCTTTAATAATGCCGGGTAATACGGCATACCTGATGACACTACTTCAATCTCCATATCCTTTACTCCCTGTAATAATCTCCGCTTACTCTGTAGGATAATGCCTCGGCAATATGCTCTGCCATTATCCTTTCCTCTTTATCAATATCCGCGATTGTTCTCGCAACCTTAAGAACTCTGCCGTAACCTCTCATTGTCAGATTAAATTTTTCGTACGCACTGCTCATCATCTCAGATGCCGCACTATCCATAATACAGTATTTCGTAATTCCGTATTCATCCAGTTTACCGTTTAACGTATATTCTGTTCCTTTATATCTGTCTTTCTGAATTTCTCTGCACTGTATTACAGTCTCTCTCATCTGTCCTGAACTCAGGCCGAAGTTTCTCAATTCTCCCCTTTCTGCATCACGCAATTCGTCAAATCCCGGAGGCTGCATTTTCACATGCATATCTATTCTGTCTCCAAAAGGTCCCAGTATCTTTCTTTTATAGCTGTTAATCTGTCCACGGGTGCATGTGCATCTTTTTGTACTGCTCCACAGGTTGCCGCATTTGCACGGATTCGCTGCAATAACCACCATTACTTCCGAGGGAAATATCACTTCACCATGTCCTCTGCGTAACCTTATAACACCTTCTTCCACAGGCTGGCGCATGGAATCAATAACCCTCGGCCTGAACTCACCCATTTCGTCGAGAAACAGTACACCTTTATGAGCCAAAGACAATTCTCCCGGCCCGGGTCTTGCTCCGCCTCCTATCATGCCTGCTGTTGTAATCGTATGGTGCGGACACCTGAAAGGACGCTCTGTCATAAGTCCTTTTTCTTTATCAAACATTCCTGCAACGCTGTATATTCCCGTTATTTCCAGCTTCTCCTCAAAATCCGGAGGAGGAAGTATACCCGGAAGCCTCTTGGCGATCATTGTCTTGCCGCAGCCCGGTTCTCCCATCATCAGAATGCCGTGATTTCCCGCTGCGGCTATTACCATTGCTCTCTTCGCATTTTCCTGACCGATAACCTGATTGTAATCCGGGACACTTTTATTCTCTTCTCCGATGCTCTTTCCCTTATATGCGGCAATGTCACGGCTTCCCAGAGTATAATCCGCAACTTGCTGTAAATCTTCCGCCGGCAAAACAGTCATATCCGAAAGCATTGCGGCCTCTTCAGCATTCTCTGCAGGAACAATAACCTTTAGGGTTCCCCTTTCCCGAACGGCCATAACAAGAGGAAGTATACCTTTAACAGGATTCAGCCTTCCGTCCAGTGACAGCTCCCCAAAAAAAGCAGTATCGTCAGCTATCATACCCGGATTACATGACATCATTATTCCGATTGCAATAGGCAGATCGAAGTGACTTCCGTCTTTGGGAATGTCTGCCGGCACGAGATTGATAGTGACTTTATCAACGGGAAAATCAAATCCGCTGTTTTTCACCGCCGGTTTTATTCTCTGACATGCTTCCTTTATCGTTGTATTAGCAAGTCCGACTATATTAAATGAAGGCATTCCTCTGTGAACATCCACTTCAACATTCACAGGATATCCCTTTACACCTGAAAGCGCAGCTGTTTTAACCTTAATAAACATTTGCCACCTTCCCTAAAAAGCATCAACTGTATGCTCTACCACCACTTCCATAACATGAAAACTCCACCTTCCGGCTGACTGACCCTTGTCCCGCATTTCATCAAGAAAGCACAGCGCCGCCTTCCTGATATGACTTTTCTTGTTTTCATCGATTGCTTCACAGGGTCTTCCGTAATTGTAATTCTGTCTCGTCTTAACCTCCACAAAGCTTATTACCCCGTCTCGCATAGCTATCAGATCGATTTCACCGTGACGGCATCTGTAATTCTGTTTAAGTATTCTGTAGCCTTTTGCTCGCAATATATCCGCAGCTGTATTCTCGCCAATCTGGCCTAGCAATCTCTTATCCATAGTTTTCTCCCTTTTTATGTAATTATTACTATTTTTTTACATTATAATTTTATTTCCATTTTCTGTCAATAGTATAATAAAAAAGAGTTCAATCAAGAACTCTTTTAATCTTAATTTTTCCTTCATTACTATATCAGCACAAATTTTCTTACTGCATCTGCAACACCGTCATCGTCATTAGACGGCGCTATGTAATCAGCCTCTCGTTTAACTTCTTCTTTCCCGTTACCTACGGCAACTGCCACTCCCGAAGCCTTCAGCATAGCAAGGTCATTGGGACTGTCTCCTATTGCCATCATTTCAGATTGCTTAATCCCAAGCAATGCTCCCATCTGTTTAAGTGCATCAGCCTTACTCGTAGTGTTTCCGCCGATTTCAAGATTATGATTAAATGAGCTTGTTATCGTCACATCCGGCAGTTCCTCGAGTCTTTTCTTCATATTAGGCTTCTCGTCAATGTTTTCGAAATTTACATTTATATTCTCTATATGTTCCTTGTTTTCGAGCATGAAATTATAGAAATCATCCCGGGGCTTTCTCGTTTTCAGGATGTAATCTATATTTCTGAAACTTTTTCCCGTTTCCGCTATCTGTCTGAAATACCATCCCTCAATATACGCTTCACCTTTGATGAAGGTTTCCAGTACATAATGCAAAGGCTCCAGAAGCTGAACCGCTGCTTCGACGGAATGAGGCGCCAGACAGTTTTCATAGAAGGTCTCATTGTTTGCCAGATCAACTATTCTGGCTCCGTTTGATGTCAGAACATATCTTATCGGTTCGAACTCCAGTATTTCTTCAGGCAGAGCACAAAAGGGTCTGCCTGTTGCCACAAGTATGTTCACTCCTCTTTCTGCTGCATCAGCAAGAGCTTTCCTGTTCCCTTCGCTTAGTCTGCCTTTGCTGTTAAGTGTTGTACCGTCAAGATCCAATGCTATAAGCTTTACTGTCATTTATTTCACCTTCATTTCAATAATGTCTATAAATTCTCTGTTTATTTTTCTTACTGTTTTCATATTCGCCGGATCACCGTGTCCCGGGTATATGGTCATGCTGTTCGGCCATTTATCTATTATCTCCCTGATACTGCATACCATTTCTTCATCGTTTCCGTCCTCAAGATCCGTTCTTCCCAGGTCAACGTTAAATATTGTATCACCCGTGAAACATACGTTATCCTTTTCGTTCATTATACATATACCCCCGTAAGTATGTCCCGGAGTATGAAATATTTTCAGCTGTTCTTCTCTGCCTCTGCCATGCAGTGTCAGTATGTCTCCCGATTCAAGATACCTATCGACGTTTAATTTAAGTTTATCGCTGTCGAGTATATGCATCATCACAGGGCACTCAAGCTCCGAGGCGATTGCCTGAACACCTCCGGAATGGTCATAGTGATGATGTGTCAGCAATATTCCCTCACAGGTCATATTCTCATTTTTGATACTCTCTATGTATTTTTTCGGATTATATCCCGGGTCAATAATATAGCATGCTTCGTCGAGAGAAATGATATATCCGTTGCTCTCAAGATTACCGCCAATAAGTCTCTTTATTTTCATGTCATTCTCCTTTTCGTACCTGTATATTTTACCACGTGAAAAACCATTCATACAACTTGAATTCCTAACAGATAGTTGTATAATGTTGGTGTTGTATTTAGATAAATATACAGGGAAGGCGGATTATCGAGACTATGAAAATAGCAATCGTAGGAGCCGGCAAACTGGGAATGAAAGTTGCCGAGGCACTTTTGGGCGGAGATCACTCTGTTACAATAATAGACACCAATGAATCCTGGACAGAGAAAATCAACTCTCTTCTTGACGTTATGACCGTTACGGCAAACGCCAAGGAAATTAAAGTCCTCAAGCAGATTGACATAGCATCCTATGACTTTCTCGTTGCCACGACAGGTGACGACGAAGTCAATATTGTTGTATCTGCCTTTGCTAAGAAACTGGGATGCAGCAAAGTCATCGCCCGTGTGCGAGATCCTGAACATATGCAGCAGATCAGCTTTATAAAAGATCTCATGGGAATTGACTACATCGTGAATCCGGATCTGGGTATCACGGTGGAAATATATAAATATCTTGCTGAGAAATACACACTTAGCAATGGAATATTCACGAGCGGATATGCATCACTGCTCGAATTTTATGTGTCCAAAATGCCTGAAATTATCGGGCAGTCAATGAAAGAGATAGCTAAATATCTGCCGGATATGCTTGTTGTTGCAATATCACGTTCCGGCAAGGTAATTATTCCTCACGGAGATACTACCGTTCAGGAGAACGATATAGTGTACGTTATAGGAGAAAAAGAATCTATCCAGAGACTTTCGGATAAAGTACACGAAAAGGGTAAATATACCGACCTTCAGAAAGTAATGATTATCGGCGGAGGTAAGACGGGATTCTATCTGGCTCGCATGCTCTCCGAATTCGGAGCGGCAGTAAAGATAATCGAAAAGGACAAGGACAGATGTCATTATCTTTCCACACATCTGGATGATGTTATGATTCTTCACGGTGACGCTACAGATCTGGATCTCCTCGAAGAAGAGAATCTTGACGGAATGGATGCTGTAGTTACTGCCACAGGTTTCGACGAGGAGAACCTTCTTCTCGCTCTTACTGCCAAGCAGCACAAAGTTGAAGATGTTATCGCCAAGGTAAGCAGACAGAGTTATGTTGAAATTATATCGGCCATGGGTATCGATATGGCTCTTAATCCTCTTGATATTACCACTAACGATATTATCAGATACGTTCAGAGTTCACGTACCGTGGTTTCATCACAGCTCATTCAGGGACAGGCAGAGCTTGTTGAGGTTGTCGCTACTTCTCATATGAAGATTATTGATGAACCTCTTAAGAATCTCATTCTTCCCGATACCTTCCTTGTTGCTGCAATACACAGGGGCAACAAGCTGATAATCCCTAACGGAGACACTGTAATAAGAGAAGATGACCGTGTTATTATAATAAGTCTTATCAGCGATCTTAAAATCACCGAAAAGCTCATCAAAGATAACGGCAGGTTCTCGTTCTTTAAAAGATAACATGAATTTAAATTTTGGTTCTATACTCAGGATAGTCGGAATAGTGCTTGTGATAATCAGCGTAGCGATGGTGCCTTCACTGGTTGTCTCACTAATATA
This sequence comes from Bacillota bacterium, assembly GCA_029008005.1. GTDB lineage: Bacteria > Bacillota > Clostridia > Peptostreptococcales > Anaerovoracaceae > Lentihominibacter. The sequence continues at coordinate 54,633 of JAQXIX010000026.1, read as the reverse complement.
CGGAGAAAAGCATGTTGCCGCATGTTTTGCTATAACTATATTACTTGTCGGTCTTTCAGGCACATTTATTGCCAAAGTGACAAAACACAGATTAAAAGACTTAAAAGTAAGAGACGGTTTTTTTATTGTTACCATTTACTGGTTTATTTCAGCATTCATCGGCGCAGTTCCTTTTTATATTTCGGGAGAAATCCCATCTTTTGCCGATGCTTTCTTTGAGTCATGCTCCGGTTTTTCGACTACGGGAGCTTCTATCCTCACAGATATCGAAAGCCTGTCCTGCGGCATACTTTTCTGGCGTTCCTTTACCCACTGGATAGGAGGAATCGGTATACTGATTTTTGCTATCGCGGCTATGCCTTCTCTGGGAATAAGCGGTCAGAATATTGAGGTTTCGGAAACTCCGGGGCCTATGCTGGACAAAATCACGCCGAAAATGACCGATACCGCCAAGACTCTTCTTGTTATATATTCCATACTCACCGTTACGGAAACTATTTTACTTCTTGCCGGTGGTATGAATCTTTACGACTCTCTGATACATACTTTCGGAACAGTAGGTACCGGAGGTTTTTCCAATTACAATTCAAGTGTCGGCTATTTTGACAGCACCTACATTAAGATTGTAATCACTGTGTTCATGGTAATATGCGGAGTAAACTTCAACCTGTTTTTCCTTTCAATGAAAAAAGGAATTTCAACATTTATCCATGATACGGAGTTTAAGTGTTATATGCTGATTCTGGCGATTGCGTTTCTGCTGATTTTTATTTTTCTCATTTCATCGAGAGGAGTTGATGATGCCGGAGAAACAGCTACTGACGTAATATTCCAGACAGCTTCTATACTTACAACTACAGGCTATTCAACCTGCGACTTTGAACAGTGGCCGCAGGTTTGTCAGATAATAATTCTTATGCTCATGTTTATAGGCGGATGTTCTTCCTCTACAGCCGGCGGCATTAAAGTTATTCGTATTGTTGTCCTTCTCAAGCTCGTTGCCAGAGGATTTTATACGAGGCTTCATCCCAATGTAGTCAGAACTCCGAAGATAAACGGCAGAACAATACCGGGAGATTCCGTCTCGCTTATTGCGAGTCACATTTTCCTTTATATATTCCTTGTATTTATCGGAACATTCCTTATTTCATTTGAAAATGTCGATATGACCACATGTTTTACTTCCGTAATAACATGCCTCGGTAATATCGGACCGGGATTCAGTGCTGTCGGGCCGTCAGAGAACTTCGCATTTATGAGTGGTTTTTCAAAATTTGTTCTGTCGGTATCAATGATTGCCGGCAGGCTCGAACTGTACACACTCTTTATCTTTCTGACACCTCAGTTCTGGCATCCTGACAGATAACAGATAATAACAGTGACTACTATGATAAACGTAAAAATCAACTACAAAGCCATGGTCAGACTCCTTGGCATAATACTTCTTATTGCCGGAATTGCAATGGCAATTCCGTGGATTTATGCTGAACTTATTCATGATACAACATGCCTGAAAGGATTCAGAATCAGCACACCTCTTTCCATCATAATCGGTCTTGTTCTGTCTGTGACACTTAACTCTGACAGAGCCAAGTTCAGATTACGTGAAGGGTATATTGTTGTTGCGTCATGCTGGGCTGTGGTAATACTTGCCGGGGCTCTTCCCTACTATTTCAGCAGCTTTACATGTACCTTTATAGATGCTCTCTTCGAATCCACATCGGGATTTACCACTACCGGATGTTCTGCTGCAGGATATGATGAATTCTCTCACCCGCTTATTCTGTGGAAAGCCATAACCAACTGGCTGGGCGGTATGGGAATTCTGGTATTTGCAATATCCATATTGCCGGCACTTGGTGTAAACGGTCAGTTTATAGTCAGAGCCGAGGCCCCCGGTCCTGCTCTGCAGAAAACCATGGTACGAATGAGCGACTCCGCAAAGGTTCTGTATATTACATATTTTTCCTTTACCGTAATAGAATTTGTACTTTTGCTTCTGTCAGGTAAAATGCCTGTCTTTGATGCGATTGTAACCACTCTCGGTTGTGTAAGCACCGGAGGACTGACAGTACATCCGGAAGGCATAGCATTTTATGACAGCGTGTTCGTGGAAGTTGTAATATCGGTATTCTGTATTCTATCGTCAGTGAACTACGTCCTGTATCACTATCTTGCAACAGGTAAGGGTTCTTATCTTGTTAAGGATGTTGAGTTGAGAGCTTACTGCATAATAATCTTTGCATCTATTATTATATGCACGTTAGCGCTTGTCGTTATTAATGATGTATCACCGGCAACTGCTCTTCGCGATGCCGGATTTGAGGTTATAAGCATGGCAACGACTGCCGGCTATATGAGATCGACCTATCTTGTTTGGCCTGTTGTTTGTCAGGTTACACTTATTGCACTTATGTTTATCGGAGGATGCTCTTCTTCCACATCGGGTTCTATAAAGGTGATACGTATACTCGTAATGCTTAAACTGATCCTGCGCGGTTCCATGAAGAGAATACACCCTCGTTCGGTTGTTGCTGTTAAACTCGGAAAAAACGCCATTTCGGCACCTGTTGTATCTGCTATTACGGCATTCATCCTTACATACATGATGGTTCTTCTGGTATCAATATTTATACTCTCGTTTCAGGGATTTTCTCTCGATACCACCTTCACGGCAGCACTGGCGATGCTCTCCAATACGGGAGCAGCTTTCGGAGAAGCTGCCGCAGTCGGAAACTTCTCAATGTTCCACCCTCTTCTTAAGCTGTACTTAAGCGGCCTTATGATTATGGGAAGACTGGAACTGTTTACCATTATGATACTCTTCAGCAGAACATTCTGGAGCAAAAACCATTAGTCATTCTGATCAATTTAAAACAGGAAGCAACATTATGAAAAGATGCGTAATTGTCGGTGGTGCCGACATTAATAATTATGAGTATATTAAAAATCTCTTGCGATCTGATGATTTCTTAATTTACTGTGACAGCGGACTTAAACACATGGAATCTCTATCGGTTAGTCCCGGCCTCATTGTCGGTGATTTCGATTCACATGAAAATCCCCTTCTTGATATTGAAACGATTGTACTTCCCTGTGAAAAAGACGATACTGACACGGTGTTTGCCGTTAAGGAGGCCCTAAAGCGAGGTTACGATGACTTTCTTCTTATTGGCGTTGTCGGAGCAAGACTTGACCACACCCTTGCCAATGTTTCAATCCTGCTCATGCTCGACAATGCAGGAAAGAAGGGCACAATAATAGACGATTACTCAGAAATGGAGATAGTATCGGACAAAACTGCATATATAAACGATTCATATTCGTTTTTTTCTCTTATTAACATTACGGGAACTGCAAAATCCATAAAAATCGAAAACGCCAAATACCCCCTAAACGACGGTGAAATAACAAGCGATTACCAGTATGGCGTCAGCAATGAAGTCCTTCCCGGTAAAACAGCAAAAGTATCCATAGGAGAAGGTAAACTGCTTCTCATTAAAATACTGAACTAGATATATAAAAAAAGCTGTCACACTAATCTCTTAGCGTGACAGCTTAATTATTTTATTTTCAGATTATCCGATAAGTCCACCGATTGTAACGAAGAGTGGTGCGAATACTACTGAAACGATTGTCATAAGCTTAATCAAGATGTTGATTGACGGGCCTGACGTATCCTTGAACGGGTCACCTACTGTGTCGCCAACAACTGTTGCCTTATGAGTATCTGAACCCTTACCGCCATATACGCCGCCTTCAACGTACTTCTTAGCGTTATCCCATGCACCGCCGGCATTTGCCATCATCAGAGCCATAAGAACGCCTGACGCGAGGGCACCTGCCAGTGTTCCGCCGAGAGCTTCAGGTCCGAGAACGATACCGATTGCCAAAGGTGCAATTATAGCCATAAGACCAGGAACGATCATTTCCTTTAGAGCTGCCTGAGTTGAAATATCAACGCAGTGAGCATAGTCAGGCTTGGAAGTTCCTTCGAGGATTCCCTTATCTTCTCTGAACTGTCTTCTAACTTCTTCGATCATTTCGTTAGCAGCTCTTCCAACTGAATTCATTGTGAAAGCTGAGAACATGAACGGAAGCATTGCTCCGATGAACAGTCCGATGATAACGATTGGGTTCAGAAGGCTGATTGCTGACAGTCCTGTTACTGATGCATATGATGCGAAAAGTGCCAGTGCTGTAAGTGCAGCCGATCCGATTGCGAAGCCCTTACCGATTGCAGCTGTTGTATTACCAACTGCATCGAGCTTATCTGTAATATCTCTTACTCCTTCAGGGAGTTCTGACATTTCGGCAATTCCGCCGGCATTGTCAGATACAGGACCGTAAGCGTCAACTGCTACAGTCATACCTGTAGTTGAGAGCATACCTACTGCAGCAAGTGCAATACCGTACATTCCCATTCCTTCGCCAACTGTTTCTGTAGCGTAGTATGCTGCGAAGATACCAACTGCAATGCAGATTATAGGCCATACTGTTGACATCATACCAACGCCGAGTCCGCTGATAATAGTAGTTGCTGAACCTGTCTGTGACTGTTCTGCAATTTTCTTAACTGATTTATAATCTTCTGATGTATAAATCTCAGTGATTTTACCGATTGCCACACCAACGATAAGTCCGGCTATAATCGCAACTGCAAATGCATAGCTTCCGAGCATAACCTTCGAAAGGATAATTGAAACTATAACAACACATCCGCTGGCAATATATGTACCCATATTCAGGGCATTAGCAGGATTTCCGCCTTCCTTGCCTCTTACGAGGAGAATACCTATTACTGATGAAACGATTCCGACTGCAGCCATAATCAGAGGGAACATTGCTGCAGTAGCTTCATCAAACAGTCCGCCTGATGCTGTTGCTGCAACTGCTGCCAGTGTAATAGCTGAAATAATTGAACCTACATATGATTCATAAAGGTCCGAACCCATTCCAGCAACGTCACCTACGTTGTCACCAACGTTATCGGCGATTACTGCAGGGTTTCTAGGGTCATCTTCAGGAATTCCGGCTTCAACTTTACCTACAAGGTCAGCGCCTACGTCAGCAGCCTTAGTATAGATACCGCCGCCTACACGTCCGAAGAGTGCCATTGATGAAGCACCGAATCCGAAACCTGTAACGCACTGAACAACTGTCGCCAGATCAAGACAGACAATAATCATACCAAGTCCGAAAAGTCCGAGACCGGCAACTGCCAGACCCATAACGGCACCTGATCTGAAAGCAATCTTGAGTGCTTTGTTCATTCCTGATTCTTTTGCTGCATTGGCTGTTCTTACATTACCCCATGTTGCAACATTCATACCGAAGAATCCTGCAAGTACTGAGAGTAACGCACCGCAAACGTAAAGAATTGCAGTTGTAACACTCTGAAGACCGAATCCAATGAGAAGTGCGAGAACGATAATTACTATCGCCATTACTTTGTATTCTCTCTTAAGAAATGCAAAAGCACCTTCTCTGATGTAACCGGCAATTTCCTTCATTCTGTCATTACCCTCAGAGCTCTTCTTGATCCAAGTAGCAAGAACGAGAGCAACAACAAGCCCTAAGATCGCTGCAAGTACAGCAATCACAGCTATAACTTTCATTAATAATACCTCCTCAAAATTTTGTTAGTTTTTAAGAGGCGCCCCGTGAGACACCTCTTTAAACACAAATTATTAAATCTATCAGCAGTAAAATTACTCAATAGCAACAAGAACAAGTGATATCACAATAAAAAGCACTGCCGTCACTGTAGCAATTTTACTGAGTATAGCATCATAACCGGAGCTTCTCTTCTTACCGAAAAGCTGCTCTGCTCCGCCTCCGATGGAGCCTGACAGTCCCGCACTGTTACTGGACTGAAGAAGAATACTGATAATCAGTATTATACTGGCTATTAAAAGTACAATTTTAAGACCTAAGGCCATTTAAATTACCTCCTTGTTTATTAACTCGAATATTTTACCACAGTGAAGTTGAGAAATCAACGTTATTTTATATTATAAAAAGCATTCATTCCTGCATACTGAGCTGATGATCCAAGCAGTTCTTCAATTCTGAGCAGCTGATTGTATTTAGCAATTCTGTCTGTTCTTGAAAGTGATCCTGTTTTTATCTGTCCTGCGTTCAGACCAACAACGATATCAGCTATTGTTGTGTCTTCGGTTTCACCGGATCTGTGTGATACTACTGCTGTATAACCTGCTTTTTTAGCCATTTCTATTGCATCAAATGTTTCTGTAAGCGTACCGATCTGGTTAACCTTGATGAGAATTGAATTAGCTGTTCCCGATTCAATACCTCTGGAAAGTCTTTTTGTATTGGTTACGAAGAGATCGTCTCCTACAAGCTGAACCTTATCTCCAAGCTTTTCTGTCATAAGAGCCCATCCGTCCCAGTCATCTTCTGCGAAACCGTCTTCGATTGAAATGATCGGATACTTGGAGCAGATGTCTTCATAAAATGCAACCAGTTCTTCTGCAGTCATCTTCTTGCCTTCGCCCTTCCAGTCGTAAATCTTGTTTTCTTCATCATAGAACTCACTTGCTGCACAGTCCAGAGCGATTCTCACATCTTCACCCGGCTTATATCCTGCTTTTTCGATTGCTTCAACAATAACCTGAATTGCCTGTTCGTTTGTTGAAAGGTCAGGAGCAAATCCACCTTCATCACCTACTGCAGTATTCATTCCCATTCCCTTAAGAACTTTCTTCAGATTGTGGAATACTTCAGCACCCATTCTGAGAGCTTCTCTGAATGACTTGGCTCCTACAGGCATAATCATGAATTCCTGAATATCAACAGTATTATCTGCATGTGAACCACCGTTGAGAATGTTCATCATAGGCGTAGGAAGAACTTTGCCGTTTACTCCGCCAAGATACTGGAAAAGCGGAAGTCCGATTGATTCTGCCGCTGCTCTGGCAACAGCCATTGAAACTCCGAGAATAGCATTAGCTCCCAGCTTTCCTTTGTTAGGAGTTCCGTCAAGCTCGATAAGCATGTTATCCAGTCCTGTCTGATCAAAAGGATCCCATCCGATAACCTCTTCTGCGATTATCTCATTAACGTTCTCAACTGCCTTAAGAGTTCCCTTGCCCAGGTATCTGTCAGGATCTCCGTCTCTCAGTTCAACTGCTTCGTGAACTCCTGTCGATGCTCCTGACGGAACCATTGCTCTTCCTGTAACACCATCGTCGAGAAGAACTTCCACTTCAACAGTCGGATTACCTCTCGAATCAAGAACCTCTCTTGCAATAATATCTTCAATATATGCCATATCTTCCTCCCATTTATTTCTAAAAATCTATAATCGCCATTAAATCTGCCGGCTTAAGACTTGCACCGCCTACAAGAGCACCGTCGATTTCGTCCTGGTTCATTATTTCAGTTGCATTTGCCGGCTTAACACTTCCGCCATACTGAATAATAACTTCATCAGCCGTTTCCTCACCATACATTTCGATGAGGGTGCCTCTAATAAATGCGCACATCTCCTCTGCCTGCTCCGGTGTTGCCGTCCTGCCTGTTCCGATTGCCCAAATCGGCTCGTATGCTATTACAATTTTCTCTGCGTCCTCTGCACTTATTCCTTCAAGTCCGCCCTTAAGCTGTGACTTGATGAAATCATAGAGAACTCCCGAATCTCTCTGCTCAAGGCTCTCGCCTACGCACATAATCGGTCTGATGTCTTTCTCTAAAAGTTTTTTTACCTTCAGATTTACGGTTCCATCGGTTTCCGCGAAATACTGTCTTCTCTCGGAATGTCCTACTATACAGAAATCCACGCCGATTTCTTTTAACATATCCGCTGAAATTTCTCCCGTAAATGCGCCTTCGTCTTCGAAATGCACATTCTGTGCACCCACTCCGATTCCGGTGCCGCGGAATGCTTCAACAAGAATGTCCAGGTCCGTAAAAGGTACACATACTGCAGCCTTAACGTCTGTTCCGCCGTAGAGTGCTTTGAACTCTTCAGCAAAAGCTTTTGCTTCAGACCTGTTCTTGTACATTTTCCAGTTTCCTGCAATAAAAGGAATCCTCATACTTCTGCACCTCACTTTTCTTCAATGCAGGCAATTCCCGGAAGAACTTTTCCCTCAAGGAATTCCATCGATGCACCACCGCCTGTTGAAACATGTGTCATCTTATCCTTGAGTCCGAATTCCTCAACTGCTGCTGCCGAATCTCCTCCGCCTATTACGGTTACACCGCTGCATTCAGCCATGGCTTCCGCTACGGCCTTCGTGCCTTTGCTGAAATTTGACATTTCATATACTCCCATAGGACCGTTCCAGACTACCGTTGAAGCAGTTGATATTTCATTTCTGTACATTTCGATTGTCTTAGGGCCTATATCCATTCCCATCATATCAGCCGGAATTCCATCAGCGTCAACAATTGCGGTTTTGCTGTCGTTGCTGAATTCTTCAGCGCATACTGTATCAACAGGAAGCAGCATCTTGACGCCTGCCGCTTCAGCCTTTTTCATAAGCTCTCCGGCCAGTTCGAGACTTTCTTCATCGAGAATCGACTTGCCGATTTCATAACCTTTAGCCTTAAAGAACGTATATGACATTCCGCCGCCGATAATAATTGTATCAACCTTGTCCATCAGGTTTTCGATTACCGGTATTTTGTCACCGACTTTGGCTCCGCCCATAATCGCCACAAAAGGTCTTTCCGGAGATTCAACAGCTTCTCCGAGGAATTTCACTTCCTTCTCAATAAGGAATCCCGATACCGTAGGGAGATATCTGGCAATTCCCGCTGTTGAGCTGTGGTCTCTGTGAGCTGTTCCGAATGCATCGTTTACGAAAAGTTCTCCCAGTGAAGCAAGCTCTCCTGTAAACGGCTCTTCGCTCTTCGTTTCTTCTTTTCTGTATCTTGTATTTTCGAGGAGCATAATCTCACCCGGCTTCAGTTCCGATGCAGCTGCTCTAACCTCATCCGAAACAACCTGAGGCGATGAAATAAACTTAACTTCTTTACCGAGAAGTTCTGACAGCCTTTCGGCAACCGGCGCCAGAGAAAGCTCCGGCTTCGGTTCTCCTTTTGGCTTGCCCATATGTGACATGAGAATTACACATGCGTTATTCTCAACAAGATATTTTATCGTCGGAAGTGCAGATACGATTCTGAAATCATCTGTAATCGCACCTTCCTTCATAGGTACGTTAAAATCACATCTTACGAGGACTTTTTTACCTGCAACCTCTACGTCTCTAACTGTCTTTTTCATTGTATCAATTCCTTTCCCAGAACGATTATTTGCAGTCAACTGAATACATATGTCTTATCAGCTCGAGAACCTTGGTTGCATATCCGTATTCATTGTCATAGTATGCAATAAGCTTGAAGAACTTATCATTCAGAGCTATTCCCATTGTTCCGTCGAATATTGATGTGTTTGTGTCTCCGATGAAGTCACATGTTACACACTTATCTTCAACAAATTCAAGTACTCCCTTAAGCTCACCTTCTGAAGCTTTCTTCACTGCTGCATTGATTTCTTCCAGTGTTGTGGACTTCTTGAGCATTACATTAAGGTCTACTACGGAAACATCGTTTGTAGGTACTCTGTATGCGAATCCTGTCATTTTTCCCTTAAGTGAAGGAATTACCTTTGCTACTGCCTTTGCTGCACCTGTTGTTGTAGGAATGATGCTGCCGAATACAGATCTTCCTATTCTCCAGTCCTTCATGTTTCTCTTGTCAACAACAGTCTGCTTTGATGTTGCTGCGTGTATTGTAGCCATAAGACCCTGTTCGATTCCGAAATTGTCTTCGAGAACTTTACAGAGAGGTGCCAGACAGTTTGTTGTACATGATGCATTTGATACTACATCCATGTCAGCAGTATACTGATCCAGATTTACTCCCACTACGAATGTCGGTGTTTCTTCATCCTTTGCCGGAGCTGTTATGATAACTTTCTTGGCGCCGGCTTTAAGGTGAGCCTGACATTTTTCTGTTGTATTATATGCACCGGTTCCTTCAACGATATATTCTGCGCCACACTCAGCCCAAGGGATTGTGTCGGCCTTATCTTCACTGTATACAGGAACTTTTTTTCCATCGATAATAAGTCCGTTTTCATATTTCCCCAATTCCTTTGGAAAACGTCCGAATACCGAGTCATATTTAAGCATATAAACCAGATAATCCAAGTCTGCATTACGATAATTGATGCCAGCGATTTCAATTTCAGGCATGTCCATTGCCGAACGTATTGCAAGACGTGAGATTCTTCCAAAACCACTGATTCCAATTCTGATTGCCATAATACTATCCTCCTGAATAAAATAAAAAAAGTAAAAATATATTGACTTCTTTCGAAGTTAATACCGTCTTCTCTTTGATGATGAAAGAATACCCATCTCATCTCTGTACTTGGCGACAGTTCTTCTCGAAATGTTAAATCCCTTTTCTTCGAGTAATTCAACGATTTTCTGATCGCTTAAAGGTTTCATCGGGTTTTCCTCATCAATCAGTTCTCTGATAAATTCTTTAACGCTGTTTGATGATATTCCTTCTCCCTTCGAATCCGAAACTCCGGCCGAGAAGAAATACTTTATTTCGTATACACCTCTCGGGCACTGGAGATATTTGCCGCTTATGGATCGAGATACTGTCGATTCATGTATTCCCACCTCTTCGGCAATATCCTTCAGTGTGAGAACCTTAAGGTGCTTGCTTCCGTATTCGAAGAAATCACGCTGATATTTTACTACAGCAGTAACAACATTAAATATTGTTTCTTTTCGCTGTTCTATACTCTTAATAAGCCACAATGCGGAGCTTATTCGTTCAGACAGATATTCGGAAAGCTGTGAATCCGACTCGGCATCGTTCAGAAGCTTCCTGTAATAGGAGCTGACTTTCAGATGCGGTGAACTGCTTTCGTTTATTGTCACAACATACCCACCGTCTGATTTTTCGACTATAACATCCGGAATTATATATTTTGTTTCCATTTCCGTGGCAAACTGTCTTCCCGGCTTCGGTTCGAGGCATTTGATGACATCTGCCATTTCCTGGACTTCTTTCACAGATACACCTACGGCCTTGGCAATAACCGACAGCCTGTTTGCCGCCAGGTCTTCCAGATGATCCAGTATAAGTTTCTTAAGATTATCCGTAAGCTCATTTCTGTGTTCCAGCTGAATCAGAAGACATTCTCTGATATCTCTGGCTCCCACTCCGGGCGGTTCGAGTCCGTGTATTATTTCAAGAGCTTCGGAAACTTTATCTTCGGAAACTCCGGTTGCACAGGAAATTTCTCCTATAGACGAGGTCATATATCCGTTCTCATCCAAGGATTCGATAATATACTTGCCTACTCTTCTGCAGGCGTTGTTTCTTGCAGCAAACTGGAACTGGAACATAAGATGTTCCGGAAGAGTTACATCGTTTGAAACAACTCTTTCATAAATACTTGCCCTGTTTTCATCGTCCTCCTGATTTCTTCCCGAATAATCGCGATATCCGGCTTCATCATATTGGCTGTTTCTGATGTATTCCTTCCAGTCCAGTTCCCTCTGGAGTTCCTGATTTTCCTTATGATCGTCATGCTGAACACGATCGTTTTCAGGTGCACCTGCATCTTCGGGATTCTGCTCCAGCACGGGATTGACAAGAATCTGTTCCTGAACGTAGGATTCAAGCTCCTGAGTGTTAAACTGAAGTATCTGAATCGCCTGAATCAGTTCAGGTGTCATAACCAGTTTCTGCGTTTGTTCAATTGTCAAATCATATCCAAGCTTCATACCGAAATTATATCATATATGCTAATGCTTTTGTTAATTATTTAAGCCCAGGAAAATCAAGCTGTCTTAAAGCTTCAAACAGAATAATGTTTACGGAATTCGCCAGATTAAGGGAACGGAGCCTTGTATCCTTTCCCATGGGAATTCTTATTGCATTTTCTTCCCTCTCTTTTATGAACTCTGCCGGCAAACCTGCTGTTTCTCTGCCGAAAAGTATCATATCTTCATCTCTGAAATCAACCTGAGCGTAATTTCTCTTCGCTTTGGTTGTGGCCAGGAACATTCTTCTTCCCTGTCTCTCATACTTATCGAGAAATTCGCCCAGACTTTCATGAACCTCCAGTCTTACAAAAGGCCAGTAATCAAGTCCGGCTCTTTTGAGACTTTTATCATCGATGCTGAAGCCCAGCGGTTTAACAAGATGAAGCACCGATCCCGTTGCCGCACAGCTTCTGGCAATATTTCCTGTATTTGGTGGTATTTCAGGTTCCACAAGAACAATGTGTAACGCCATCGCAAATCCCTTTCATAAAAATCACAGGAGATATGAATCCCCTGTGATAAACATAACTTTATTTTTTATTAATTTCTCCCGCAGCAGTGCTTATATTTCTTGCCGGATCCGCACGGACAAGGATCGTTTCTTCCGATTTTCGGTTCCTGTCTGCGTACAGTCCTAGAATTTTTGTACTCTTTGGCTATCGAAATCATTTTATCTTTTCCGAGAATATCTTCCCACTGAGCAAGTCCGTAAAGATAATCCGCATCTGCCTTAAGCATATTGTAGAAAAGCGTTTCCGGAACAATCTCCACTTCCACCTGAGATTCCTCATCATAGTTTTCGAAATCATTCGGTGTAACGATGCTCTCATTTATTCCGTCAAGAAATCCCATGAAAATTACGGGACGAACCTGATACTTATCTGCAAGCTCGCCAAACTTCCCGGTCATTTTTTCATTGGGATGATCGAGAATATCACTGTAGATTTTAGTTTCGGCTTCGCTGTATTCTTTCCAGAATTCTTCAAAGGTCTCTTCTGTCTGATTCTCAATCAGTTCCTTCCACTGTTCATATAATGATGCCATACTGTTTTCCTCCTATCTCGATACAGCTTTACATATTTCCATCACATCACCCATTACTGCACTTCCAGTCGGCAGAGGGCCTGCTCCCGGTCCGTAAAACATAAGCTCGCCGACAACGTTCCCCTTCACATATACAGCATTAAACTCTCCGTTAACACCTGCAAGAGGATGTGATTTTTTAATATTCATAGGTCCTACGGAATATTCAATTCCATTGTCTGTTCTGACTGCATGTGCAATCAGCTTTATCACGCAATCCTCCCTGTCGGCCGCAGCAATGTCATCTGCAGTTATATCACTGATGCCCTTTGTCGGAATCTCCGTAGGGTGAACATGCTTGTCAAACATAAGAGCCATTAGAATGCTCAGCTTGTTTGCGGCATCGATTCCTTCAACATCTGCAGTAGGGTCTGCTTCAGCAAAGCCCTTAGCCTGTGCATCCTTAAGTACTGTCGCATAATCCATTCCTTTAGCCGTCATATTGTAAAGGATATAATTTGTCGTACCGTTAACTATACCCATCACTTCTTCAAACTCGTTAGCTCTTAATGCTCCCGTAATCGCAGTCAATACAGGAATTCCGCCGCCTACGCTGGCTTCGAACTTCAACATCGCTCCGCCTTTTTTCGCAGCTTCGTGAAGACGTTCCCAGCTTGCCGCCACAGCAGCCTTATTAGCTGTAACTACGTGTTTTCCGGCCAGAAGCGCTTTTTCCATAAACGTGCTTGCCGGCTCGATTCCTCCGAGAAGTTCTATTACTATATCTATTTCCGGATTGCCGGTTATATCTTCTATATCAGAAACGAACTGATCTTTCGTTACATTAATGTCTCTTTCTCTTTCTGTATCTTTCTCGAGAATGCTTACAATCTTCACTTCGGCTCCAAGCTCAGCCTCGATTGAAGCACGGTTCATTTCAAGAGTTTTGTAAGTTCCTGTCCCAATATTTCCCAGTCCGAGAAGTCCTATCTTAAATTCTTTCATCCGGTTTTCCTCCTCCGTTTTCAACGGTTTTCACCATATCATTATACACCATGTCATTATACAATAATCATTCCCGCCATTGCAATGACAAAAGATACCGTCCATGCTACTGCGCACTGTCCGATAACTATTGCAAATGCCCATCCTGTACCCAGTTCTCTGCGCACCGATGCTATGGCTGCCACACACGGCGTGTACAGCAGACAGAAAACAAGCAGTGCCATTGCACTTACAGGCGTAAGGATTTCCATTATTGCTGCTGTTCCGCCGAAGAGAACAGACATTGTCGAAACAACGCTTTCTTTCGCTATAAAGCCCGTAACAAGTGCCGTCGAAATCCTCCAGTCATCAAATCCCATCGGCGTAAACAGCGGCGCTATATATCCTGAAATTACTGCGAGAATGCTATCCTGTGAATCATTTACGACATTCATGTGAATGTCAAAAGTCTGAAGCATCCAGATAATAAGTGTCGCGATAAATATTACGCTGAATGCCCTTTGCAGAAAATCTCTGGCTTTATCCCACAGAAGACGCCCGACATTTTTAATTCCCGGCAGTCTGTAATTAGGAAGCTCCATTACAAAAGGCACCGCCTCACCACTGAAAAGTGTTCTTTTAAGTATCAGTGCCACGATTATTCCAACAATTATTCCCGTAAAGTACAGCCCGACCATGACTGCACCTCCGTGTTCCGGAAAAAACAGCGCCGTGAAGAAGGCGTACACCGGGAGTTTCGCCGAACAGCTCATAAACGGCGTCATCATAATTGTCATTTTCCTGTCTCTTTCAGACGGCAGTGTCCTGCTTGCCATTATACTCGGCACAGAACATCCGAAGCCAATAAGCATCGGCACTATACTTCTTCCCGATAAGCCTATTTTTCGCAAAAGCTTATCCATAACAAATGCTACTCTCGCCATATAGCCACTGTCCTCAAGCATCGACAGAAAGAAGAAAAGAGTAACTATATAAGGCAAGAAGCTTACTACCGTCCCGACTCCCGTAAATATCCCGTCTGTAACGAGAGACATTACTGTTTTATTTACTCCCGCAGCATCCATTGCCGAAAATACAACATCCGAAAGACTTCGAATTCCTTTATCAAGAATTCCGGACAGAACTTTTCCGATGACATTGAAAGTAAGCCAGAATATTACCGCCATTATTAAACCGAAAGCAGGAAGCGCCGTATACTTGCCTGTAAGCACTTCATCGAACCGGCGGCTTCTCAGATGTTCTTTGCTTTCTTTTGGCTTTATTACAGTTTTACCGCAGACTTTTTCTATGAAGCTGAATCTCATATCTGCTATTGCCGCGGCTCTGTCCAGTCCTCTCTCATTTTCCATCTGAACTATAAGATGGTCTATTGCTTCTTTTTCATTCTGGGTCAGATTCAGTTTTTCAAATACGACCGGATCACCTTCAACTACCTTTGAGGCGGCAAATCTTAAAGGTATCTGTGCCACTGTTGCATGATCCTCAATGAGATGCATTATACCGTGCAGACATCTGTGAACAGCTCCGCCCTTTTCTTCTGCACCGCAGAAATCCTGCATTCCCGGACGTTCCTGATACTTGGCAATGTGCACGGCATGTTTAACAAGCTCGTCTATGCCCCAGTTGTTCGCCGCAGAAATCGGCACTACAGGTATGCCGAGTATTTCTTCCATTTCGTTTACGAGAACAGATCCGCCGTTACTCTTAACCTCATCCATCATGTTAAGAGCCAGAACCATCGGGACATCCAGTTCCATAAGCTGCATCGTAAGATAAAGATTTCTTTCTATGTTGGTCGCATCAACTATGTTGATTATTCCGCGAGGCTTGCTCTCCATTATGAATTCTCTCGATACAAGTTCTTCGCTGGAATAAGGAGACATTGAGTAAATCCCCGGAAGGTCTGTGACCAGCGTATTCTTGTAATCGATGATTTGTCCGTCTTTTCGATCTACCGTCACTCCCGGGAAATTCCCCACATGCTGATTTGATCCCGTCAACTGATTAAACAGTGTTGTTTTACCGCAGTTCTGATTGCCCACCAGAGCGAAGGTGAGCACTTCTCCTTCAGGCAAAGGATTTTCATCTGCCTTCGCATGATATCGAATTCCGTTTTCTCCCAGTCCCGGGTGTTCTATTTCCGCTTTTTTTGTTTTTGTTGCTTTTGTATTAACTTCGCTATCAGATTTCGTACGGATATTTCTGATTTCGATTTCGCCTGCGTCATCCAGTCTGAGCGTCAGGTCATAGCCGTGGATTCGAAGTTCCATCGGATCTCCCATAGGAGCGTATTTTATAAGTTTAACATCGGCTTCCGGTATTATTCCCATATCGAGAAAATGCTGTCTTAAAGCCCCTTCTCCTCCTACCGAAACAACCGTTCCCGTTTCACCGATTTTTAAGTCTCTTAATGTTGTCATCTGCATTCCTTTCGAATAGCATTTATCTGTACGCATTCTGTCTATTCACGATTTATCGGTTTTCTGCGTTTTTCTGTAACTTTATTTTTGTGTCCCGCGCTTTTTGTTATCAGGTCTGTAATAACACGAATATCAACGTTATCCGGATCCATATCGTACTTGCTCCGGCAGCCGTTACGTTCATCTCCCTCATCAAAAGGTTCCGCGGTGTCTTCAAACACCTTGTTGCAGAGCACGCCAAGAATAAGGACCCACGAAAGAAGCAGGAACCAGATCATAAGCGCAACAACTGATGAAAGCGCTCCGTACATAATGTCGTAATGAACCAGCGATGTATTGTAAAATGAATACCCTGCGGTGACTATTATCATTCCCACAGAAGCAAATATCGCCCCCGGAACGCAATTTACAAAGGTTCTTTTAACAGAAGGCGTAATATAAAATATCCAGCTTACGACTGCGAAATACAGAATGAATCCGAGAGGCCATCTCAATGACATCCATATACTGTCTACATAGGCTGCATTCTCTATCTTGAAAAGGTTCAGAATCAGAATCAGAATTATCTTACCGTAACAGAGAATAATCAGTGCCATAACAAGAGATACGACAGTAACGAAAGTAGTTCCTATCGCTCTCAGTCTCTCGATAAAATAATTTCTCCCCGTTGTATTGCCTTCGGTCATCGTGTAATTCGTTATTCTTGAAATCGCGAAGGTCGCTCTCGATCCTGCCCATAAAGCTATCATCAGGAGAACGACATTACCGAAACCGATAGAATTAAATTTAAACAGAGAATTAATCATCTCTGATATTTTTCGGTCCGTATATCGCTCCACAAGATTCAGAATCAACCCTACGTTGATGTCAAACAGGCCGAGCACCTGTGTTGTGAGTATTAAAATAGGGACTACCGACAGCAGCAGATAAAAAGATATCTGCGCCGCGAAGCCGTGATAATAGGGGTCCTGCAATTGCCTGATCCCGACAACACACATCCTCTTGAATCTATTTACCAGATGCTTCAAAATCTCCAAATTCCTCCCGGAGCTTTTCTCTCAGAACTTTCAGAGCATTTGCTCTGTGACTTATTCTGTTTTTTTCCTCGCCGCTGATTTCCCCCATAGTCTCGCTGTATCCTTCAGGGATAAACATAGGGTCATATCCGAACCCTCTTTCTCCCTTGAGTTCATATGCCAGATGTCCTTCAACGGTTCCTCTGGCAACGACACTTTTCCCGTCAGGAAATACCATAGTGATTACAGAAACAAACCGAGCCGTTCTCTGCTCGAAGGGAACATCCTTCATAAGCTGCAAAAGCTTCTCGTTATTTTTATCATCTGTGGCACCCTCACCGGCAAATCTGGCTGAGTAAATACCCGGAGCACCGTCAAGGTAATCAACCTCAAGGCCGGAATCGTCTGCCACTGTAATTTCTCCGGACAGTTCCATAATTCCGTAAGCCTTCTTATACGAATTCTCTTCGAAGGTGTCCCCGTCTTCAGGTATTTCAACATCAGGCACTCCCGCATCGTCCCGGGAAATGATATTCATTCCGAACTGGCTTGTGATTGCCTCTATTTCTTTAATCTTATGTCTGTTTTTTGTTGCTGCTATTATTCTTTTCATAATAATCCATTGTACCATATCATAACTGGACTTTCCATTCCTGCTGATGTAAAATTATTTAGATTAAAGATAATTGGAGGCAATAATGGAAATAGTAATACTGGACGGATACACAATCAACCCCGGTGATTTAAGTTGGGAAAAACTCCGGCAGATGTGTACTAAACTAACTGTTTTTGATAAAACACCACAGGACAAAATTCTGTCCCGCATTGGAGACGCAGACATTGTTATGACAAGCAAATGTCATCTGACAGAAGAAATTCTCAGACAATGTCCAAATCTTAAATATATCGGATGCACAGCTACAGGCTACAATAACATTGATGTTAACGCCGCTTCATCTCTCGGCATTGCAGTTACAAACGTACCTGCCTATGCTACGGATGCTGTCGCTCAGCACACATTCGCGCTTATTCTGGAACTTACCAACAACGTAGGCCTTCACAATAACTCCGTTCAGTCCGGAGACTGGGCAGAATGCGACTATTTCTGCTACTGGAAAAAGCCTATTTCACTTCTTAAAGGCAAATCTCTGGGAATTATAGGATACGGAGCAATAGGCAGAAAGGTTGCCGAAATCGCAAAGGCCTTCGACATGAAGGTTAACATCTTCAGCAGAGATCCCGAGGAAACGATGAAGTCTGATTACATTTCGCTTCACTGTCCTCTCACTGAAGAAAACAAAAAAATGGTAAACGCCCAATTTCTTGTAAATATGAAACCGGGCGCTATTCTTATTAACACTGCCCGCGGAGGTCTTGTTGATGAAAGAGCTCTCGCGGATGCACTTAAAGCAGGCTTTATTGCAGCAGCTGCCACAGACGTGCTGGAACAGGAGCCGCCTGACGCTTCATGTCCGCTGATGGGGCTTGAAAACTGCATCATCACACCTCACCTTGCCTGGGCACCTGAAGAGATGCGCCGGCAGGTAATAGATGTTCTGGCCGACAATATCGAAAGCTGGCTGGATGGCAGGCAGCTTAACAGAGTCGATATCTGAGCTTGTCGTTAATAACTGAAACATTTACCGCACACTTCGGGATTCGGAGTGTGCGAATTAATTTTTTCGCAATAATCCTGACATTTCTTCCTGTCTATTCCGTCACGGTCAATAGCCTTTGCAGGGCAGCTGTTTATGAGCTCATCGCTGCAGCATACTCCTTCAGCGCCTTTGAAACAACAGGCTTTCTGAATGTCTTTATACATTTCTTCGAGCATTTCAGATGTCATTTCAGGCGGTTTATCAGCATAAAGTCCGTCTGTAATTATCGTTCCGGCTATACCTCTGGTGAAGTCCCCGGGAACATGGAACGACCCTGCCGGTCCGAACTCACCCATTCCTGCCATGAATGCTGTGAACTTGCTGGACCATTCTTCTCTGTGTTCGGACCTGTCCCAGTCGACAGGTATACATGTATTGGATGTAAGCCTTCCAAGCTTATACAGAAATCTTCTCAGATTTCCGTTTATTTCCATCGTAAGTTTAACCGCATCAAAAAAAGAATTTTCTCCTTCTTCATAAGGCACATAATGTACAATGACCGTATATCCCGGTCTGTATATTTTCTTCGGGTGATCGTTTACACCTCTGGCGAAGAGCGTGTCGTAGAAAGGATGCGCCGAGCTTACAAACCCTACTTCAGGTTTTCCGAAAACTGTTTTAACACTTTCGTCCTTCTGAAATTCGGTAACTGTATCTTCTACTGTTTTTCTTATGTCAGCTTTTATGTCCCTTAACATAAATTCCTCTCCTTTCGTGTGTATATTACATTATATCACGAAAGAAGAGGAATTATCCTTTATCCGATTATTTTTTATCCTGTTCGCTAAGTCTCATAAAGAAATTATACAATTCAGGATTTTTCTTTTTAAGCGGTATAGGTCTGAGATTTGCATCAGTAAAGCCGTGGCGGCTGCGCCCTGTAACGTGAACCTTTCCTGTTTCGGCATTTCTTATTTCATACTCGACTTCAAATGATGCCGGAGCAATTTTACCGATACGGCATTCTATTGCTATCAGTTCATCATAAACAGACGGGGTTTTGAACTTCGCCTCGACTCCCAGAACAGGAATCTGGAAGTCCCCCTTCTCCATATCTGAATAAGGGAGTCCTTCGCTCCTGAGATATTCCGTTCTGGCTGTTTCAAAAAATCGTATGTAATTGGCATGATGCGTCACCTGCATCTTATCTGTATCAAAGAACTGTATTCTCTGCTCATGTATGTATGCCATTTTATCATCTCCTATTTCATTGCTAATTTAAGCTGTCCCATTTCCTGATCTGTAAGAGCCATTTCCTTAACAATAAAGTGCTGCAGTTTACCTGTTGCTGTCATCGGAAGTTCCTTTACAAATCTGTAGTATCTCGGGCGCTTGTATGTTGAGAGCATATCCGAGTTGTTGCAGAAATCAACAAGCTCACTTACTGTAAGGCTGTCATCCTCCGGAACTATATATGCCACTACTGCTTCGCCTCTTACCGTATCAGGTATTCCCGTAATTGCTGACTGAGCAACTTTAGGATGTGTATTCAGTGTTTCCTCTATAATAGGAGGATATATGTTCTCTCCTCCGGAGATAATCATATCATCTCTTCTTCCTGCGATGGTAATGAACTGATTCTTATCCCACGTTGCCAGGTCACCTGTGTACATCCATCCATTGTAGAACTTGTTTGCTTCTTCTTCAGGATTCTTGTAATAACAGTATGATGCCTTCGGTGAACGGATAATTACTTCACCCACTTCACTTTCATTCATTTCAGCAAGATCATCAGGTTCTGCTCTTTCTCCCGATTCAAGAACTTTTACTACACGAACCTCGTCATCTGTACAAGCTCTTCCTGCCGTTCCTGACATTTCCGGAAGATCGAATGGCCTGAGGAATGAATTCCAGAAAGTTTCTGTCGTACCATATCCGTTGAAAATATTAGGTGTGAGAACTTCCTGAACAGTTATGCAATCTGCTCTTTCAAAAGGAGCTCCCATTGTAACAACTCCTCTGAGGCTTGAAAGATCCGCTTCATAGCGCTGCTGCTCTCTAACAAGCATTTTCATTATTGAAGGAACCCCGATGAGGAATGTAACCTTATGCTGTTCAACATACTTAAGAGCCAGCTTAGGCATAAACTTTCTCATGATTACAACTGTTCCGCCTGCATAGAATGTCGGTGCCGGTCCTCCTGAGTGGATTCCTCCTCTGTGGAACCACGGAGTTGTGTTCATAGTTGAATCTGTGGAATTCATAGGGAAGTGCATAAGCACATCATGGCAAGTCATAACTTCGTTAACATTGTTAAGAGGAACTCCCTTAGGTCTTCCTGTTGTACCTGAAGTATACAGTCTCATACATTCATCATACATATGAGGGACGAAGTCCGTAACAGGCTCTTCTTCGGAACACCCGGATATGAAATCCTCGTACTTAATATGACCTGCAGGAAGTTCACCTTCACCTACCATTACAATTGTCTGCGGTTTAAATTCCGACTCAGCAATTGCCTTTACAGCAGTGTTCTGCAAGGATGCATCATATATGTACACTTTCGGTCTGCTCAGTTCGAAGCAAACTGACGTCTCTCCCGGCGAAAAGTTCGGGTTGGCCGGGTTGTTGACTGCTCCAATTTTCTGCGGCGCCAGATAGCTGAAAATATATGCAGGGCTGTTAGGCATCTGATACATTACTACATCATCTTCAACAACGCCGACTTTCTGAAGGGCTCTTGCCAGCTTGTTAACTTCTTCGTTCAGCTGATTGTATGTCCAGCTTTTTTCTTCTGCAGGATCCAGAACAGCCGTCTTGTTTCCGAATTTCCTTACAGTTCTCATGAATCCTTCAATATATGTGAAGTCTCTCTCGAATACTTCTCTGAACATGTTCTTCTTTGGTTCATAACCGAGAAGCTCATCCATTGAAACTCCCAGAGCCTTTGCAATTTTAAGAGCATAGCTTACAGTCGGATCCGCTCCGCCGTTGCAGTATTTCTTTATCATGTTATAAGTAATGCCCGTTTCGTTGGCGAGCGCTGTCATAGTGATGTTTTTTTCCTCGAGTTTTTTCTTGAGGTTGGTGCCAAATGTAGTTTCTGCTTCCATAATATCCTCCCTTAATATCCTCATGGTGAATCAAAATTCATCTATTACCAGTATATTCTGCATTTTGCGCCTTTTCAAGTGAAATATAATTCACTTCATCGCCAGTTTGAGCAATCCATCTTTCTGATCCGAAAGAGCCATATTCTTTACCGCAAAATGTTGAAGTTTTCCTGTTGCTGTCATCGGAAGTGTTTCTACAAACCTGTAGTACCTAGGACACTTCTGCGATGATATCACCTCAGATTCACTACAATGTTTTACAAGTTCACCGATTGTCAGGCTGTCATCTTCAGGAACAACATATGCAGTAACCGCTTCTCCTCTGATTGCGTCAGGTATCCCTACAACTGCCGAAGAATTTACTTTCGGGTGAGAATTCAGCACTTCTTCTATTATAGGAGGATATATGTTTTCTCCCGACGAAATAATCATATCATCCTTTCTTCCCGCAATAGTAATATACCCCTCTTCGTCCCAGATCGCAATATCCCCCGTGTACATCCACCCTTTGAAAAACTTCCTTTTTTCTTCCGCTCTGTTATTTAGGTAAACATACGATGCTTTCGGAGATCTGATGATAACCTCACCCTGTTCCGTGCCGTTGCGCTCAACACAGTCATCCGGATTCCTGTTTTCATCATCTGTAAGTTTCGCAACTCTTACCTCATCATCTACACAGGCTCTTCCGGCAGCACCGGCCATTTCCGGAAGATCGAAAGGTCTCAGGAATGTATTGCAGAAGGTTTCCGTTGTGCCGTATCCGTTAAGTATGTTCGGAGACAATTTTTCTTGTACCATTATGCAGTCACCCTTTTCAAAAGGTGATCCCATAGTCACGATTCCTCTGAGTCCCGAAAGATCCGCTTCAAAATTCTCCTGTTCTCTCACAAGCATCTTCATTACAGAAGGCACACCTATCAGGAAGGTCACGCCAAACTGTTCGACATATTTCAAGGCAAGCTTGGGAAGAAACCTTCTCATTATTACAACCGTTCCTCCCGCATAAAACGTCGGCGCCGGCCCTCCGATGTGAATTCCGCCTCTGTGAAACCAAGGTGTTGTGTTCATAGTTGAGTCTGTCGAATTAAGAGGGAAATGTATCATTACGTCATGACAAGTCATAACTTCATTAACGTGATTGAGCGGAACCCCCTTCGGCATTCCTGTAGTTCCAGACGTATAAAGCCTCATGCATTCATCATACATGTGCGGTTCGTAGTCAGTATCAGGTTCGCAATCAATGCATCCGGCTACAAAATCTCTGTATCCTATGTGTCCACGAGGCACCTGACCATAGCCGGTCATCACTACCGTCTGCGGCTTAAATTCCGCAATCTCAAGAGCTTTGCACACCTGTTCCTTAAGACCCGAATCATATACAAACACCTTCGGTCTGCTCATATCAATACATGACGCTGTTTCAGCCGGCGAAAAAGCCGGATTTGCCGGGTTGTTTACAGCTCCAAGCTTTTGAGGCGCCAGGTAAAAGAATATATATTCCATGCAGTTCGGCATCTGATACATCACCACATCTCCCTTTCTTACGCCCACACGCTGGAGTGCTCTGGCTAGTCGGCTTGCTTCACCATCCAGTTCTCCGTATGTCATCGAAACGTCGTAAACAGGATCTATCACAGCGATTTTATTTCTGAATTTCCTTACAATCCTTCTGAATCCTTCAATAAACGTAAAATCTTTCTCGAACACTTTATTAAACATTTTGTTTTCAGGTTCATAATCCATAAGACTGTCTACCGAGACTTCCAGCGTTTCTGCAATCTTCACCGCATATCCTACAGTCGGTTCCGCCTCTCCGTTACAGTATTTCTTTATCATGTTATAGCTTATATTCGTTTTTGAAGCTAAATTATTCATAGTTACGCCTTTTTCATCGAGCAGGCTTTTTAATTTTGTACCAAAAACAGTTTTCATTATCTCTCCTCTGGTTTAATCAGTATCTTATTAACATAAAATATATTATCTAATTTCACCGATTTCAAGAACATCTTAATTCATTATAATAAAAAACTGCACTATTATTCACAATAATAGTGCAGTTTTTTATTCGTTATTATATTTTTTACATTAAATTGCATATCAGGTTGCTGAGTTCGGCAGGATTTTCCACCGATAACCCCGCAATCATCCTCGCCTGCGCATACAGGATTTCCGCATAATCCTTAAGCTTTTGCTCATTACCCGAAAGATTCCTGAGTTTCTCTGCCAGCGGATGTTCAGCATTAATATCTAAAGATACCTGAGCCTTAACTTTCTCACCTGTCGGCATAGCATTGAGAGCCTTTTCCATTTCTATAGAAAGTTCACCTTCACTTGTCAGACACACAGGATAATTCTTAAGTTTATTCGTGAATCTTACTTCCTGAACTCTGTCACCCAGGGCTTCTTTAATTGCCTTAAGCACATCTCCGGCCTCTTCGTTGACTTTCTTCAGTTCTTCCTTCTCTTCTTCAGTTCCCATATCGAAGCTGTCCGAGCAGATATTTACGAAGCCTTTTTCTTCATACTCATGTATTGCCATAACAGCAAATTCGTCGACAGCATCTGTCATATACAGAATCTCATACCCCTTGTCTTTAACGGCATCAACCTGAGGGAGTGCATCTATCATAGCCGTCGTTTCGCCTGTCGCATAATAAATTTTATCCTGATCAGGCTTCATTCTGAGAACGTACTCCTTCAGAGTTACAAGTTTTTGCTCAAGAGACGAATAGAACATCACCAGGTCCTGAAGCTTATCCTTGTTCATTCCGTATCCGTCATAAACGCCGAACTTTATCTGCATTCCGAATTCTTCAAAGAATTTTTCGTATTTTTCTCTGTCATCCTTCTGCATCTTCATGAGTTCGTTGCTGATTTTCTTTTCAATATTCTTTTCTATTAGTTTCAGCTGTCTGTCATGCTGAAGCAGTTCTCTGGAAATATTAAGAGAAAGATCCGAGCTGTCGACAACACCACGCACGAAGCTGAAGTATTCAGGCACAAGATCCGGGCATTTTTCCATAATCATAACGCCGTTTGTGTAGAGAGCCAGCCCTCTCTCATATTCTTTCGAATAATAATTGAAAGGAGCCTTTTGCGGTACGAAAAGCAGCGCATCGTAAGATACCATTCCTTCTGCTTTTGTATGGATTACAGCGGCAGGATCGGTGAAATCGTAGAATTTTTCTTTATAGTAACTGTTATATTCTTCCTCTTCGATTTCGCTCTTGTTTTTTCTCCACAGAGGAACCATGCTGTTCAGAGTTCTCTCCTCGGAAACGGTTTCGTATTCCGGAGGAATCTGTTCTCCCTTTTCATCTTCAACACCTGTTCCCTCCTTAAGCCTGCTTGTTTCCATTTCCATTTTAATCGGCCATCCGATATAGTCCGAATATTTCTTCACGAGGCTCGAAATCTGGTACTGATTAAGATAATCTTCGTACTTTTCGTCTTCTGTATCTTCCTTAATATGAAGAATAATTTCTGTTCCCTGAGCAGCCTCGGGATTCTCGCTTATTGTGTATCCGTCAGCGCCTTCGGATGTCCATGTCCATCCGGTCTTCCCACCGTAAGGCTTCGTATTTACAACAACCTTGTCACTTACCATGAACGCTGAATAGAATCCGACACCGAACTGACCGATAATGTCCACCTCATCGTTTTCTTCCATCTTCTGCTTAAAGTCGAGAGAACCGCTTTTAGCAATAGTTCCCAGATTCGATTCCAATTCCTCCTCGTCCATTCCGATTCCGTTATCGGTAACAGTAAGAGTTCTGCTTTCTTTATCAACCTTCAGCCATATCGCAAAATCTTCACGCGTCACTTTAACACTATCATCGCCGAGTGCCCTGTAGTACAGCTTGTCAATCGCATCGCTAGCATTTGAAATCAGCTCTCTGAGAAAAATCTCCTTGTGTGTATATATGGAGTTAATCATCATGTCCAGCAGTTTCTTTGATTCCGCCTTGAATTTTCTTTTTGCCATAAATTATGCCCCCTTATATGATATATTTATTTTTTTCTATTTTATTAGCACTCACTCGTATCGAGTGCTAACTATATAATAGACCTTCATCTTGACCATGTCAAGAGAAGGTCTGAAGTTACATTATATTTTTTACAGCTCTCTGAATGTATTCAAAAGCTGCATATCCGAAGCCTGTACACGAATCCCTGTCTTGTGTTCCGTTCCGTCAGGGTATCTTACTGCGACAGCGATTTCCATCCCCTCACAAAAGCCTTTGCTCTTTATTTCTTCAGCAAAGGTTTCAGCCTTAGGATGATTTCTGAAAAAAATATCTTTAGACTGTTTTATTCTGAACAATCCGTTTAAGTTCATGACATACTCCTATCTTACTCTGAACATTACGCCCATTTCTCCCGCCATTTCTCTGCACTTTTCAACAGATTCGCGGGATATGGCGCTTCCGACAACAGAAACAGTAACACTCGGCACATATTTCTTTACTTCCTTTATGTAATTCAAAATGGCATCATATGATCCTTCACCGAATTTCGGATGACAAAGGCTGTTGTACTTCTCACTGTCAGCTTCGTTCAAGCTTATAGAAACAGCATTGACAACGCCCTTCAGATCCTTCGCCGTATCACGGTTCCATATCAGATCCGCGAGACCGTTAGTATTAATTCTTACCGGCTTGCCATAGGAAGCACTGATCCAGCGAGCAATCACCAGAAGGTCGTCCAGCCTTTCTGTAGGTTCTCCGTAACCGCAGAATATTACTTCTTCATACTTTGAAACATCCCACTTTCTCAACTCATTCTTTATTTCCTCAACGGTAGGTTCATGATCCAGAAACAGCGAATCCGCCGACCCCAGATTGTCTGTGTAATTCCTCACACAGAATTCACATCTGCACGGGCATCTGTTCGTAAGATTAATATATAACCCGCCGAAATAATCATATACTGTCGTCATTTCTCATCTCCGGTATCTGCGCAATAATAAGCGCAGCAAACATAATAACACATCCTGTAATTTCTCTTCCCGCCATTACTTCCCCGAGAAACAATGCTCCGCAAATAACAGCGAATACCGACTCAAGGGACATTATAATCGTGGCTATTGCAGGCGGTGCATATTTCTGCCCTATCATCTGAAGGGAAAATGCCACGCACACTTCCAGAATCGCCGTATATAGAAGAGGAATAGCGCACTGAGCCACAAGCGTCAGATTTATACCCTCAAATATTATTGCGAAAGGAAGCGCAATCACCGCTGTAACGGCGAATTCAAAAAAAGCAAGCTTAATGGGATCCACCTTATCCACATAGGCATCTATAAGTATAATTTGAACAGCGTATCCCGCCGCTCCGGCAAAACACAGCAAATCGCCTTTGTTTACACTGAAGCCTTCTTTCATACACAACAGGTACATACCCACCATGGCGATGGCCACTCCTGTCCATGTAAGAGCCGGCACCTTTCTTTTGAGCAAAATCAGTATAAACGGAACTATGGCCATATCCATAGTCGTAATGAATCCCGCCTTCCCGGCAGTCGTGAATACCAACCCTCCCTGCTGAAGAGTTGCCGCAGCAAAGTTGGATACCCCAACAAGAATACCGCCCGTAACAAGAAGTCTGTTTCTCAGAGAAATTATATTACATTCATCACGACGCTTCTTAATTCCGTCAGAAACCTTCATAACAGGAATCATAGCTACCGCTCCGATTCCGAACCTGAAAAAAGTGAACGTCAGGGGGCCGATATAATCCATACCCATTTTCTGAAAGATGAAAGAGCTGCCCCAAATGACCGCCGCTATAAGAAGAAGTAATTCCCCCTTCAGTTTATTCACCGCTCACAGCTCCCTTCTTGTCCGGAAGACTTGTAAGCAGAACAGCTACAATAATAAGTCCGCCTCCTATTATCATTGATAAGGTTATCTGATCTCCAATGAGGAAGTATCCGAAAACACACGCACACGCCGGCTCAAAGGTATTGATTATCGACGCATTGCTCGGCCCGATAAGTCTAACTCCGACGCAGTAGCACAAAATAGCAATAAACGCACAGACCACAGCAAGCAAAAGCATATACCCGAACTGTGTTGCATCTGATGTAAACAGAGGCTGTCCGCTCACCAGGCATCTGACAAAGTTAAATACTGCAGATGCAGCCAGAACATAAGCAGGAGTAACAAGAGGGTGAATACCTTCCAGCCTGTCGTCCGAAAGCTCAATTATATACACCGTATAACACAGTGCACAGATAAATGCGAACAGTACGCCTAATATCTGTATTTTCATATCCGGAGACCAGACAATAAGGCACATTCCAACCAGAGAGATGATAACAGCCAGAACCTTTATCAGACTCTTTCTCTCCCTTCCCCTAAGCATTTCTATTGCAATTACAATGGCCGGATATGTGAAAGATATTATCGTAGCCAGCGAGCCGCTTATATAATCAAAAGCCAGATACAGGAAGGTGGCTATGCCGATGTACGAAAGCATAATGGCAATCATCGGTCCTCTTGCACCGCGGCTGAGTCTGAAGTCTATTTTTCTTATAAAAATAAACGCCCACATAAGTATCGCAGCATAAAGGAATTTGTCAAAAAGTAGCGTTTCCGTTGCAACGCCTGCATTAAAAGCCATAAACGAAAGTGACGGAATCAACCCGTAGCAAACCGTTGTAATAATAATACATGCCGTTCCCAGAAGTTTAGCGTTTTTCATTTGTTTTCTCCCCACTGTTTATATTCTGTTACAACTTACAAAAATTCTATCATCTGAAGTAGAAATGTCAATAATCCAAAAGGAGGTTGACAGGATTGTTATATGATATTATTATGATATCATAAAGATATTAAAAGGAGGTATATTATGAATACACAGATTACAGAGAAAACATTAAATCCGGCTTCCGGTATGCTTATGATGATTCTTCTTATCGCCGGTACACTTGCAGGTATCGTTTTATGTGTGCTGGGAGGAATCAATGAATCAGGGGTAATCATCTGCCTGGGAGTCCTGATGTGTATTGTTTTCCCTATTCTTTCCGCAGGTCTTAAAATCGTTAACCCTAACGAAGCCCTCGTGCTGACTTTGTTCGGTAAATATCACGGAACAATCAAGGATTCGGGATTTTATTTCGTAAATCCTTTCTGCACTGCATTTAACCCGACGGCAACCGCCGACAAGCCTGCAGACTCTTCTGCTGCGGAGATTCTGGAATCCGGAAAAAAATCTTCGAGAAAAAAAGCGGCGGTAACAAACAGAAAAGTTTCGACTAAAACAATCACACTGAATAATTCACAGCAGAAAGTCAATGATATTCACGGCAATCCGGTCATTATCGGTTCTGTTGTAATATGGAGAGTTTCCAACCCGACGAAGGCTGTATTTAACGTTGAAAACTATTTCGACTATCTTTCGACTCAGTGCGATTCAACAATCAGAAACATAGCACGCCTGTACCCTTATGATTCTGTCGCAGGCGATGATGAGATGACTCTTCGCGGTTCGAGCCTCGAAATAGCTGCCAGAATGAAGGACGAACTTCAGGCAAAGGCCGATGAAGCAGGTATAGAGATTCTCGAAGTCAGAATCACACATCTGGCATATTCGGAAGAAATAGCCGCAGCAATGCTTAAACGCCAGCAGGCTGCTGCAACAATCGCCGCCAGAGAGCAGATTGTCGAAGGTGCCGTAGGAATGGTTAAAATGGCGCTCGATCGTCTCGAAGAAGATGACCTTATTATTCTGGACGACGAGAGAAAGGCAGCGATGGTGTCAAACCTTCTCGTGGTTCTCTGCGGCGACAAGGACACTCAGCCTGTAATAAACAGCGGCAGTCTCTATTAGCATAAAACAGACGACAACCCCTAAGGAGTTTAACAGTGACAGATAATCTTGAAAAAAAAGAAGCGCTTCTCGAAAAGAGGCTGGAAAAAATCAAATCACTTGAAGAGGAAATCAAGCGACGCGAAAAAAAAATTAAAGATAAAGAAAAAAGCAAGAAGCAAATGATTCTGCGCCTTTCACCATCCTTATGGAACGAAATCGCCACCTGGGCTGAAGAGGACTTCAGGTCCATCAACAGCCAGGTGGAATTCCTGCTCACTGAATGTGTCAAGGCACGTAAAGGTAATAAGTTATAATTCTTTCACTTCCGTATCCAGTGTGATTCCCAGCTCAGCAGCGTATTCGAAATATTTATCGACCTGCTGCTGAGTAATCATATCCGATGAGATTACACCGCTCATTCCCCCGAAGGATCCATCGAGGAAAAGCTTTGAGAACAGATATCCTCCCTGTCCTGTCAGATACATTTCCGCTGTCATTCCGGCACGTTCAAAGGATTCAACAAATCCCGGAGCGTTTACATGTGTCTCAACAAGGATATCCTTCCCATCCTTTTTACCGTAAGCTTCAATTACCATACATCCGGAATCAAGAGCCAGCCCTTCATCAATTATTTCCTGTATTTCTTCTCTGTATTTCGGAGCCGGCGGAATGTGATCCAGGATAAATTTGAAAGGAATTATCTCTCTGCCCTCGAACATTTCCGGTTCGTGGCTGAGAAGTCCTGCTTCGTACATAGGTTTGGCGAAATCCATTCCTGCGCCTGCATACTTGAAATATGCGTTCTTGAGCCCCTTGAAATGGGTATCCTTATTGAAGAAATACTGAAGCGGCTCGTCATGGCTGTGTTCTCTGAACACTATCGGTTCGTCATTCTCCACAAATTTTCTCGCCAGGTCATTGCCGAAAGCCGGTGTGTTTATCAGCTTACCGTCTTCAACAGCAATAGCCATCTCGCTCATATCAGTCAGTGCCGTAACCGGCGACCACCAGAAAGGCTGGAAGCGTTTAGCTGTAACGCCTTCCCAGACGAAATTATATATAGTCTCACAGCTGTCAAGATATCTCATTGATTTCTTTGTTGCCGCACAGATAAGTCCCGGTGCCGATCCCGTTCCGAAGAGACAGAGTCTGTTAATCTTCTCGAACTTCGGTCCGTAAATGTAATACATAGCGCAAAGGCTCCTGTACCAGTTTAATGTGCCGAGATTTTCCACATCCGGTTCTTCCGGATGTTCTTTTCTTTCTTCGCTGTTAAGCCATTTTTCATAAAGAGAAATTGTTCCCGCATAATCCTGATAATGTGCCTTTACTGCCAATGCTGCTTCGAGAACATTTTCGGTGCACTCAAGAGGCAGTCCGTTAATAATAAGATCAACACCCTCTGCCGCCTTGATAATACTTTCGAGATTATGTGCATCAACCTGAACGCCTCTGCCTTTTTTCAGCTGCGCAACCAGGCTTTCTACTGCCTTTGCATCATAATCTGCACACACGATTTCATTCACTTCAGGTTCTTCGTCTAATCTTCTGGCTGCCGCACTTCCCTGTGCGCCTACACCTAAAACGAGTACCTTCATCATAATTTCACCTCTATTCTTTTGCTTTGAATTATCGCTATATCCATTATTACCCTCTAACCCTATATAAACAGTAGCCGTTTTTTGTATAAATTCACATGATAAATCTGTAATTTGACTACTTTTTGATGATATTGTATCATAGAACCATGAAAAAGAATCTGGTAAGAGAAGAAAAAGTAATATACCGCGAAGGTTTTTTATCCGAATCACGCCTTTGCAGAATCAGCCACACACTTCCCCATTTTCACAAGACATCCCTCGAACTTGTTTACTGTCTGCGGGGATGTGTTTTTCTTGTTACCGGAGAACAGAAAGTGACACTGACGGAAGACTGTGTATTTTCCGTTGATGCCAACGAAATCCACTATATTTCAAATGCTTCGGGGGAGGATAATCTTCTTCTTATATTTCATCTTGATTTAAGCAGGAGCGATTCGTGCTTCATTAACGGCGAGCCTGTTATGTTCACCTGCGAGGGTACTCACCTTTTCCCATATCAGCAAGAGGCCATGAATTCCGTCAAGGATATTATTCTCGCTCTCGCTGCGTCGCAGTTCGGCAATAAGGACAATCCGGGCCGCAAAGCATCCGAAACAAGACTTAAAGATATTCTGCTAAAGTACTTTGACTGGTACAATTACAACAATCACGATGAATACATTAATCCTGAACTCCGTGACAGATTCTACAGCTTATTCACATACTGCATGAAAAATTACAGAAGCAAAATCTCCGCTTCCGACCTAGCCGAGAGAGAGCATCTTAACTACAATTATTTTTCTCAGTTCCTGACTACAACTGTTTTCAAAAGCTTCAGTTCCATGGTCAAATATGTTCGTTGTTTCCGCGCACACCACCTGCTGCTTGAAACCGATTTACCCAACTGCGAAATTGCCTACTCCGTAGGTTTCTCAGACCCTAAATATTTTTATCACGCCTTTCGACAGTGGTGGGACTGCTCTCCGAAGGACGCTAGAAATTCATGCACTAAGCAATTCCATAATGTTCTGAACAATGACAAAAGCATTGAAATCATAGATGACTTCAATGCTCTTGAAATAATTGAAAAGTATATTACGGAATGGCATATAAAAAAGATTTTTTCTTACTGATTCTTAATACTTATCGTTAAATCTGATTTCGAATTCCTTTATGAGTTCTTCGCGCTTGTCAGGGTGTGCGATTGCGATTAACGCACGAGCACGATCCTTAAGAGTTTTGCCCTTCATTCTCGCGATACCGTACTCTGTGATAATGTAATCTACATCGTATCTGTTTGTAGTTACAGCTGCACCTTCGTCAATGTACGGTGTAATCTTCGAAATTACTGTTCCGTCCTTCTTAACAGTAACAGACGGCATAGCGATTATGGAAACGCCTTTTCCGTCTTCTGCCATGGCTGCGCCTCTGACAAAGTCAACCTGTCCGCCGACTCCCGAGAACTGCTTCTTACCTATTGTGCAGGCAACAACCTGTCCCATAAAGTCAACCTGAAGTGCTGAGTTTATTGAAACCATCTTGTTGTTTTTAGCTATTACAGACGGATTGTTAACGTAATCAACAGGCTTCAGCTCCAGCATTGGGTTTTTGTGAGCGAAGTCATAAAGACGCTTTGTTCCCATAAGGAATGTAACAACGATTTTACCATTGTGAAGTGTTTTCTCGGAACAGTCGATAACACCTGCTTCAACAAGATCAATTACACCATCAGCTATCATTTCTGAATGGATACCGAGATGCTTTCTGTCCTTAAGTTCTGCCAGAACCGCATCAGGGATAGCTCCTATTCCAAGCTGGAGTGTGCTTCCGTCTTCAATAAGGCTTGCACAGTACTTACCGATAGCTGTTTCAACTTCGCCGATTTTAGGAGGAGCCTGTTCGAACAGCGGTGCTGTCATCTCAACAATTTTATCCAGCTCGCTTACATGAATAAATGTATCTCCGTAGGCAACAGGAACGTTTTCGTTTATCTGTGCGATAACCATCTTCGCTGATTTGATTGCCTGATACGTGTATCCTGACTCTACGCCGATATTGCAGTATCCTCTTTCGTCAGGCGGCGAGAGCATTACCATACATACATCAAAGTTCAGAAGACCGTTTCTTATCCATACAGGAACATCCGAGAAATATACCGGAATGAAATCTCCGTGACCGTCTGCAACGCATTTTCTTGTTCCTGCACCGCAGAATATTCCCTTAAAAATAAAATTGTCCTTATATTCAGGCTTTGTGTATTCGCCCTTTCCAAGAGATACCATGTGTGAAATTTCCACGCCTCTGTATTCATCTGCATTGGCAACCATCGCATCAATTAATCCGGTCGGTTCACTGATGCAGTGTCCGAAGATCACTTTATCACCTGATTTAATCGATTTAACAGCCTCTTCTGCTGTGCAAAGTCTGCTGTCGTATATTTCTTTCCAGTTTGTACTATTCATTGTGGATTGCCTCCTATTAATAATTATCATTATTTTGCATGTAAATTATATTATATCGACATCTTTAATTACCAAAAAAACGTTTTCACATTTTCATTTTTAATGCAAAAAAACAACTTTACTATGCTAAAATGCATAGTAAAGTTGTTTTCTTTCGTTATAACACTGCAATCTGTTCTATCGCTGTTTATTCTTTCCTTTGACTTTAACCGGTTTAGCGGCAGCTTCACGTTCTTCACGCCTTCGCTTGCCCAAATACCTTCCTACATTCCAGACAATGTAAATCAAAGCCGCAGCAATAAGAACCATCAGGGATGATTTCGTATCTTCCATAACGCCGCCTATTTTACCGAATATTATAACGCCAATCATGAAAATCCAGAAATATATTATCTTTCCTATTACGCCATTACCCATGATCTTATGCCTCCGTTTTAACTATTTAAGCTTGGCAATCAGTTCTCCGGACTTAACCTGCGAACCTTCACTTACATAAATCTTGTCAACAATTCCCTTCTGAGTTGCCAGAATGTTGGTTTCCATCTTCATAGCCTCAATAACTGCAATCGGCTGCTTTTCTTCAACCTCATCGCCTTCGCTTATGAGAACCTTGACAATATTTCCCGGAATGTTAGCGCCTATTTCAGTAGGATCGTCAACATCTGCATATACAATCTGTGATGCAGATGATGCTATTGTCGCATTCTTATCCTTTATCTTCACAGCGCTTCTGTTACCGTTCACTTCGAAGATGGCATTTCTGAAGCCTTCTTCATCTGCTTCTCTAACCTCAGCCAGTCTTACAACAAGTTCTCTTCCTTCTCTTACCTTGATTTCGCTTGTTTCTCCTTCCGAAAGTCCGTGGAAGAATATATCCGATCCCATGTATCTGAACTTTCCGACCTTCTTCTGCTTTTCAAGGAATTCCTCATACATCTTAGGATAAAGTGCATATGAAAGAGCTTCTTTCTCTGTTCCTTCAAGTCCATGCTTCTCTCTGAGCAGTTTCTTGATTTCATCGAAATCTTCATCCGGCAGAAGTTCTCCCGGTCTGCAGGCAATCGGTTCCTTTCCATGAAGCACAAGCTTCTGCAGCTTCTCAGGGAAACCTCCCGTCGGCTGTCCCATCATTCCTTCGAAGAATGAAACTATCGAATCAGGGAAGTCCATATTGGCTGCCTTCTCATATATGTTCTCAGGAGTAAGCTCATTCTGTACCATGAATATTGCCATATCGCCAACTGCCTTTGATGATGGAGTTACCTTGACAATATCACCAAGCATCTCGTTTACCGTCTTGTACATTTCCTTTACTTCCTTGAACTTGTATCCGAGTCCGAAGGATTCAACCTGCGACTTGAGATTTGAGTACTGTCCTCCCGGCATTTCGTATTTGTAAATCTCGGCAGAACCGGTCATCATATCTGATTCAAAGCCCTTGTATACAGGTCTTACAGCAGCCCAGTAATCTGATATCTCCTGCATTCCGTCAATATCAAGTTCTGTATCTCTGTCTGTTCCCACCATAGCTGCCGCTATTGAATTGAGAGCCGGCTGCGATGTAAGCCCGGACATGCTGTTAATAGCTGCATCTATTATGTCGACTCCCGCATTGGCTGCCATCATAAGCGTTGCCACTCCGTTTCCTGATGTATCGTGAGTGTGGAGATGAACAGGTATGCTGATTTCATTCTTAAGTGCCTCTATGAGTTTCTTGGCCGCCATAGGCTTAATGAGTCCCGACATATCCTTGATTCCGAGAATATGTGTTCCTCTCTTCTCCAGCTCCTTAGCCATGTTCACATAGTATTTCAGGCTGTATTTGTCTCTGCTCTCATCGAGAATATCACCTGTGTAGCATATACATGCTTCAGCTATCTTTCCCTGATTGAGCGTTTCGTCCAGTGCCACTTCCATTCCCTGAATCCAGTTCAAAGAGTCAAAAATTCTGAATACGTCTATTCCCGACTCAGCACTTTCCTTTACAAATCTCCTTATTACATTATCAGGATAATTTTTGTATCCTACTCCGTTCGCTCCTCTTATGAGCATCTGGAACATTATGTTCGGAATTGCTTCCCTTAAGGTTTCAAGTCTCTCCCAAGGCGACTCTCCCAGGAATCTGTATGCTGTGTCAAATGTAGCTCCTCCCCACATCTCCAGCGAGAAGAGGTTCCGTCCGTACTTGGCTACCGCAGGTGCGATTTTCTCCATATCTACTGTACGAACTCTCGTTGCCATCAGTGACTGCTGAGCATCTCTCATTGTCGTATCTGTTATCAGAAGCTTCTTCTGATCCTTTATCCAGTTAACGACTCCTTCAGGTCCCTTCTCATCGAGAAGCTGCTTCGTTCCTCTAAGCTCCGATACTTCCTGCTGTGACACTTTCGGGAATACAGGCTTGTCAAACTGCGGCTTGACGCCTTTGTTTCCGTTTACATAAAGGTCTCCCAGGTAGTTGAGAATCTTAAACTCCGATGCCGCTCTAGGTTCTGAACGCAGAAGTGACGGATTATCGGCTATAAAGCCCGTATCACAGCATCCCTTCACGAAATCCTCGTGGTTAAGCACATTAAGCAGGAATGTTCTGTTTGACTTCACTCCCTGAATCTTCAGTTCTCTTAAGGCTCTTCTTGCCTTGTTTACCGTATCCTCCCATGTACGAGCCCATGCAGTAACCTTAACAAGCAGGCTGTCGTAGTATGGTGATATTTCTGCTCCTGTCTGTGCATTTCCCGCGTCAAGTCTGATTCCGTAACCGCCCGGACTTATATATCTTGTTATCACTCCCGTATCAGGTGCGAATCCGTTCATAGGATCTTCCGTCGTCAGTCTGCACTGAATCGAAAATCCTCTCGGCTGTATATCTTCCTGACTTCCTATTCCTATCTCCTCTGAATCCAGTCTGTATCCTTCCGCCACGAGAATCTGCGACTGAACGATGTCTATTCCTGTTGTCATTTCTGTTACCGTATGCTCAACCTGAATTCTCGGATTCATTTCGATGAAATAGTGGTTTCCTTCGTTGTCTATTAAGAACTCCACTGTTCCTGCACTTCTGTAGTCAACTGCCTTCGCAATCTTTATGGCATCTTCGCAAAGTCTGTCTCTCAGTTCTTTGCTTATTGACAGTGCCGGTGTGAATTCAATAACTTTCTGATGTCTTCTCTGTATCGAGCAGTCTCTCTCTCCAAGATGTACAACGTTTCCGTAGTTGTCACCGAGAACCTGCACTTCTATATGCTTCGGTCTTTCCAGGTACTTCTCGATAAATATATCGTCTATTCCGAATGCTTTCGCCGCTTCGCTCTTGGCGCTTTCAAACTGTCCCGGAAGCTCTTCTCTGCTGCGCACTATTCTCATGCCGCGTCCGCCGCCGCCTGCTGCAGCCTTAAGCATTACAGGGTATCCGCAGTCTTCTGCAAAATCAATAGCAGTCTGAACATCCGGTATTGTCTCTGCTATGCCCGGGATCGTCGGTACTCCCACTGACTTGGCAATAAGCTTGGATTTTACCTTATCTCCGAGATTGTCCATCATGTTGTAATCCGGTCCGATAAATACTATTCCTGCCTCTTCACATGCCTTGGCAAATTCTGTGTTCTCAGCAAGAAATCCGTATCCCGGATGAATCGCGTCAATTCCTTTGGCCTTTGCAAGGCTTATGATTTCGTCTATTGCCAGATACGCATCGATTGGCGCTTTGCCTTCACCTATGCGGTATGATCTGTCTGCCTTCGTTCTGAATAACGTATTTTTATCTTCTTCAGAGTATATGGCAACACTCCTGATTCCCAGTTCCTTGCAGGCTCTGAATATTCTGATTGCTATCTCACCACGGTTTGCCACAAGCACTCTTTTGAATTTTCTTTGCTCTCTCATATTCTGAGTCTCCTTTCTGTTGGTTTACGATATTTTATTGTACCATATTTTTTTGCACTTTACTACATGAAATTACTTATCGTCCATAAATTGCATTTTTATTGTTTTTTTGGTCTTGATATGATAACATAACATAGGGTTTAGTTTGATAAAACGTAAAAAAGGGATAGAAAGGGGATAGTAAATGTTCGAAAAAATGAAAAATAAAAAGACAGCAGCAGAGCAGGAAGCTCTGTACAAGAACAGCTATAAACTTTTCAAAACCGCAAACACCATCGACCCTCAGCAATACATAGACAATAATGTCAAGAGAGGGCTGAGAAATTCCAACGGAACCGGTGTGGTTGTCGGACTTACTCACATTGGGGAAGTCTGCGGTTATGACATGGACTCTGAAGGAAATAAAATTCCTCGCGAAGGTGAACTCTATTACAGAGGCTACAATATCAAGGATCTTATTTCCAATATTGTTGCTGAAGATCGCTTTGGCTTTGAAGAAGTGTCATTTTTGCTTTTGCTCGGTAAACTTCCAAGCGAAAGCGAGCTGAAAGTTTTTAACGACATTCTCGGAAGTCATCGCGAGCTGCCTTTAGGCTTCGCGCGGGATATGATTCTGACCGCTCCGTCAAACAATATTATGAACAAACTGGCCAGGAGCGTTCTGGCGCTCTATTGTTATGACGAAAATCCGGATGATATTTCGCCTACCAATGTACTGAGACAGTCTATCAATCTTATGGGCTATTTCCCTGCGATTATTTCATACGCTTATCAGGCAAAGAGCTCATTTTATGATAACAAGAGTCTGCATCTGCATCCTCCTATCAGTGAGCTGAGCACATCAGAAAATATTCTGCGTATGATCAGACCGATGGGTGAATACACAGAACTTGAAGCACGTCTCCTGGACATCTGCATGATTCTTCACGCAGAGCACGGCGGCGGAAACAACTCGTCCTTTACTACCCACCTGATTTCATCAACAGGTACCGACACATATTCTGCCATTGCCGCAGCCGTCGGATCACTTAAAGGGCCTAAACACGGTGGGGCCAATATTGCCGTAATCAATATGATGAACGACATTAAGAAGCATGTTCCTGATACAGGCAATCATTCTAAACTCGATGATTATCTTGTTAAAATTCTGAAGGGTGAGGCAAATGACAGGACAGGTCTCGTATACGGAATGGGCCACGCGATTTACACCCTTTCGGATCCTCGTGCGGTAATTCTCAAGGACATGGCTAAGAAACTTGCAGAGAGCAAAGGCCTGATTGAAGAATTCCTTCTCTGCGATTACATTGAGAAACGGGTTCCTCAGCTTTTCGCTGAAGTCCACGGCAAAGAAGTCAACATGCCTGCCAACGTAGACCTTTATTCAGGTTTCGTATATTCGGCTCTTGACATCCCTAACGACATCGCAACTCCTCTGTTTGCGACAGCACGTCTTTCAGGCTGGTGCGCTCACAGAATCGAGGAACTTGTAGCCGGCGGCAAACTCATGCGTCCGGCATACAAGAGCGCTCAGAAGCTTCAGGAATACATTCCTATTGCAGACAGAAGCAGCACATTGATTCAGAAAAAAAGCAAAATAGCATCCAAACCGGAATAGACTTAAAAACAGGCTTACAACAAACTGCCGCACCAATCACTTGGTACGGCAGTATTTTATTGCTTTTTGCCGAAATCAGTCTTTTGCAGCCAACTTACTATTGTCGGCATTTTTGTCGGTCCTTCGATTACCAGGTCATACAATTTTATCCAGAACGGTGCTGTGAAGGAACATCCCGCCATGATAGCTCCTCCATAAACCATAAGGAGGTATATCAATCTGTTCTCCGGACATCCTCCATACAGAGGAACAAGTACTCCGGACGAATACATAATATAAAATGCTCCTATTGAAAGTACTGTCACAAGAGCATAAATTACCTTTGCCTTAGTCTTTCTCTTAACCGAAGTCCTTTCGTATATCAGTGAGATTACTGCGAACCATGCAACTGTCAGGCACGAGATGAATCCCATATAGAGTCCGTAAAAATCTATTACATATCTCAGTGTCAGGTGAAAAATATATACGGGCATTGTATTTACACCGACAAAAGCCAGAAAACCCTTTTTAGACGGAAGGATATTCACCATCAGAATAATCCACCCACAACTGAGCAACAGCAGCACCAGCCTGAAAAACATGTCATCATACCATGCCATACTCGGAAAATTATCAATCGGTCCCTTCAGCAGATACCATCCCGCTCTCGGCCCCCACTTGCACAATGCAAGAGATGATAAAACAAGAACTGCTGCCAGAAGGACAATCACAATCGGTCGGTCCTTCATCGTTCTGATTTTTGCAAGTCTTTCTTTCGAACAGTAAAAACCGAACAGAAAAAACGGAAAGTACGAAAAAGCTCTGCCCAGCGACATGAAATTCTCAAACGAAGAAATCTCACCTACGACGAAATACATAACAATCGCCATTGTCATCAGGTGAGGAAGCTTAATCATATCCTTAAGAAAAAACCTGTAAAAAAACAGAACAAACAAAAACCACAATGCAAACGGCGGCGTCAGAAACTTCAAATGAGCATTTCCGAAGAAAAACATTCTGACAAAGAAATATACAAGCGTCCACACCAGGTAAGGCCACATAAATGTTTTGAACGCTGTCTCTCTGGCTCGTTCAGGTCGCTTCGAAAAATACCCGGACAAAAACATAAAAGCCTGCATTACAAAAACATTTATCGTAATGTACACAAAACCTTCGATTCCCCATTGGTGAAATCCGCCTCCGTAGAGGCTTCCGTACAGATTGCCTGACATCTTCGTAAAGTGAGAAACGGGGATGCTCAGCATAAGCAATCCCCGGAACGTATCAAACATGTAATCTCTTTCTTTCATATCTCCCATTATTATACTGCCTCCGCATTATCGTTACAGAAGCGTAACATTTCTCAGATTAATCTGATCAACAGTTTCGACATTTTTAAGACCCATTTTTATTTCGCCCTTTGCCATTTCCTCAAGAAGTTCTTTGTATTCATCCGTACGTAGAACCTCAAGCCTATCGTTCTGCATTACCAGCTCGATTCCTTGGTTTGACGCATCATATGTCAGAACCTCACCGCCCGGAAATTCTCCCTTCTTATACTTTTCGAGAACTTCCGTCAATGCCACGTCAACATTCTGAATCGCTGATGTTATCACGACGTCAGACATATCATTTCTGTTAAACAATCCGCCGATTACACGGCCTTCTTTCGCCTCAGCCGCTTCGATTACCGCGCTGTCAATATTCTTACCGCAGGCGAAAATCACATCTGTGCCTTCATCATACCATTTCATCGCTTCTGCTTTGACAGCTTCATGGTCTGCAGCTGCCTCCAGGTACCTTACAGAAATATTTTCTCCCGATTCTCTTGCTGCCTTATCTGCACCTCTGAGAAATCCGAATCCGAAATCCGACGTATCGTTTCCACCCTTTTCACCGATAAATCCAATATTTCCGTACCCCTCAACAACTGCGGCATACCCGGCCAGGAATCCCGCCTGTGCCGAATCAAATTCGATTGCGGCTGAGTTCATGGCAAGCTTAATATCGCCTGTTCTTTCATCAATCGGTTCTCCGTCAAGAACAACGAATTTAATATCCGTATACTCTTTCTGGGCTTCGAGAATCACTTCCCCAAGATCGTATCCATCTGCAATTACAATCTTAGCTCCGTTGTTAACAGCCGTGTCAATCACCGATTTATATGCTGCTTCCGTAGATTCTACAGCCTTGTAATACTTGTGAGAAATGCCTTTTGTGGCTCCGAAAGCCGTGATAGTATTCCAGGCAGCTTCGCTGTGTCCGCCGTCATTAATCAGTCCGTCATCAGTTACAAGGGCAATCTCGTAGCTTACCTGTTCCTCCGGCTGAACATCCTCCTGATTCTGACATCCGCAAAGGCACATTACTGCAGCAGCAACAGCTGCCGCAGCAAATACAACAGCTTTCTTTCGTAATCCTAAAATACTCTTCATCAATACAATTCCTCTCTTCTATGTTTCAGCAGTGGTAACTGTCTGCGAATCTGCTTCTCGTATTCGAGATCCACATCTCCGTAAATTATACACTCTTTCTCGTCAGC
The DNA here is from genome assembly GCA_029008005.1 of Bacillota bacterium. Taxonomy (GTDB): domain Bacteria; phylum Bacillota; class Clostridia; order Peptostreptococcales; family Anaerovoracaceae; genus Lentihominibacter. The sequence goes on along the minus strand of JAQXIX010000026.1, from coordinate 12,758 downwards.
ATGGGCAATGAAATCTCCCCATGGGTTTGCTATACAGGAATTACCGTATGCTTTGAAAATCCCGTTATCGTCTCTGGCCGGAGCATTTGCGGCGAAGTATATCTGGTTGTCCACTGCACGTGCTCTCATCGTCAGATCCCAGTGAACGGGACCTGTAGTCGTGTTAAAGGCGGCCGGAAGGAATACAAGCTGAACACCGTCCAGCACCATTTTTCTGAACCATTCCGGAAATCTCACATCATAGCATATTGCAACTCCGATGCGGCATTTTTCAAGACCTTCCGTTCCACTAACCGAAACATCGAATACCGTCTGCGAATCACCTGCTGTCAGAGTGTCTGATTCCATAAACCGGAATTTCCCGTCAACATCTATATCAAAAAGATGCACCTTTCTATGCTTTCCGATAATATTTCCATCCGGCCCGAAGCAGAAAGATGTGTTGTAGACTCTGTCTTCTTCAAGTTCCGCAATGGATCCGCCTATAATTGTAATCCCCAGTTCCGAAGCAAGATCAGACATTAGTTTCACAGACGGACCGTCTGCAGGTTCGGCAAACTTCCTGAAGTAATCGTTGGAATAAGGGCAGTTCCACATTTCGGGCAGACAGACAATCTGCGCACCTTCTACCGCTGCCTCTCTAACATGCTTTTCGGCTTTTGCCCTGTTCAGTTCTTTATCTGCTGTTCCTGTAATCTGACAAAGTGCTATCTTAAACATTTCCTTACCTCCTCGAGAAAATTCATGGTAATTCTCCCCGTAAGTCCCCATATGACTCTGTCATCAATACAGTATACGGGAACGGGAGATCTGCCGTTTCGCCATTTGTACATGGCTCCGCCTGTAACTTTTTCATAAGGAAAAGCCGGATCGGGCTTCTGAATCAGCTCGTTGCTGTAAACCACAGGTGTCGTATCGAGAAGCTTTCTTACAGATACCGTGAAGGTTTCCGCGACTTCATCCTCGTTTATCTTCATTTTTCTGTATGCATCTTCGTTTACTACTCCGAGAAACCCGTGGATCTGTGAACCCGAAGTGGAAAACACCGAGCCCAGACCGGTCACAATTCTGATATTTTCCGGTGATATGCCTGTTTCCTCGAAAGTCTCTCTCAAAGCACATTCCTCAGGCGACTCTCCATCTTCAATAAGTCCTCCGGGAAAGCAGATTTCTCCCGGCTGGCGATCAAGCTTCGCCGCCCTCACCTCATACAGAATTTCCGGATTATCTTTATTTTCCGATAAATCCACAATAGGGACAAGAACGGAAAAATGATTGAACCCTCTTTCGCCGGCAGCCACATACCCTTCAAAAGCCTTTTCAATATCCTTGAGTCTCATGCTTATCTCCTGTTATTAAGAATGTTCAAGAAAGACGCGCCGAGGATACACATAATACCTGCAACAGTATTCCACAGAATATCTTCTCCCAGTACTATTACCGCAATAACCGGTGCAATAGCCGGCTTCAGGAAAAAAGCAAAAGATCCCGTTGTCGCATCTGCCAGCTGTATTGATTTGAAGAAACAGTAGTATCCTACTCCCGTAACTATTATTCCGGTATAGAGAATTATCGGAACACTCTCTGATATTCCGGAAATCACAGGTTTGTCCAGCAAAAGCATTATTACTAAAAGAACGGCACATCCTATCAGGAAACATATACTTGCCTGTGCAAACATGCCTATCTTCTTTATTACTTTTTTACTTGCAACAGTATAAATACCGAAGAAAAACGCCGCAAGTATCATACAAATCATACCTCTGACGCTGTTTCCTCCCTGAATATCCCACGGTCGAAACATAAACAGTATTCCAAGAAGAGCCAGACCCATAATTGCCACCTTGCTTCTGCTCATGTTTTCGCCTGCCAGAAAATGGGCGAATACCATAGTGAATACCGGATTCACGCAAAACAAAACAGAAGCTGTCGACGCATTTGTCGTCATTACACCCATCTGAAACAACACCATGCTTACGGGAATCCCCACAATTCCCGTTAAAGCCAGCTGTCCCATGTCACTCGCTTTAAGTTTTACATTGTTTTTTCTCATTTCTGCCACAGCAAAAGGCAGTAGAACGATGGCACCGATTACAAATCTAAGCAGCGTAAGCTGCAGAGAATCGAGGCCGCCTCCACCGATTTTGCATGATACTTCCATAGTCCCGAACAGAAATGCAGTTATTATTACACAAACGTATGCCTTCTTCATATTGTCACTTACTACTCTTCTGCATAAAACAAGGCGGTGAATCTCACCGCCTGTCATCTCTTCTGATTTACTGATTCAGGATTTCGCATCCCTCGAAATTAACACCTATCATTTCTTCCTTCTCAGCGCTGACGCTGACAGTGAAGTCCACTTCATACATCTCACTTATCGCCTTAAGTCTGTCAATGAACACAGGCAAATCTCCCAAAGAAACATCCGCATGCTTGAGGATGCTGTCTATAAAAATCATATCAATATCATGATCCGAACTGATTATGCCGTATATGAACCCTATATACTCATCAATATTAGTTATATGTTCATAATCCTCCATACAGATTACTCTCATTCTGTATGAAAGTTCGTACATCAGTCTGTGATTCTTGTTTATGAAAATGATGCTTCCGTCGCTGTTAGCAACACAATCGTTAGCCAGCTGTATCATCTGATTAGTCTTGCCGCTTCCCTTGTGTCCTATCAATAACTTGACCATGATAGTGTCCTCCTTATGCTTTTCATTAATTATAAACTATCTTACTTTAGGGGGCAATATGTAAATCCGATTTTCTCCTAAGCTGCCCGCATGCTCCGTCTATTTCGGCACCCAGCTCGCGCCTTACAGTTGCCGGAACACCGCTTTTTTCAAGCTGCAGAGCTATATCGGCTGCGCGTTTCCTTCCTGTACCTCTGAAATTATTTTCTTCGACCTTGTTCAGAGGAATCAGATTTACATGACAGAGCATACCGCCGAGCTTTTCCTTTATCAGCTCCACATCCCGAGCTCCGTCATTTACCCCGTTTATCAGCGCATATTCAAATGTAATTCTCCGTCCCGTATTTTCAGTATATTCACGACATGCCTTCAGAAGTTTCTCCAGCGGGTAACTTTTGTTAACAGGCATTATTTCACTTCGTCCCTTATCGGTGAGTCGATGAAGTGATACCGCCAGATTCACAGAAGCGAAATCCTCAGAAAACCGTTTCATTGCCGGCACTATCCCGCATGTTGAAACAGTCATATTTCTGTAGCTGAGATTTTTTCCCTCCGGATCGTGCAAAAGCCTGAGAAACCGCGCCAGATTCTCGTAATTGTCAAAAGGCTCCCCCATTCCCATTACGACAATGTGGTTTATCTTTTCTCCTGTGTATTTCTCACTTTCATACACCTGGTCTAGCATTTCTCCTGCCGTTAGATTTCTGATCAACCCGTCTGCAGTCGATGCACAGAATCTGCATCCCATTCTGCATCCAACCTGCGATGACAGGCAAAGGCTGTTGCCGTATTTATATTTCATAAACACGCCTTCGACCGTTTCACCGTCTGCAAGCCTGTAGAGAAATTTTCGAGTCCCGTCACTTCTGTCTCTCTGCTCCCCTATTATCTCAACTCCCGTAATCTCCGCCTTTTCGCTCAGCTTCCTTCTGAAGGCTTCCGAAAGATTTGTCATATAATCGAAATCCTTCACTCCGCTGTGAATCCACTTAAACAGCTGCTTGCCGCGGAAGGGTTTCTCTCCCATCTCCGCAGCAAACAGCTTAAGCTCTTCTACTGTCATTTCAAGAAGATTATTCTTCATCCGAAAATCCTCACCTCTGAGTTCTCCACTGAGGATGCTTAATATCCAGATATCCCTCAATGGTAATCCAGTCATTCTCCGGATTTTCCGAAGCTATACCAGGATAAAACGTATTAACATACTCTTCCACCAGAGTTCTGTGAAGACCCTTCAGTCTTCCTTTCCCGCTGTCATCCGAAAGATTTTCTCCGTAACCCTCCAGAAGATGAATAATATCTTCCGGATCGGTTCCGAACCTGATTGCCATGTATTCAATATCTCTTCCTGCAGTAACATACAAGTCGAAAAGAGCTATATGGTCTTTCACGTCAATCGATGCGAGACGCCTTAAATTATTTATTGACGTACTCATCAGATTTTCTCGATTCTCAGACCTGTCTTATGACCGTTCAGGTTAACTTTTTCTTCTACTGAAGCACTTTCGACTGCCTTTGCGAGGGTCTCTGACATTATGTAGTCTTTGTGTTCATTTACTGCTTCGAAAACAGCCTCATCAGCTTTCAGGTATATATTAATGTTGTCCATCATTTCGAAGTCAAGCTGCTTTCTCATCTGCTGAACCTTTGAAACCAGTTCTCTGGCCAGGCCTTCTCTCTCCAGCTCCGGAGTAATTGTTGTATCAAGAATTGTGAATACATTATTTTCCATTGCCACAGCGAAGCCTTCCTTGGCATCGATTCTCACATCAACCATATCAGGTGTAATATCTACCGATTCTCCGTTAAGCTCCAGCGCAATCTTACCGTCGCTTTCCAGTGCCGCAACAGTTGCCTTCGGATCAGCCTTCGCCATTGCTCCGCCGAATGCCTTGATATTTTTACCGAGGACAGGACCTGCCACCTTGAAGTTCGGCTTCAGTGAGAAATTCATGTACTTATCAAGGTCATTTTCGAAAACAACGGTTCTGATATTCAGTTCTTCCTTTATAAGATCAGTCAAATCGCCTATTACAGATTCATATCTGCCGTCAACAATTACTTCTTCCAGAGGCTGCCTTACCTTAATCTTTTCTTTTTCACGAGTTCCTCTTCCCAGTCCTACCAGAGTTCTGACCAGATCCATTCTCTCTTCTGTACCTTCATCAATAAGACTTTCATCTGCCTCAGGGAAGTATGCCAGATGAACTGACTCTTCACCTGTAAGGTTCTTGTACATTTCATCTGAAATAAACGGTGCGAACGGAGCAATAAGTCTGGATACGCCGACAAGCACTTCATATGTTGTTGCATATACCGATTTCTTATCCTCTGTCATTTCCGGAGCCCAGAATCTTCTTCTCGCTCTTCTGATGTACCAGTTACTTAAGTCTTCGTTTACGAAATCCTGAATAATTCTGGTAGTCTTCATATGGTCGTACTTATCCATGGCCTCAGTTGCCGCCTTGATTGTTCTGTTGTACTTGGAGATTATCCATCTGTCAAGTTCAGGTCTGTTATCATACGGCACCTGAAGTGATGCCGGATCGATGTTGTCCTGATTTGAATAGAGTACGAAGAAGTTATACACATTCTTGACTGTTCCGAAGAATTTACTTACAACCTCAACCAGTCCGTCTTCGTCAAATTTAGTAGGTGCCCATGCAGGTGAAGTGTGGAGGAGATACCATCTCGTAGCATCTGCGCCGTACTTATCCAGCATTTCAAACGGATTAACTGTGTTACCCACATGCTTGGACATCTTCTTTCCTTCCTTATCAAGAATAAGGTCATTAACAAGTACGTTCTTGTAAGGAGCCTTGCCCTTGATGAAAGTTGAAATCGCCATCAGCGAGTAGAACCATCCTCTTGTCTGGTCAATACCTTCGCAGATAAAATCTGCAGGGAACAGTTCTTCGTCAAATCTGTCGGCATTTTCAAACGGATAGTGCCACTGAGCGAAAGGCATTGCTCCCGAATCGAACCAGCAGTCCATTACTTCAGGTATTCTGTGCATTGTCTTGCCGCATTCAGGACATGTGAACGTCACATCGTCAACATATGGTCTGTGAAGTTCTATTGTGTTGTCTATATTTTCATTTGCTTTTTCAACAAGCTGATCTCTGCTTCCAACGCATTCCAGATGACCGCATTCGCATCTCCATACAGGAATCGGTGTTCCCCAGTATCTGTTTCTGGATATTGCCCAGTCTTTTACTTCCTCCAGCCAGTTTCCGAAACGTTTTTCTCCTACGAATTCAGGGAACCAGTTTACAGTATTGTTATTGGCAACAAGCTGTTCCTTAAGGTCGCTCATCTTAATGTACCAGCTTGGCTTAGCATAATACACGAGAGGAGTTCCGCATCTCCAGCAGTGCGGATAATTATGTTCTATTTTCTGCTTAGCGAAAATCTTGTTTTCTTCTGCAAGCCACTTGATTATTTCAACATCAATTCCCTCTTCCATGATGAAGTGTCCCTTCCATGGTCCGAGAGTGAATTTCCCCTGTTCATCTACAGGCTGGAACACAGGCAGTCCGTACTTGCGTCCGCACTGATAGTCATCCTCACCGAAGGCCGGTGCTGAGTGAACGATTCCCGTACCGTCTTCAACTGTTACGTAATCCATATTTGTAACGAAGAACGCCTTTGTTCCTTCTTCAGGCACAACCCACGGCATAAGCTGATCGTATTCGATATACTCAAGGTCTCTGCCCTTCATTTCTTCAAGCACTTCGTAGTTGCCCTCTCCGAGAACTTTATCTGCAAGAACCTTAGCCACATAGAAGATATTGCCTTCTTCTTCAGTTGCAGTCATCTTCACCTTAACGTAATCAACGTCAGGACCTACTGTCAGGGAAGTATTTGAAAGCAGTGTCCATGCTGTAGTTGTCCATGCCAGGAAGTACTCGTTTTCTGTGTCTTTGCGCTTGAACTTGGCTGTGATTGTATTTACCTTCACATCCTTATATCCCTGAGCTACTTCGTGTGAAGCCAGTCCTGTCTCACATCTAGGGCAGTACGGAAGAATCTTGTATCCTTCGTAGATAAGCCCTGCGTCGAAGAACTCTTTTATTATCCACCAGCATGTTTCTATGTAATTGTTGTCGAGGGTAATATACGGATTATCCAGATCGCACATGTATCCCATTCTTTCACTCATCTGCTCCCAGAGGCCTTTGTAAGTGAATACGGATTCCTTGCACTTCTCGTTGAATTTACCGATACCATACTCTTCTATCTGCTGCTTGCCGTCAATGCCCAGTTGCTTTTCCACTTCGATTTCAACAGGAAGTCCGTGAGTATCCCATCCGGCCTTTCTGTTTACCTTAAATCCCTTCATCGTCTTATAACGATTAACGGAATCCTTCAGAGTTCTGGCCATTACATGATGAATTCCCGGTTTACCGTTGGCTGTCGGAGGACCCTCGAAAAATACGAAGTCCGGATTACCTTCTCTTGTACTTACACATCTGCCGAGAAGATCGTCTTTTTTCCACTGTTCTGCCTGTTCAGTCTGAACCTGGGCAATTGGTTTTTCGGATAAGTTTTTGATCATTTTTTGCTCCTTTTCTTTCGGGGGCGCTGATTTCTCTATGAAAAAACGTCCCCAACAATAATGTTAGGGACGATTAAAAACCGCGGTACCACCCTAGTTACGGGACCATCATCCCGTCTCTCCTTAAGATGTCCGGCTCAGAAGTGATTTTCGCTTGCCGCCTCACCGACATTCTCTCAGCTTATGAATGTCTCTCTGTAAGGATATTACGCGGGGCTACTGTCTCCGTCACAGCCGATATTAATTTGTAAACATACGATAATATGATATACGCGAGCCTGCTAAAAGTCAAGGATTTTACTTGACCAGAAGCTTTCTTATTCCTGCTTCGAGGCCGTCCAGCGTAAGCTCGAACATCGGAAACACCTGACCGATATCATGAATCGTATGAGCACCGTACGTATACTCCCAGCTGCTCTTGGAAATAGGATTGAGCCATATCTGCTTCTTGAAGCGTTTCTTAAACTTCTGAAACCACTCCATTCCCGTTTCTCTGTTGAACAAACCGATAATCGCATTGCCTCCGGGCCTGTAAAGCTCACTTGGAGCCATGGCCGCGTCTCCGACAAAAATCACCTTATAGTCACTGTCAAGTTTGTTAAATACCCACTCCGTCTCTACGGAATCGCGGATTTTGCACCTTGGCGTCGTGTAGAGATTGTCGTAAATCGCATTGTGAAAATAGTACACCTGCAGATCCTTAAAGTGATTGGACTTTCTCACTGCCTGGAACAGCCTGTTGCAAAGTCTGCTGTAAGGCAGCATAGATCCGTCGGAATCTATAAGCAGAAGCACTTTGACTGTATTTTTTCTTGGCTTCTCATAAGCCAGCTTCAGCATTCCGCCGTTATCGCAAGTTTCATCTATGGTCTTGTCAACATCCAGTTCCTTCTCGGCGCAGTCAACTCTCGACGAATACTGGCGAAGCTTCCTGAATGCCATCTGAAACTGTCTGATATCCAGAATAGTATCCTCGCGGAAATCTCTGAAATTACGTTCTCCGGCAACCTGCAGCGCAGTTTTGTGCCTGCTTTTGCCGCCAACTCTGATTCCGGAAGGGTTGTATCCGCCTCTTCCCATCGGCGAAGTTCCTCCTGTTCCGATCCAGTAATTTCCGCCGTCGTGCTTCTCCTTCTGCTCTTTGATTCGTTCCTCGAACATCTGCAAAAGCTCTTCAAGCTCTCTGGCGAAAAGTTCCTTGTCTCCGTAATCGTCAAGATCTCTTTCCCGTTCACTTTCGGACAGCCATTTCCAGAACTGATCCGGCAGATCTTCCGGCGTCTCGATTCCCTGAAAATACTCAGAAAAAACACGGTCGAACTTATCGTAATCCGACTCCGACTTAATCAGTACACTTCTGCACAGTCGGTAAAAACCCATAAGAGATGCATTGGCAAGACCCTTATCCAGAGCCTCAATTAGGGTCATCCATTCGTTGATGCTTACATCAAGTCCCCTCGCTCTCAGTAAATAGAAAAATTCCAAAAACATGGCAATTACCAGTTCCTCAGGCTGTAGCCTTTGGTTTTGATTTCTTCAAAAGTGTCAAGGTCCTGATTTTTCTTTAAGAGCACACCGATAAATGGCATTTTCTCATACAGATCGTCAATGCTGACTCCGCTTATCATCAGTGCCTGTATCCAATCCAGAAGTTCTGATGTGCTCGGTCTCTTCTGCAGTTCCTTCATGTCGCGAATCTTATAAAAAGTTTCCAGAGCATTTTCTACAAGCTTACCGTCTATATCGCCATAGTGAACTTTGATTATTTCCTCCATCTTATCTCTGTCCGGGAATTCGATGTAGTGGAATATGCAGCGACGCAGGAACGCATCAGGCAGTTCCTTCTCTGCATTTGATGTGATTATTACAATCGGTCTGTGTTTTGCCGTTATTGTTTCCTTAGTTTCATTAATGTAGAATTCCATCTTATCCAGCTCCCAGAGCAGGTCATTAGGAAATTCCAGGTCAGCCTTATCTATCTCATCAATAAGAAGCACTACCTGTTTTTCTGATGAAAAGGCCTCACCCAGCTTACCGAGCTTAATGTATTTGGAAATGTCCTTTACATCACCTTCTCCGAACTGGGAGTCATAAAGTCTCTGTACAGTATCGTATACATACAGTCCGTCCTGTGCCTTTGTCGTGGACTTGATACTCCATATAATCAGCTCCATGCCGAGAGATTCTGATATTGCCTCTGCGAGCATCGTCTTGCCTGTTCCCGGCTCACCCTTTATGAGAAGAGGTTTTTTGAGAGCAATACTGATATTTACAGAATTCATAAGCTCATCTGTAACCACATAATTATCGCTGCCTTTAAATACGTTCATCTTGTCTGTCATTTATGATTTCTCCTTAAATATTCATGAAAAAGCTTACAAAAATCGGTACCGCCGCTGACAGTATCGCTCCGCTGATAAAGGAATACACTGCTATGTCGCCACGTGTTGCCTTTTCAACAACCGGCAGGCAAACATCCATCGCTGCCGCACCCGGAAGAGATATACATTCAACATATCCTATTTTTCTTGCCACAAGCGGAATAAGAAGTATGGACATTATCTCACGCAGCACGTTATGCATAAATGAAATCGCACTGACTTTCGTTGAATAGGATGCCAGCATTGCCGGCGCCAGTGAGTACCAGCTGAATCCCGATCCGATGCAAAAAGAGTCTTTCATGCCCAACGGTAAAATCAGTCCGCATATCAGTGCCCCTATCATCATCCCTATCATGCTGAAAAAAGGAAACATTATCACTCTCCAGCCCGCGGCCTTGAAGTTCGGTCCCAGATTTCCCTCCGTTCCTATGTCGATACCTACGAAAACCAGAAGTATACACAGAAACAAGGTCATCAGATTTCCCGATATGTCCATAAATCCCTCAGGCATGATAAAATACCCTGCCAGGATGCCGACAGCCACACAGCCGACTATTATGAAAGTCATCCTGTTAAGTCCGCCGCCGTCACCTTCGTGATTCCCGTCCTCTGCATTTTCGCCTTTCCTGAGCCCGTACTTATCGAATCCCAGAAGCTTTCTGCCGATAAACACACATGCGACTGTGGTTGCCAGTATTATCGCCGCCGTTGCAAAGGCCAGAAGTCCTATCGTATCAAGCTGAGAAATAACCTGTTCGTTTCCTCCTATTCTGGCGCCCATTACAAAAATAAGGAGCATTATTGCAACAGTCTGCATAGTCCCGACAAGGGGAACACGCCTGTTCCTTTTTCGAAAGAAACTTCCGATAAAGTATCCGATTACCGTTATTCCCAAATAGAGAAGAAGTGTTGTCATTTGATTATCGTTACCTTTCCGCCTATTTTATCTTTGTGTCCGATAGTCTTAATTCCGTCTTTAACGTAATCTTTGTATACATCGTACGCTTCATCCCAGCTTTCGTAACCCTTCTGTCCTCTGTGATCTTCCAGATCATAATTCTCATCGATATATCCGGTCAGCCACCTTGTATATTTCTCCGCACCTATGTAATTTACATGCTTGCTGTTGTAAAAATCCTTATCCCAGTCGATATCCAGCTCTTCATACATTTCAGGGGTATTAAAGTTGATAACTGTATACCCTCTTTCTTCGACAGTTTCTATTGCACTGCTGAATACCGGCATCTGATCTGTCTTTACCGAATACGGTGAGAGAACAAACAGGATTTCTTTACCGCTTTCATCGCAAAAATCCAGAACCTCTTCAAGGGCTGCCTCTGCTTCTTCGGACAAAGGCTCTTTCCCTTCGGTCAGCCTGGAATAAAACTGGTTTACCTGCTTTGTTGTGCTTTTGCTCAGAACGTATCCCTTAGTCTCATTTTTTGACGATGTGATTTTGAAATCTCCGGGCACCATATCCTGCTGCGCAAGTCTTCCGTGATATTTTATAATCGGAACCATGTAATCTATTTTCTTGTCGCTTATGTCTCCCAGCATACCCTTGCTTCCATCCATAAATTCAAGAGCTTTGTTGAGAGCATCAATTTTGTTTCCCGACAGCTTCATGTTGTCAACAACGCGCCTTATATGTGCATCAGTAACCTGCTCACGACTTTTAAGTGTCCATCTGAGCTCAATAATGTACATATCCGGATCCTGGCTTTTGTTTATTTCTTCCGCCAGCTCGGGAATAAAAAACATCGGCATTCCCATTGTTGCCATGGTGAAACAAGTCATACCTGTTTCTTTGTATGCCAGAGGATTGATAAAATACCTGTTTGATGCACTCGTTCCGAAATAGACAGCATCTATAGTGTTTTCGGGTTCACTGTAAAGAGCCTTAAACGTCTGTCTGTTTGCATCATCGTCACCCATGCTGAAGACTTTGTTAAGATATGCGAAGAGTAACCCCGCAACTATCAGAAAGGCAATGATTCCGATTACGATTCTTTTTTTCGTGAATTTTTTTGTCTGTTTTTCCATTTCTTTTCTTTCCATACGGAATTATTATATCAATTTCTTCTCTGATTGTGAATATTAAAATTTGCCCTTTGAGAAGATGCTACACAAAAAGGAAGAGTCCATTGACTCTTCCTTTATAGGTAATCTATTCTTTCAGAATTATTTCCAGCTGATGACAGTGTAATACCATTCAATACCACCTGCTCTAAGATCGTATCCTGACTTGCTGCCATTAAGCTTTACTTTCATTTTCTTCACCTTATTTGAATTGATTTTGCCGCTATTGACAATCTTTGTTCCGATCACCTTACCCTGACACTTGATTGTAATCTTAATTTTAATGTAATCAACATAATACAGGTGCGTATTGATAAATTTGCCGGTCACTAAAACCTTCTTGCCTGAATAAGAAATCTTTGTCGGTCTCCAGAAGTGACTGTACTTCGGATATGATGACGGGTAGCTGGAATAACCGAATGTGGCGACATTAGCCTTTGGCGAATAAGTGCCGCTGTACTTGCCATTGTATGTTTTTCCATTTTCAACAATATATGACAATAATCTATACGTCTTCTTGCCTGCTTTATTTTTTGCTGTCGTGAACGAAGTGCCTGTTGTACTTCCAAGCTTAACCCACTTGCCGCCTGTGTACTGGTACACTATTGTTCCTGTAGAGCCTGTAGCCTTCTTGATAGTAATTCTTGCCTTAGTGTTGCTGATTTTTGTTACTGAACCAGCAGCCGCCGAAAGGCTCTTTGATGTGCATGAAACCTTGGCAGTTGAAGTTCCATCATAGGTTTTGCCTTCATATACATAGTACGGCGTAACTGTGAAATAGTATGTTCCCTTATATGGTATTGCATACTTTGCACTGCATTTGATGCCATTCTGAGTTGTTTCTTTATATTCCTTGTACAGGTTTCCGTTGGATGAATATATTCTCACATAGAATCCTGTAACATTTGGTTCTATGGTTTCATAGTCGTAATCCCATGTCAGTGATGCCGACCTTACGTCCGGTGTAACCTTCAGGTTGCTTACATTGATAATCCTTGGTCCCGGAACAGCAACCTCTTCAAACGACGAAATACC
>JAQXIX010000025.1 GCA_029008005.1 Bacillota bacterium | reverse complement strand
GTACTGGCAAGAAATATGATTTTCTTAATGAGAAGCATTCAACTTGGTAAGGAGAAATATGGATTACCAGAATCAGAGGAGCATGCTTGGACCCATTTTATTAGATGATTTAGCATAATAATGATAATACTAAATAAATTCCAGATTGCAAAGATGTAAATCTTGGATAACTTACCTATGACACATGGTATCAATGTCATTGTCTCGACCCCATGTGGAGACGGTATGTCTTCTGTCACGTAACAGATAAATGTTATTGAATTAGCGGTTCGACTGCAGGAGCATAGAACAACACAGATTCTACCTGCAGGCGACTTTTTGAACTGTTATCTAAAAGAATAAGAATTTATAATATAGGCGAAGGAGGGCTCCGAATGAGCGATTATCGTTTTGGAAACTATCTATATGAATTGCGTAAACAATCAGGTTTCGGTCAAAAGGAAGTTGCAGCCTTTTGCGGAGTCAGTAATAAAGCCGTTTCCAAATGGGAAAACGGAAAAACAAAACCGAGAGTTCAGCTGATCAGAAAACTTGCTGAGCTATACCAGATATCGCCGGAGATCTTACTAATGAAATGCGAGGAAAGAAAAAGGAAGAGTATTACAAAAATTGTTCTGACAGGTGGACCTTGTGCGGGAAAATCAACGGCCATGAGTTGGATCCAAAACGCATTTACCGAGAGAGGGTACAAGGTTCTGTTTGTTCCGGAAACGGCAACAGAACTCATTACCGGTGGTGTTGCTCCTTGGACCTGTGGTTCCAATCTGGATTACCAGTGCTGTCAGATGCGCCTTCAAATAGAAAAAGAAAAGATATTCTTAGCTGCTTCAGAAACAATGGTTGACGAGAAAATTCTGATTGTTTGTGACCGCGGTATGATGGATAATCGTGCCTATATGACTGAAATAGATTTTGGGATTGTTCTTGATCGCATTCAGAAGAATGTAGTTGAAATTCGTGACAGCTATGATGCAGTATTTCACTTAGTGTCTGCTGCGAACGGCGCACCGGAAATCTATTTGAAGAATAAGGAAAGTAATCCGGCTCGTACTGAAACGGTGGAACAAGCGGTTAAATTGGACAACAAACTGATTTCCGCCTGGACTGGTCATCCTCATTTGCGAGTGATCGACAACTCAACGGGGTTCGAAAATAAAATGAAACGTTTGATTTCAGAAATTGCAGGTTTTCTCGGTGAACCTGAGCCTTATGAAATTGAGCGCAAATTCTTGATTGAGTATCCTGACATCGCGGCGCTTGAAAAACGTGCTGATTGTCAGAAAGTCGAAATAATACAGACTTATCTGAGAGCAACAGAGGATGAGGAGATTCGAGTCCGTCAGCGTGGAGCTAATGGCAGCTATATCTACTTTAAGACAATTAAGAAAAATATGACGGACACCACTCGTGTTGAAATTGAAGAAAGACTTTCTCAGGCAGAGTATCTGAGACTTCTTATGGATGCGGATACTTCTATGCATCAGATTCGAAAGACCCGTTATTGTCTCACTTATAAGAGCCAGTATTTTGAAATCGATATTTATCCGTTCTGGAAAGATCGGGCGATCGTTGAAATTGAACTTCTTAGTGAGCAGGAACAAATACAGATTCCAAAGTTTATAAAGATTATCAAGGAAGTAACCGATGACAACTCATATAAAAATGTGTCTTTGGCCAATTTGTAAGGAGGATGAATATGAAGCGGCTGGAAGCTGATTTCGGCGAGGAGTATGCTGAATACAAAAACGCGTCTTTAACGAGAATATAAACTGTTTTTGATTCGATTCCTGATGATTGCCATAATAGGATTCATTGGCTTGACATATGTCAAAAATTATACAAAACAATGCTTAATTTAACGTATATGGCAATTTTAGGGCTAAAACTGCCATTATACGTTTTGAAGTAATAGAATATGGCAAAATTCTCATAAAAACCTGCGATTTCAAGGAAAAACTGCCATATAGAAAAAAATAGCTTTATGTTTGTATAATTTTTGCCAAAACCTGCCATGTAAAATGTTCATATGGCAGTACCGCAATATAAATCAATAAATGAAAGTGAGAAATTGTAAATGAAGACTGTGATTGTATACTATTCCCTTGAAGGAAATACAGATTATGCGGCAAAGAAGATCGCAGAGATTACCGGATCGGATTTATTGCGTATTAACGCGAAAAAAACATATCCCAGCAAAGGTTTTTCGAAATTCATATGGGGCGGGAAAAGTGCAGTTATGGGAGAAAAACCTGAACTGGAGCTGTATGATGTTGATCTTACAAAATATGATATGTTCGTGCTGGGATTCCCGGTGTGGGCATCGAAATTCACTCCGCCTCTGCGCACATTCATTGAAGAAAACAAAGAAATGTTAAGAGAAAAGCCGGTTGCCGCCTTTGCGTGCCAGAGCGGTCGTGGCGCCGAAAAAGCATTTGTCGCATTGAAAAAGTGTATTGGTATTAAAGACTTCGCTGCGGAAGCGGTTTTCATAGATCCTAAAGCAGTACAGAGTGAAGAGACCGATAAGAAAATCAGGGCGTTTGCCGAAGAGATAATGTGATTTTCAAATTAAATGTGTTGACACATACCCCCATAGGGTATATAGTATATATACCCTATGGGGGTATGTCTATGTTATAGAAAAAAAGAAAAGATTCCAGGATGGAGGGAAAAATGGATTACACAAATCGCCCGGAAGAGGAACGTAAAAAACTGATTCACCGCCTGAACAGAATAGAAGGGCAGATCAGGGGTATCCGCGGCATGATCGAAAGCAATGCATACTGCACGGATATTCTGGTACAGTCTGCGGCGGTAAATGCGGCGGTAAATGCTTTTAACAAGGAACTGCTGGCAGCTCATATACGCGGCTGTGTCGTCAATGATATTCGGGAAGGCAATGACGAGGTTATTGATGAGCTTGTGGCAATATTGCAGAAACTTATGAAATAAAAGGGAATTTGGAGAAAAGATTATGAAACAATATACAGTAACGGGGATGAACTGTGCCGGGTGTGCTGCACGAGTGGAAAAGACAGTATCGGATATTCGCGGTGTTTCATCGTGTTCGGTGAATCTGCTGACAAAGTCCATGGGTGTAGAGGGGACTGCCTCGCCGGAAGTAATAATAAGGGCAGTTCGTGAAGCAGGCTTTGATGCGGCACTTAATGCCGATAATACATATAACAGCGAGTCGGAGGATGAAATTCCTGCCTTGAGAACGCGATTATTTACTTCTCTCGGTTTTTGGATTTTGCTGATGTACATTTCCATGGGGCCAATGATATGGAACGGTGCCCTGCCGGAATTTCTTGAGGAAAACCACATGGCAACAGGGATTATTCAGCTTCTGCTGACGGTTATTATCATGATAATCAATAAGAGGTTTTTTGTCAGCGGATTTAAGAGTCTGTGTCATCGCGTGCCGAATATGGATACACTTGTTGCTATGGGAGCTTCCGCTGCTTTTGTATACAGCCTTTTCGCGTTGTTTGCTGAGACGGAGGTACAGCATGGCAGTCATGAATTGTATTTTGAATCCGCCGCAACTATACTGACTTTAATTACTCTGGGGAAGCTGCTGGAGGCACATTCGAAAGGAAAGACCACCGGTGCACTTGAAGGTCTGATGAAACTCGCACCGAAGACGGCTGCTCTGCTGAAAAACGGAGAGGAAATCACAGTTCCGGTGGAACAGGTAGCTGAAGGGGATGTTTTCGTAGTGCGCCCCGGAGAAAGTATACCTGTGGACGGAATCGTATTAGAAGGAATCAGCGCCGTTGACGAATCTTCTCTTACAGGAGAAAGCATTCCGGCAGATAAGGTGGCCGGAAGCACAGTTTCATCAGGAACAATAAATCAATCCGGATTCATAAAATGTGAAGCAACTGCTGTCGGAGCAGACACAACTCTTTCGCGTATAATACGCATGGTCGGCGATGCGGCCGCAACAAAGGCGCCGATTGCTAAAGTCGCAGACAGAGTTTCCGGAGTATTCGTACCTATAGTAATCGGCATTTCAGCATTGACAATAATAATATGGTTCCTTGCCGGTCAGACAGCGGGATTTGCACTTGCTCGCGGAATATCAGTATTGGTAATCAGTTGCCCATGTGCTTTGGGGCTTGCTACACCTGTGGCAATTATGGCAGGCAGCGGAGTAAGTGCGAAAAACGGGATACTGTTTAAGACAGCGGTTTCCCTTGAGGAAGTTGGCAGAACACAGATTGTGGCCCTGGACAAAACAGGAACGATTACTCAGGGTGAGCCGAGAGTGACGAACATAATTCCCGCAGAGGGAACAAGCAAATCCGAGCTTCTGTCTATCGCATACAACCTTGAAAAGAAAAGTGAACATCCTCTGGCTCTGGCAATTTGCGCGAGGGCTGAAGAAGACGGATTAGAGGCGGCTGATGTTAAGGAATTCCGGGCGCTTCCCGGCAATGGACTGACGGCAACATTAAACGGCAGCGTACTGACGGGAGGAAGTGAGAACTTCATAAGCAGAAATGCAAAGGTTTCCGAAAACATGAAAGAAAAGGCTGCAGAACTGTCGAAAGAAGGCAAAACGCCGCTGCTGTTTGCGGCTGATGGAGTGCTTTGCGGCATAATAGCTGTAGCAGATACGATTAAGGAGGACAGCCCCCGGGCAGTCAGTGAACTTCAGAATATGGGAATCCGCGTTGTCATGCTGACGGGAGATAATGAACGTACTGCAAAGGCAATAGGCGATAAGGCAGGCGTAGATGAAGTAATAGCCGGAGTGCTTCCGGATGAGAAGGAAACGGCAGTAGCCGATCTGCAGAAAAAAGGCAAGGTTACAATGGTAGGTGACGGGATAAATGATGCCCCGGCGCTTACGAGAGCCGACATAGGTATTGCAATAGGAGCAGGAGCTGATATTGCCATTGATGCAGCAGATGTAGTTCTTATGAAAAGCCGTCTGTCTGACGTGCCGGCGGCAATACGCCTCAGCCGTGCTACTTTGAGGAATATTCATCAGAACCTGTTCTGGGCATTTATATATAATGTTATCGGTATTCCTTTAGCGGCAGGTGCATTTATTGCTCTGCTTGGATGGCAGCTTAATCCTATGTTCGCAGCAGCTGCCATGAGCTTGTCAAGCGTTTGTGTCGTAACAAATGCTTTGAGATTGAATTTGTTTAAGTGGAAGAAAGGCAATTGAAATGTTATCGAAAAAAATTGCGATTTGTAACAAGAAGGTTTGCGTTTCGTGCGGCACATGTACGAAGGTGTGTCCGCCGGAAGCAGTAAGCGTATACAAAGGCTGCTATGCAGTTGTAGACAGAGAATTGTGTGTAGGATGCGGCAAATGCGCAGGCGTCTGCCCTGTATCGTGTATTACTGTCAGAGAAAGAGAGGCTGTTAATGAATAGAAAAAGACACTGGTATGACTATCTCTGGATATGGGCGATAATATATTTCTCCCTGGGCTTTTTCAATATTCTTTTCGCATGGCTGGGTATGATAGACTTTTTTCTTCCCCTGGCAATTGCTGTAATAGGAGGAAACAAGTGGTTTTGTAATAATTTCTGCGGCAGAGGTCAGCTGTTTTCACTGGTTGGAGGTAAACTGGGCTGTTCGCTGAATAAGCCTGCACCTTCGTGGATATATTCGAAATGGTTCAGATACGGATTTCTTGCGTTTTTCATGATAATGTTCGGAAATATGGTATTCCAGACATATATTGTTTTTGCCGGAGCAGGTACGCTGAAAGAAGTCATCAAGCTGTTCTGGTCAGTTAAAGTGCCGTGGGGGTGGACATATACCGCAGGAATGACAGCCGACTGGATCGCGCAATTCAGCTTCGGATTTTACAGCATCATGCTCACGTCATTTATTATCGGACTGATAGTTATGATTTTTTTCAAACCGCGAACATGGTGTGCTTTTTGCCCGATGGGAACAATGACACAGCTTATCTGCAAGCTTAGAAACGGCAAATCCCATTAGGTCATGGCATTCAGCTTATCAAACTGTATCCGGTACGAGAAAAGTTGTTGTGATAACTTTAAAAGGCGGGGAATTGTGTTATAATACTAAATAACAAAAGAATAAAAAATAATTCCGAACGTGAAGACCTAAGGCATGCGGGTTTGTGTAGCTTATGGTCGATCGTCTATGGGTAATGCCGGAAACAGCATTGCCTCCCGCATTTGGAAAGGAATGGAATATCACAATAATGATATTATGAAGAGAAACGACTCTTTCCATGTGTGCGTGGGAAGAGTTTTTTAATGTGATACAGATAACCAGAAAAAATCATATCTTGAGCCAAGGAGCACTGCATGGCTTCATTGGTCAAAAGATGGTTTTGCTATATAACAATCACAATTATTTATTGAAAACAAGGAGGAATACATGAAGTCAGGAAACAGGAATTTATTGTGTTTGGTGATCTCATTAATGATGGTGATAACTCTTATACCATCAGCAATCTTCGCAGATACAGCAACAGCAGACAATCCTATCAGCACAGGCACTGAGGGATTTGATGTTATTGATCTGCAGGTAAATGGTCAGGCGGCAGATGTCGTAAAGGGAGATAGCACAAATACTTATGTGGTTAACGAAGAATTTTCATTTGGAGACAAAATCAAGTTCACATTTACAGGTGGGGGTAGTAGGAAGTATTGTAAATATAATGTGAATTTAGTTGACCCTGAAAATAAAGTAGTTGGAAGTGCATGTATCGCAGGTGACAGTTATGCGAGCGATGCCAAAAAAGATGAGGCAGGGTATATCGAAGCAAATCAGTCCGGCACAGATGCTATTTTGAATCTTACTATTAATAAGCCAGAGACTGGAGATGTTCAATATGGCAGATATACTTTAGTTATTTTAGCCGGTTCTATTTCGAGAAAAGTAACACTCCTAAATGATGTCAAGTTTAACATTGATATCTATAATCAGCTTAGTGATTGTGAAGTATCAATGGCAGGAGATAATTTCACTTATACAGGAGCGCCGATTGAACCTGCAATTACTGTAGTAACAGCTGAAGGCACAGAGTTGGTTAAAGATACAGATTATAAAGTAGAATATGAAAATAACACAGATTGTGGTGCAGCAAAGGTAAAGGTAATCGGTATAGGTGTTTACGCAGGCACTATCGAGAAAACTTTCCATATATACAAGAACCTGTCTGATACTAAGGTAACACTGCCTTCCGACACGCTGATATATAACGGCAACGAGAAGGAACCTATGGTGACAGTAAGAAACGAAAACGGAAACAAGCTTAAAATGAACATCGACTATGAAGTTGAGTACATCAATAATGTGAAGTGTGGTGTTGCTACTGCTAAGGTAACAGGTATCAACGATTATACCGGAACTGTTTCAAAAACTTTCCAGATAAAACCGGCTCAGGCGGTAATCAGTAAAGTAAAGAGAGGTTCTAAAAAGTTTACAGTAACTGTAAAGAATCAGAGCGCAACGGGTGTTACCGGCTATCAGGTAGCTTATAAGCGTTCAGCAAAAAAAGCTTATAAGACAATAAATACATCAAATGTTTCCAAGACAATCAAGAAGCTGAAAAAAGGAAAGAAATACAGAGTTAAAGTCAGAGCTTATGTAAAGGTTTCAGGCAACAGCTACATATATGGAAGCTACAGCCCGGTAAAGACTGTAAGAGTAAAATAGTCTGCATATATTAAGAACAGAATAATAATGTAAAAGACAGGGGATTCGGTTACGAATCTCCTGTTATGATAAAAGGAAAAGTATTATTACGAAGGTTATCATGAAGTTTATAAAGAAAATATTATTTGTTTTAATAGCTGTTTCTTTGACTGTTTCGTGCAGCGTTCCGATTGTTTCAAACAACATTTCTGCGGTTGCTTTTGCAGATGAGGCCGCAGGTTCATATACGTGGCAGGGGTTGGGAAATCCCGATAGCCCTGCTAATATAAATCAGATATTGCTTAAAGAACCGGGAGCAGATCGGATTGAAGTGGTTCATACAGCACAAGGTTATGATGATTATTATGAAAACAGGATTACGGCACCTGTTGATGGTTCAAAGGGAGTCAGCTTTACATTTGCAATGAGTTCCGGAATGGGTAATTTCATGCCATCGACATTTAATGCCAAGTGTATGAATCACATAAAGATTCTGCATGAGGATCGAAGCGTTGCTGCAGAATATGACAGCGGAAATGGCAGTTTGCACCTTAACGAAGAATTGTCTCACGGTAAAACCGGCGATGATAAAAGCTCGGCTTCTGTAGTAATTGAGGTGGATAAAGGCATATTACCTGAGGGAAGCTACATACTGCAGTTTGACAAGGACGTATGCGGTAACAACACAATGAAAATTTTGGGGGTACCTATTGAATTTCATTTTGAACTCGAGGTAGTGCCGGAACTGGCTGAAATGCTGAATGAAGTAAATGATTTCATCGGTGAAATCAAAACATTTGCTGATGGGGAACAGAGTGAACCGGGAGCTTATCCGGAAAGTGCGCTTACAGAATTCCAGACAAAAATTGATAAAGCAGCAAAGACAGCAGAGGAAACAGATCCTGAGAATGAAGAGGATAAAGCTACACGTAAAGCCGCCGCAGCAGAACTCTATAATGCATTTAAGGCATTTAAAGAGCAAGTTGTTGTCAAGGTTAGTGCCATAAATATTGCTCAGCCCGGTGAGTCTGTTTTTGTAGGGGATACAGGAACAGCCAAAGTGCAGATATCTGTAATACCGGACGAGGAAAAATACAAATCTGTTGCATGGTCGGTTTCCCCGGAAGGTGGTTGTATAAGTATAAACTCGGAAACAGGAGAGTGGAGTGCGAAATATGCGGGAAGTGCTGACATTATAGCCACATCAGATGCTGATGGAAGCAGCGTTGTTTCCAGCAGAACTGTAACAGTAAAGGATAGAAATGAGAATGTTGCAGAGATTTACATTGGTCAAAAGGATACACTTGAATCCCTTGTCGAAAAACGATTCGGTACACAACCACTGGAAAAATTAAAATTAAAGGTATATACAGCTTCGGGAGTAACTTTATCAGCACAGGATATAGAGTATATAAATGGGATGAGTGGACTGGTTAAACTTGATTTGTTTAAAGCAGACTGCTCCGAAATAAAACTTGCAAACAGCTCTTTACAAACAGTAATTTTGCCGGAGAGTATAACGACCGTCGGCAAAGACACACTTTCAGGGTGCACAGGGCTGCAGAAAATTGAAATCCCGGCTTCTGTTAAATCTATAAGCTGTGAAGCATTTGCCGGATGCACAAATTTGTCCGGGGAGCTTTCTGTTTGGGGAGTTACACCTCCGGAATTAACAGAGCGAGATTCCATTTCAGGTAATAAACTGTTCATCGGATGCAATATATCGTCAATTAAAGTTCCTTACAAGAGCAGTGAAGACTATAAGAATGCAGAAGGATGGAACTGCGGAATTGATATTTCTGAAGCAGATATAAGAACACTTGAACTTAAGGATGTCCGAAACGGCACTCTGGAACAGCGGGCAGAAGAGGAATTAGAGACAACTGAGCTTGATGACAGCAGTATAGACAGAGTAATTATAAAAACAGGTGACAGTTACCTGGAATGGCAGGATATCCAGTGGCTTCGCACCAATTGCCTTAATGCCACAGAACTTGATTTATCTATGGCTGCAATGAAGGACAGTGCAGATGCAACTGAATCCAAAATCAAGGCTAACACCTTTGTGAACAGGGTAGCCTTAAAAACCGTAAGACTGCCGGATCCTATTGAATCCATAAGCCAGTCTGCATTCGCAGGATGTGTAAATTTAAGTGAAGTTGAATTTCCCGGTAAAATAGGAAAAATAAATGACGGAGCATTCAGAAACTGTAAGAAATTGCCGAGTACGATGTATCTGGGGTGTGTAGATCCTCCGTATGTCGAGGGAAATCCTTTTGATCTGGAAACAGTAAAGGCATTTGTTGTACCTGTTCAAAGCGTAGAACAATATAAATCATCTAATGGCTGGAAGAATTTTGAGATTATTCCGGATATATCGATTACATTGGATAAGGAAAGCATGAGCCTGGAACTTCCGGACAAAGGAGAGCTGACTGTCGATGTGAAAACTTACAATGGTGACAGCAGGACGATTTACTGGTATTCTGACAACACAAATGTTGTGGATTTAGAAAAGGCGGAAGGTATAACAAATACAGTAATTGCCAAAAAATCCGGCACAGCTACGATTACAATTAAAGACAGTACCGGCGCTGCACAGGCAACCTGCAGGGTAACGGTCAGGAACCTTCCGGCACCGTCGATAAGTGTGGCTTCGGCATCATATAACAGTGTGAAAGTATCCTGGAGCGGAGTAGGCGGTGCACAGAAATATCAGCTGTTCAGATGTGACAGCAGGGGAAACACTACAGGTAATGCAATTACATTGAACTCTGCGGTAAGAAACTATACATTTGCAGGTCTTGCTACAGGAACAACATATTATTACAAAGTGCGTGCCTTTAAGACAGTAGACGGAGTAAACTATTACGGTGATTATTCTCCACTGAAGGCAGGAGTTCCGACCCTTTCAAAACCGTCGACACCGACGGTGAGCAAATCATCGAGGACAGCCGTTAAGGTAAAGTGGAAAGGCATTTCGGGAGAAACGGGATATCAGGTGTACAGAGCGACTTCTCTAAATGGCAAGTACAGCAGAGTGAAATCCGTGAAAATGGCATCATCTCTGTATCCCTATGCCAAGATAAAGACGAAGAGAGGCAAGACATATTACTATAAGGTGAGAGCCTACAAGAACATAGGCGGGAAAACAGTGTACAGCAGTTTCTCAACCCCTAAAAAGTACAAGCTGAAATAATGGGTAATGCCGGAAACGGCATTGCCTCCCGCATTTGGAAAGGAATGGAATACTAACAGATAAACCACTCTTTCCTGTACTCAAGGAAAGAGTTTTGTTTGTGGCGTGTTATGTTTTAACTGAAACGCAGCATGAAAGGAAAAGTATGAGAGTATATATTTGTGTAGATGATACAGATGATCTGACTAAGAGGACCAGCACAGGCAAGATAGCCGATATGATAGCAAAGGAGATAGTGAAGATGGGCGGCACAATGGACAAGGGGGTAACACGCCATCAGCTGCTGCTTCATGATGACATAGATTACACATCCCATAACAGTTCCATGTGCATGGTAATTGATATAGAAGGAGTTGAGATTTCTCAGATGCAGGAGGCTGCTGTCAAAGTGCTGAAGGATAATATGGCTGAAAGCTCTGATCCGGGACTTTGCTTATGCAGGCTCGATCAGCTGACAGAACCGGAGCAGCTTATCGCATATGGCAAGAGAGCGCAGAAGGAAGTAATACAGAAGCAGGAAGCTTATGACCTGGCTGCACAGATTGGAGGTACCGTACTGGAGGAATACGGTGGTACAGGCTGCGGAGTTATAGGAGCCCTGGCAGGAATAGGACTCAGACTTTCCGGATGCGACGGAGTTTTCAGAGGCGGCAAAGACGGTAAATTCGACGGACAGATTCATACGGTGGCAGAGTGGAAGAAACTTACGGATATCGAGCTGTTCCTGGATTTTGAAGGAAATGTCCTGAAAGACACAGATATAATCGAAGTCGATGACCAGCTGAAGACATCAATGGTGGATCACAAGGTGACATTAATATCGTCCGCGAAGGGAGACCGCTACAAGGCCTGCAAAAAAAAGGAGCTTTATCAAGGAGATAAACGCATAACCAAATGGACAACAGCCTGTGAGGATTTCCGGCAGGATAATGATATTGAGGAATGCTATGATGACTCAGAAAACGCATGCTACAACTGCCTTTACAGGCGATGGACAGCAGAAGGCTACTGCTGTGTTAAGTGATTGATAGGGAAACAAGAGTGAAATCGGAAGAAAAGAATCACAATTTAATAAAAGCTGCAGTGCTTATAGCGCTTCCTCTCGTATTCTTTATCGGAACCATATGCATAGGAAGATACAGTATAAATCCGGCAGATGTTTTCAAAAGCCTGGTGACAGCCGTTACAGGAGCAGATTTGGGCGTTGACGAACAGACTGTAGGTGTAGTTATAAACCTGCGTCTTCCGAGAGCGATACAGGGAATACTGGTAGGCGCTTCTCTGGCAGTAAGCGGTGCATGTTTCCAGAGCTTGTTCAGGAATCCCCTTGTATCAAGTGGTATGCTTGGAGTATCTAACGGAGCCGGATTCGGAGCAGCGTTATCCATACTGTTGTTTAACAGTATGGTAATGACTTCGCTGTTTTCCTTTGGTTTCGGAGTGCTGGCAGTAGTACTGGCTTACCTGGTAGGAAAAGTAAGCGGAGGAACGCCAACTATAACCCTCGTCCTTGGAGGGACGATAGTACAGTCGATTTTCTCGGCGCTTCTGTCTCTGATAAAATATGTTGCCGACCCTTACAGTCAGCTGCCGGCAATAACATTCTGGCTTATGGGAGGCATGGGTTCAACTAAAACCATAGAGCTGGCTTTTTCTTCGATTCCGATGCTGGCGGGAATAATCGGTATGCTGCTGTTCAGATGGAGACTCAATGTGCTTTCTATGGGAGACAGAGAAGCAAAGACCTTAGGACTGAACGTGGGACTGAATAAAGCCATTGTAATAGGATTCGCCACACTGGCAACAGCCGGAGCTGTATGTGTCAGCGGAGTAATAGGCTGGGTGGGACTTGTTGTTCCGCATATGTGCAGAATGGTAATAGGCAGTGACAACAAATGGCTCATACCGGCGGCAATTTCAATAGGAGCATGTTTTATGATATTTGTTGATACCATATGCAGAACCATTACGGGAGCTGAAATACCGCTGGGCATAGTGACTGCCATTGTAGGCGGGCCATTCTTTATTTACCTTTTGAAGAAAACGAAAGGAAGCAGCTGGTGATAAAATGAAACTGATGGAAGTACGGGATGCAGCCTTTACATATGACAATAAGAGAATGATATTCGACGGAATTGATTTCGATGTAAAAAAGGGAGAAATCCTATGCATTATAGGTCCTAATGGATGCGGCAAATCCACACTGATAGACTGTCTGCTGGGGTTAAAAAAACTGAAAAGAGGCCGGATTACTATCGGCGGCAGGAGTATTGAAGATATGAAACCGCGGGAATTTGCCGAGCATGTTGCCTATGTTCCCCAGGGACACAAGACAACCTTCGCATACACAGTACTTGATGTGGTGACAATGGGCAGGACATATGCGGCAAGAATGTTTTCACCTCCGGACGAGAAGGAGAAGGAAATAGCCCGCGATGCACTGAGACAGGTAGGGCTTGAGGGTTTTGAAGACAGAGAGTATACGAAACTTTCGGGAGGAGAACTGCAGCTTGTGATAATAGCCAGGGCAATAGCCCAGCAGTCCCAGCTTCTCGTTATGGATGAGCCGACGGCGCATCTTGATTTTACTCACGAGCTTACAGTTATGGAAATCGTTGCGAAGCTTGTGAAGGAGAAAAAGATCTCTATCATTATGGCGACACATTTTCTTAATCAGGCATACTATCTGGAAAATGCAGGAGTAGATACGAGAGTGGCACTGATAAACGGCGAAAATTTCTCGCAGATTGGCAGACCGTCTGAAGTTCTCACCACGGAAAATCTGGAGAAAACTTTTAACATAGTGGCGGAAATCGTATCGGATGGAAGCGGAGTACGAAAATACATACTGCCGTTACGTAACAAGAGGTAATTATGAAAAAAAGACAAACAGCAATTATAGCAGTGATACTGACTCTGATGATGGCCTTTTCCGTTACGGGATTTACAGGCTGCGGAGAAGCCGGCAGCGGAGAACAGGGAGATAAAACCGTTACTGACTGCGCAGGCAGGCAGGTGAAAATTCCGGAAGACCCTGAGAATGTAGCATGTCTTTATGCCACGGCGGCTCATATGATGGCAATGCTTGATGAAGGAGGCAAAATAGTGGGTTGTCCTAACGGTGTCAAGTCTGATGTTCTGATGCAGATGAAGTATCCTGAAATTACAGAAACAGCGACACCCCATCAGGAAGGATCCGTCAATGCAGAGGAGCTTCTGAGGATAGATACGGATCTGGCTCTTGTAAGCTTTTCGCTGGCAGCCAGCGAAGGCGAGATGGCCAAGCTTGATGAACTGGGAATACCGTACGCAGTAATTGATTATACAACAATTGAGGAACTGAAGGAGGCCGTTAAAGTTGCGGGAGAAATTTTCGGAAAAGAGGACAAAGCACAGTCTTATCTTGAATTCTTTGATGAAACGCTGGCCATGGTAGACCGGCGACTTGCAGATGTTGACATAAAGGATGCACCGAGCGTATATCATTCTGTAAATGAAGCGATACGTACAGACCCGGAAGGCTCTGTCTGCAGCGAAATAATGGAGAGAGCCAAGGTGGAGGATGTTTCTGTTGCGAAGGGAACTCTTTCTGCAGGGAAGAACGCATACGTTACTCTGGAGGAAATATACAACTGGGACCCTGATGCTTTCATTGCCAACGAATATTCCGTTACGGACTACATACTGTCAGACTCTAAGTGGAGCGGACTTACAGCCGTAAAAAACGGGAAAGTTTATACTTTACCTGTAGGAGCAACTCGCTGGTGTCATCCGGGTTCAATGGAAGCGCATATGGGTGTTTTGGCAGTGGCATTACAGTTCTATCCCGATAAATTCAAAGATTTTAACATGAATCAGTATACAGCGGACTATTACAGGGAATATTTCGGATTGGAACTGGACGATAAGACAACTGACAAAATACTTGCAGGCGAGGGAATGAGAATGTCCAATTCGCCGATTCAGTAAATTGAGGTGAAATGTTATGGAACAGATGCAGAAGATAATGGAAGCAGTAGTGAACGAACTGAGAAAAGTCATCGTAGGTAAGGATGATGTAATCAGGAAGGTTCTGATGGTAGTGATTGCGGGAGGTCATATACTGCTGGAGGATGTACCGGGAGTAGGGAAAACAACACTGGCGCTGGGGCTTTCCAAGGTCATGAATCTGGATTACAGAAGAATGCAGTTCACGCCGGATACAATGGCAAGCGATATTATGGGATTTTCCGTATACAACAAGGAAACCGGACAGCTTGAATACAAACCGGGAGCAGCAATGTGCAATCTGTTCCTGGCAGATGAAATCAACAGAACCTCAGCCAAGACACAGGCGGCATTGCTGGAGGTAATGGAAGAAGGCGGAATGACCGTTGACGGTGTAACCCACAAAACACCGGATCCATTTGTATGCATTGCCACTCAGAATCCGCTGGGAAGCGCAGGTACACAGAAGCTTCCGGATTCACAGCTGGACAGATTTACGGCAAGGCTTTCCATGGGATATCCGGATTTGGCAAGCCAGGTGGATATAGTCAAGCAAAGGCAGCTGACGGATCCGATGGATACAGTAAGACCTCTTATCAGCGCGACACATATAAAGGCTGTGAGAAAAGCTGTACAGACAGTGCATATGGAGGATGAGGTTATCAGATATGCAGCTGAGCTTTGCGAGAAGACGAGAAGCGCAGAAGCTGTGGAGCAGGGTGTCAGCCCGAGAGCAGTGCTGGCACTGGTGCAGATGGCTAAAGCAGCGGCGCTGATGGACGGCAGGAATTATGCGATACCGCATGATATCAAGAGTGTATTTATTGACGTTTGTGCTCATAGACTTGTTCTGACCGCCAGAGCAAAGATCAGGAAGGAAACCGAAGAAAAGGTGCTGCAGGGAATTATGGCAGAAGTGAAGCCTCCGCAGATAGCAGTAAGAAAGAAGAAAACGGACGGAAAGAATGCTTAAGAACAGAGTGTTTTATGTGCTGCTTCTAGCAGTCACAGCGTTGATATACGTTTTTACAAATACATACTATACGCTGACTCTGTTGGCGATTTGCGTCGTGCTGCCTTTGGTTTCACTGGTGCTCATGCTTATTGCCGGAAGAAAAATTACGATTGGCCTTGAACTGCCCCAGACAGCAGAAAAAAATGCTGCGAATCTCAGCTACCGAATTAATAATCCGAGCCGTTATCCTGTTGCCGGAATAACCTTTCGCATAAGGATGGAAAACCAGATGACAGGAGCTGTCAGGGAGCGGAGAGTAAGTGCAACTGCAGGCAGCAGAGAAACTGTGTCTGCCGAGCTTTCATTGCAGAACAGCAAGGTGGGAACGGTTGTGGTGTCTACGACTAAAATACGTGTCTATGACGCCTTCGGACTTTTTGTTTTCAGAAAAACCGATTTACCGGATCATGCAGTTATCATTTATCCCGATATGCGCAATGTCGAGGTATATATGGAAAAACCGGTGGAAAATACCGGTGACGGCAGCAGGTATTTTCCTGATAAACCGGGCTGGGATGTCAGTGAAATATTCGCTTTGCGGGAATATGTGCCGGGAGATGAGATAAGAAAAATACACTGGAAGCTTTCCGGTAAAACAGACAGAACCATGGTTAGAGATTTCAGTCTGCCTCTGAACTATTCGGTATTTCTTCTGCTGGAACTTTCGCGGGGAAGCGAGGAGCTTGTGGATGCTCAGGTCGAAATATTTCTGACGATTTCAAGAACCCTTCTGGAAAACGGTATAAGTCATAATATGGGATGGTATGATGCCGCGGAAGAGAAATTCCATGTAGAGGAACTTGACGATTTTCAGGAGCTGGAGCTGGCAACAGCCGAAGTGCTGTCATCCTATGCCGCAGAAGAAAGCGGTGCGGCCATTGACTTTTACATAGCCAGCGGATATCGAAGCAGTAACAACATATTGCTGTATGTTGTTACTGAACCGAAGCTTGACAAAATTGCTGAGCTTGAGGTCAATCAGCGGATGCAGACGATTCTGATTTATGAGGATGAGTCGGAAGCCAAAGCTGCGGAGCAGGAAATTGAAGCCGTTACGGTTTCAGTAAAAGAGGCGGCTGAGGGTATACCGGAGATTACAGTATGAAATTATTTAACAGGCAACAGGAATCAGCAATGGATCTGATTCAGATAACAGATACAGATAAAGACCATCAGGTTCTGAGGGTCTTATTTGAGCTGCTTTTGACTGTTGCAACATCTGTGGCATGCTGGTACACGTTCTTTTCCATGTTCCCGAATCCCGTTAACGATACGGTGTCGGGATTACTTATAGTGATTCTTCCGGCAGTGCTGTACTGCATATGCAGAAGGCCGCTGCTTGGGCGGTTTATGGTGTTCTATGTATTCATAATCACAGCAGTATTTTTCGGTCTCTTTTACAGTTCTGTGTGGAACGGGTTCCTGGTTTTGGCAAATATCGTTGTGGAGGTGCTGAATAACCAGCTGAATGCGGGACTTATACCGTATGAGATTACGGGAGATATTGCTGACTGGAGCAGGGATACAATGATGGCTCTGATTCCTGTAACGCTGCTCAGTTCTGCGGCAATTGTTTACAGTGTACATTATAAGGAGCCGCTTATAGGCTTTGTAATAACTGCATTGCCTGTAGTTACAGGACTTTGCCTTAAAGGGAAGCCTTCAGTATGGCTTCTGGCGCTTATGCTGATATGCTGGGCGGGACTGATGGTGCTGTCTGCTGTTGCGAAGCCTGCAAGCAGCAGAAAACGAAGAGTCATATATATACAGAATCCCAGACAGTCTTCATTACCATATATTTTCATGAGCATAACCCTTATTATGCTGCTGGGATATATACTGGCATTTTCAGGGGACGATTACAGGCCTCCACAGAGTGTGGACGAAGCAAAGGCTGACGTGATTGCTGCTGAAGAACACATAAGATACGACAAGCTGGGTGGAGATGATATTGATCAGCTGGGCAGAGGCAATCTGACTGAGACGCATCCTATGGAATACACGGACAATACTGTGCTGCAGCTTAAAATGCAAATGCCTCAGCCAATGTATTTGAGGGGTTTCGCCGGAGGCAGTTACGCAGATGACAAATGGACAGAAGCGGAGGAAGGCGCTTATTCCGGTGAATACACAGGGATGATGGAATGGCTTGAACAGCAGAATTTCTATCCGTGGATGCAGCAGGAGAGGCTGTATCGTATGTCTAAGAACTATGATTATGTATCTGTGGATGTTACTAACGTAAATGGAAGCAGCAAGTATATGTATCTGCCATACGAGGCTGCATTGACAGGCGATACGTTACCGGACAAGGTGAATTACAAGAAAGATACCGGAGCCCTGACGAAAGGAATTACCGGTCAGAGAGAATATACTTTCAAGGCGTTTCTGGCACGTATGGAGGATTACGATGAGCAGGAAACCGCTCGGTGGCTTAACGAAGTTAAACAGAGTTCCGATTGGAGCAAATATGCAGAGCCTGAAGCGGTATACAGAAGATATGTATACGATACGTATGTGTATGTTCCCGAAAAAGAACGGGAGCTGCTTAAAGCCCTTGACGCTGACAAATGCCTGGGAAAGACTATATCATATACTTTGCATTACATACGTTCTGTTTTTGATGAAAAATACCAATACGATATTGAGTGCAAAGCGGCCGGTGAAGGCACAGGCGAACTGGAGAATTTCCTGAAGAAGGGTGTAGGAAATGACATGCATTTTGCTACTGCAGCGACACTGGTATTCAGGAGTGCCGGAATCCCCGCAAGGTATGCAGAAGGATATTATTTATCGCCGAAGGAGATGA
Organism: Bacillota bacterium; assembly: GCA_029008005.1. Classification (GTDB taxonomy): domain Bacteria; phylum Bacillota; class Clostridia; order Peptostreptococcales; family Anaerovoracaceae; genus Lentihominibacter. The sequence goes on along the minus strand of JAQXIX010000025.1, from coordinate 35,359 downwards.
ATCTGTATACGGAGATGAGCGATATCAGTTACAGCGTGTTGGATTCCAATGCTCACTGTTGGGTTGAGATATATATCGACGAAATCGGTTGGTTCCCTGTAGAGGTTATACCGGGATTCTATGATATGGAAAAACAGGAAACCAATGAGGTACAGGATGACGAAAAGATAGAAGAAGAAACAAATCAGATGTATGAGGATCAGGCACCGGAGGAATCGGAGCCTGAGAAACATCAGGAGGAGGAACCTCAGAGAATCAATCCTCTGATTTCGGTGACATTGCTCGTTCTGCTTGCAGTTATTATTTATGAGCTGGCAGGCAGAAGGCATGTGAGAAGAAGGAACAGAAAATTCGAGACAGTCTTTGATGCTGCAGTTGTTTATGATATGTATAGGCATATATGCAGGCTTATGGCCTTTGATAAACATAAGCTGACGGCAGATCCTTTTGATAAACTTGATGAAATATCAGCATGCTATGACAGCGGCGAAGCAATGACCTTCGCAGAATTCCTTAGTACCGTCAGCAGTGTGCGTTTCGGAGGTGTAAGCCTGACGGAAGAGGAGCATAAAAAAACAGCCGCATATGTGAAATACATAGGCAGCCGAGTTTATGACAGACAGAATCGTATCAGGAAACTGATAATGAAATTTATTGTTTTCTACGTCTGATCGCGATAAATATCACGGTGAATATGATAATAAGAGCAATTAGAATAACAGTGGCGATACGTGCGATAGAAGCGATATCTGAACCTGATGCTTCTGATACATCGTCGAGACCGTCTTTGTTTACAGGGACGGAATTGGCATTTTCTCCGGAAGCCGTTTCATAGGTGACGACATAATCGCCCAGTTCCTTGAGGATACTGTTTTCTTTATCGGTGAAATCAGTTCCTGTAGTGAAGCTGATTGTGTGAGCATTGTCAATGACTGTTCCGTTTTTGGCCATGACAGTACTGTCTACGGCTATACGATACTCTGTCTCAGGCTTCAGATTCTCTGCCGGCCGGATAAATACCTGTCGTTTGTAGTCCTTCTGGACCTGATTGTCGGGGAATATCAGCTTGATGGCAGCTGCATTGCCGTCTGCATCGGTAAGATGGAAGCAGAGCTTGTTGTTTGCCAGAACGGTAATGTTACAGATATTCTTGTTGAAGTCCAACTGGAATGTTTCATTAAGGGCCACGTCCCGAGCTCCGTCTGATACGGAGGCACTTTCCAGTGTGAGAGGAATATCGCGGTTTTTGCCGTTTCCGTAACCGTCACCGTCTCCCGTGCCGTCTCCGTTGTCGGCGAAAACCGGTGCAGATGCAAAGGCCATGATAATACACAGGATAATCGTTATTATGTATGATTTATTATGATTAAACATAAAACAGCTCCTTTGAAAAGTATTAAATCTATCATAACACATACGGAGGAATAAATGCGAAAGCTTTACAGAATAACCGGAATATTATTAGTGATGCTGATGCTCTGGGCTTCAGCGGCTGCTGCAGTTAATGCAGACGTGTGGGAGTTCGGTACAGAGGGTAAAGGTCAGAAACCTTTCACCCCCAGAGGATACCTTGTTGAAACCGAAAAAGGTGTGCACTGGCTCAGCAGCACATATGACAACAGCGGATTTTACATCAGATATACAGGCGTACGCAATGGCGTGGACTATCTGGATGCAAAGAAGAGCGACGGAAGCAATTATACTTTCTATGCCATGACCGACAGAAATCCATGGACAGACAAGAAAGACTGGATAGGTTACGGACAGAAATATATGTTTGCATATAAGAACGGCGCGAGAATATCGAATTTCACTAATTATGTGAAGACGCCTGCCACGAGAGGCGACAAGGTGGATCCTTCAGGACAGGGAACATGTTATGTCTTCAAAATAGAAGGATTAGAGCTTGAGCCGGGGTGCCTGTATGAATTCGGTTTTCTGAGGGGAATGCAGGCTAACAACGGAATAACTTTAGTGCTGGCCGAGGATGAAGAAGGCAATACTGTTGGATATATACAGCAGACAGACGAGGGACTCACAGCAGAAGAAAAAGCCAAATACAATGCAGAGAAGAACAGGGAATTTGAGTTCATTTCAAGCTGGTACAAAAAAGATGACGGTAAGGGATATAAAGTAAATACAGTGCCTATGAGATTCAAGGTGCAGACCTATGCGGATCTCAGTAACTGGGAGAATGCTGCCGACAAGGCACAGGCGTGGCTTGATACTGTTACGGAAAAGGATTTCAAAGAGGGGAAATACAAGCGTTCCAATGTGGAGCAGCTGAGGATTTTGCTGATCAGTCTCAACAAAAAGGCTAAGGACGAAGTGCGGTTTAAGCTGCAGCCGGCGGCAAATTCCAGTATGAAATCAATGATAAACGAACTTAATGCCATGCTTCAGAAGGCTCAGAGTGACAAGCCGGAACCGGCTGACACCAAATCACTGGAGGCAAAGCTGAAAGAGGCAAAGGATCTTTACGCAAAGGCAAGTGTCAATATAGGCATAGATATAGGGCAGTACGGACAGATTGAGGTGGAAAACCTCAGGGAGGAAATAGACAGGGCTTCAAAGATGGACAGGTTTTATCCTCAGAACGAGATAAACAATGAGGTTGAAGCTCTGGATAATGCCATAAGGGAGGTTCTCGCATCCAAGGTTATGGAGGAAATGCTCAGGTTCTATGATAAGGTGACAGGAATATATGTTGTGGCTCCGATAGATTCGCTGCCAGAGGATACCAAACTCTTCGTAAGAATTATGGGTAAGGAAACCGGCGAATATAAATCAATGGAGAGTAGCCTGTCAGAGAAAGAGACGGAAGCCGTTTATTACAAGATGCAGTTTTATGAGGGTGACAGGAATATACAACCGACAAAGAGCGTGGAGGTTCAAATGCCTGTTCCCGACAGTATCAGCGAGAAGGGAAGCTTGGTTTATTCGGTGAATTCCAAAGGCAAGCTTACTAAGCTTAAATCAGCAAAGGCCAATGGCATGCATTTCTTCAAGACAGGTAAACTGTCAGCCTTTGTTCTGGCAGGCAGCACTGCGTCAGAAAAGGAAAAAGCAGAGGCAAGAGGCGAGAGAATGAGAAATCTCCTTGCACAGAAAGAGAAGGAGCAGGCTGAAAATAAAGAAAGCCGCCTTGAAAAGGAAAAAAAGAAAAAGGAAGAATTCAAGGATCCTCTCAATAAGATACTTAAAAGAAATGCCAACATGGCAACCTTCAGCAATGATGTGAGGAAGGAGAGCAATCCGACAATACTGATTTTTGCTGCCGGTCTGCTTGCTGTCATTGGGGTATTTGCAGCATTAAAGGGAATAATGGATATGAGGAGAGCCAAGCGATAATGAAATATGATGTTATAGTCGTAGGCGCCGGCATTTTAGGTTGCCTGACAGCCCGGGAGCTTATGAAATACAAGCTGGATGTACTGGTTGTCGACAAAGAATCGGATATAGGTGAGGGCGCCACAAAGGCAAATTCAGGTGTCTTGTATGCAGGATTCCACCCGCGTGGCGGCAGTCTCAAAGGGATTTCATGTGCCAGAGGCAACAGGATGCACGAAACGCTCTGTGCAGAGCTTGACGTGCCGATAGAATATACAGGATCACTGTTTGTGGCTTTTCATGATGAAGGTGTGGAAGCCATAAGAGAGAAAATGAAAAAGGGCATCGAAAACGGTGTGCCGGGTATGCGTATGATAAGCGGAGATGAAGCCCGGGTGATTGAACCCCTTCTGTCCCGTGACATTATCGGTGCAATGTACGCACCGACGACCGGTATTATTTCTCCTTTTAAGCTGATTTTGCATACAGCTTTAAATGCTGCTGTGAACGGTGTGCAGTTTATGTTCGATACTATGGTGGAAGATATCTGCAGTGAAGAGGGATGTTACATTGTTAATACTAATCGCGGCGAATTTAAAGCATCGTTTATTGTCAATACGTCAGGTGAAGGAGCAGCAGATCTGGAACGTTTCGTACGTCCGAGAGATCTTGTGATTAAACCAAAGCGTGGAGAGTATCTGGTCTTCGACTGTCCGTCACCGATACGCCATGTAATTTATCAGGCTCAGGAAAATGATGAGAAAGGGACTTTGATTGCACCTACAGTTGACGGTAATATGCTGGCAGGACCGACCTCCTACAATGCGCGAAGTTATAAAAGCACCGAAACTACAGAAGCAGGAATTAATCACATAATTAACGTTGCAAAGAAAATACTTCCGGATCTTGATCTTGGAAGGGTTATAGCATCCTTTGCGGGAATAAGAGCAAATATAGAGAATCTGACGAAGGAGGAAAAGGACTTTATTGTCCGCCTCAGTGGTGACAGATTTGTTAGTGCACTGGGAATAAAAAATCCGGGGATGACGGCATCCCCGTATCTTGTACAGCTGATTATCAGTCTCCTTCAGGAATCGGGATTACAATGTGAACCTAATAAAGACTTCGACCCTGTTTACAGAGCTAAGCCGCTGTTTCTAAAGGCTTCTCCGGAGGTTCAAGCGCGTCTGCTTGCTGAAAATTCCGCATATGGGAACGCAGTGTGCAGATGTGAGGGAGTAACTGAAGGTGATATCCTTTCGGTCCTTGATTCTCCGCTGCCGCCTCATAACCTCAATGGATTGAAAAAACGTTTGAGAACGGGGATGGGAAGATGTCAGGGTGGATTTTGCACACCGCAGATAATAGAAATTCTCTGTAGAGAGTGGAATGTATCTCCCGAAAAAATAATGAAAAAAGGACCGGGCAGTTCAATTGTGAAAGGCAAGCTCAGACCATAGGAGGACTTTATTCATGAATCTGATAGTAGTAGGCGGAGGACCGGCCGGAATGGCTGCTGCAGTCACGGCCCTGGAATGCGGTGTGGAGAATGTTATGCTGCTGGAACGCCATGATTACCTGGGCGGCGTACTTCCTCAATGTATTCATAACGGTTTCGGAACACAGCTGTACGAGAAAGATTATACCGGAGGCGAGTATGCCCGGATATGGAAAGAAAAAACCGAGAACTCCGGGGTTGAGGTAATGCTTAGTACAACTGTGCTTTCGGTTTCACATGTCGAGACGAGATGGATTGTCAAATGCGTGAATGGGAACCTGGGTGCAAAGGAACTGGAGGCTGATGCAGTAATTATTGCTACAGGATGCAGAGAGAGGACTTTACCTCAGATGCTTATTCCGGGCAGCAGACCTGCGGGGGTGTTTACAGCAGGCGCAGCTCAGCTTATGATGAATATGAAAAACTATCTGCCCGGCAAAAGCGCAGTGATTCTGGGCTCCGGTGATATTGGTCTCATTATGGCCAGGCGCATGACACTTGAAGGAATAAATGTCAGGATGATTCTCGGTCAGGAGGCAACCGGACTGGCCAGAAATATTGTTCAGTGTGTTGAAGATTACAATATTCCGATGCATTACGGATGGACAGTTGTATCAACTCACGGGTACGAACGTCTCAAAGGTGTTACTATCGCTCCCTTCGATGAGGATGGCATACCTGACAGAACACGCAGCAAGTACATACAGTGCGATACTTTGCTTGTTGCGACGGGGCTGATACCTGAACTTGAGATATGCAGAGGACTTGACATAAATAAGATGCAATCATGCGGCTTGTTTGTATGCGGTAATGCAAACAGAGTGCATGACCTGGCTGATCATGTCACAGAGGAAGGAATGCATGTGGGTGCGAAAACAGCCGTATATCTTGGAAAGAAAGCGCCTGATTATTTGAACGGCCTTTGCTGTAGAAAGGGAGAACTGACAGGCAGGCACGGGAATATGATATGTACGATATGTCCTAAGGGATGTGTAATGCAGGTGGAACGCGAGCCCTTTGAAGTTTCCGGAAATCAGTGTGAAAAGGGTGAGTTCTTCGCAAAGCAGGAACTCGAATCACCGAAGCGTGTCGTGACTGCAGTTGTTAAGGCGGGAGATTCAACGGTATCGGCGAGAACTGACCGACCCGTTGATAAAGCAGATGTTTTTAAGGTTATGAAGGCGGTTAAGCGAATAAAAGCCGATAAACCCGTTACGCCGGGACAGGTGCTGGCGTCGGACATAGGGGGAACCGGTGCGAATCTTGTGGCTACATGGTATGCGTAGCCGATAGACTAAGTTATTATTATCTGATAAACTATATACATTATGAGATTATTAAAAGTAGACACATTAAACGAAGCGAGGGCGAAGCTGCTGAAGGCATCGTCAGGCAAAATACCACAGACCGAAAGAGTTCCTTTCATACAGAGTATGGGAAGAGTTCTGGCAGAGAATGTGAAATCAAATGAAAACATTCCCGGATTCAGGAAATCCACCGTCGACGGATATGCAGTAAGATCGGCGGATACACAGGGAGTAACGGAAAGTATACCGGTATTTCTCGATGTAATCGAAGAAGTGGCAATCGGCAGTGCACCGAGCAAAACCCTTAACCCGGGACAGGCCGTGTACGTACCTACCGGAGGTATGCTTCCTGAGGGAGCCGATGCAATGGTGATGATTGAATACTGCGAGAAGTTTGATGAAACAGGCATAGCAGTTTACGATTCTGTTTCACCGGGACGAAATGTTATTTCAGAAGGTGAAGACATAAGCAGAGATCAGATTATTCTCAGGAGAGGAAGTATTATCAGACCTCAGGAGGTAGGTGTTCTTTCGTCGGCGGGAATTACAGAACCCGAGGTGTATAAGCCTTGGAAAATAACTGTAATATCCACGGGGGATGAACTTGTTGGAGCATATGATACACCGGAGAAAGGCCAGATTCGAGATATTAACACTTATTCGGTGATGGCATCGGCAATGAAGCATGGCTTTGAGATTGTTGAAACGAAAGTTATTAAAGATGACGAAAAGCTCATTGAAGAGGCAATCAGGGAAGCTATGGAAACAAGCGATATGGTAGTGGCATCCGGAGGAAGCTCACAGGGTGAGAAAGATTACACGGCAGATGTGATGGACAGACTCTCCGGTGGCGGTGTTTTTACCCATGGTATTGCCTTGAAACCGGGCAAACCGACTATACTCGGATATGACAATCGAACGGAAACGGTAATGATAGGACTGCCGGGGCACCCGGCGGCAGCACTGATGGTCTTTGAACTGACTGCAGTATGGCTTTACAGACAGCTGACGGGTCAGCCGGAACCAAAGACGGCAATTGCGGAAATTACAGAAAACGTTGCTGCGGCAGGCGGTAAGACAACATGTCTGCTCGTAGAACTCAAGGAACAGGAATCTTCGGATGGTGCGAAAAACAGCAATTTATGCAAAGCCTATCCGATTCTCGGAAAGTCGGGACTGATGACAACATTGACGAGAGCCGACGGATATACAATGATAGATGTGAATGATGAGGGTCTCAAAGAAGGCCGGCAAATAAAAGTGATACTGTTTTAAAGTAGAATAATCAGGAGAAAAAATGGGAAAGAAGAGAAACCTTTATTTACAGACTATACCGGTTGAAGTGGCAAGAGAAAAATACTTGTCTGCCGTGAGAGAGATTATCGATTCGAAATTCGAAAGTATAAACGTAACAGACAGCCTCGACAGGGTTACAGATAAAGCGGTTTATGCCAGATACAGTTCGCCGCTTTTTAACGCATCAGCCATGGACGGAATAGCCGTAAAAGCTGCAGATACAAGCGAGGCGACGGAAACCGACCCTGTAATCCTCAGGGAAGAGCAGTATGTTGTGGTGGATACAGGTGATCCTATCCATCCGCCGTACGATGCAGTAATAATGGCTGAGGATATAGTTGAAACTGATGAGGGAGTCAGGATAAACGCGTCTGCTCATTCGTGGCAGCATATCAGACCGATAGGAGAAGATATAGTGGCCGGCGAAATGATACTTCCTAGCAGCCATAAAATAAGACCGATTGATATCGGTGTGCTCCTGTCCGCAGGTATACTGAAAATAGATGTGGTGAAAAAGCCGGAGGTGGCAATTTTCCCTACGGGCACAGAAATAATAGAGCCGGATGGGGAGATAGAAGATGGCAGCATTATTGAATCCAATTCAAGAATGTTTGAAAATATGGTTAATGCGGCAGGCGGTATCGGTTACAGATTCCCTCCGATAATAGATGATTACGATCAGATCAGAGACAAGGTTTCGGCAGCGGTTGACACTCATGATATGGTAATAGTAAATGCCGGCTCCAGTGCGGGAACCGAAGATTATACAGTTCACGTACTCCGTGAGCTCGGAGAGGTGCTTGTGCACGGAGTTGCCGTAAAACCCGGAAAACCGGTGATACTGGCAATTGTCAGAGGTAAGCCTGTTATCGGTCTCCCGGGATATCCTGTATCGGCATATATAGGTTTCGAAAATTTCGTGACACCGATAATTCAGATGATGGCAAAGCGCACTGAAAAGCTTACCGAAACTATCGAAGCTCATATTTCGAAAAGACTTGTTTCAAGCCTTAAGCATAAAGAATACGTTCGCGTTAAGGTCGGTAAGGTTGGAGACAAATTTGTTGCGGCTCCCCTTGCCAGAGGTGCCGGCGCCGCAATGTCCCTGGTTCGTGCTGACGGTTTCTGCGTGATAGAACAGAACAGCGAAGGTGTTGAAGCCGGAGAAAAAGTGAATATCGATCTGTATCGCAGTCGCAGCGAAATAGAAAATACCGTTGTGGTTATCGGAAGCCACGATCTGATACTTGATGTTATTGCAGACATAATGCCGAACAGATACGGTAATATGTTTGTATCAAGTACTCACGTAGGCAGCATGGGAGGCCTTATGGCTTTAAGGCGCGGTGAGGCTCATATGGCACCGATACATCTGCTTGATGAAACAACAGGAGAGTATAATGTATCTTATATAAAGAAAATGTTCAATGAACCTATGGCTATCATCAAGGGTGTCAGCAGAATACAGGGAATTATGGTTAAAAAGGGAAATCCGCTGGGAATAAGAAGTATCGCGGATCTGGCAGCGTCAGACGGCTCGGTTCGATATGTAAACAGACAGCGAGGAGCGGGGACCAGAGTGCTGTTTGATTACAGACTTAAGCAGGAAAACATAAATCCGGAATCAATAACAGGGTATGACCGGGAAATGGCAACCCATATGGCTGTAGCAGCTGCAGTTGCCAGTGACAGTGCAGATGCGGGGATGGGTGTCATGTCAGCTGCAGGGGCGATGAATCTTGATTTTATTGAGGTCGGTCCCGAAGAGTATGATTTCGCCATACCTGCAAAGTATTTGCAGCTGCCGCATATAAAGGCATTTACGGAAATTCTCCAAAGCGACGAATTCAGAGGAAGAGTCGAGGAGCTTGGAGGATACAGCGCAGAAAATGCCGGAAATATTGTGATAATATAATCGGAAATAAATTTCCGATTGACATGAAATTTTCTTCTCGAGGAGAAATTTTCTGCTCGTATAATGATAATAATCTAACACAGTCGCATTGAAGCGGCTGTGTTTTTTATGTTGCAAAACCGCTAAATACAATGATCAGAGAGATGTTTGAGATTTTTTTGACAATATTTTGACAGGCGCCGGGCCTTTGGCACAGGTCTTGAATATATGTATATACAATTGAATTTGTTAACGGAATTGAAAGGAGATTATCTGATGGAGCAGAGACAGGAATTAAAAAAGACTCTGAACATGAAGGATGTTCTGGCGCTGGCCTTCGGAACAATGATAGGCTGGGGCTGGATAATGCTGGCAGGTTCATGGGTAGGAAACGGAGGAACACTCGGTGCGATTATAGCCTTTGCACTTGGTGGAATAATGTCAATATTCGTTGGCCTCACATATGCTGAGCTTACTCCGGCACTTCCGCTTTCGGGAGGCGAACTTGTATTTTCTTACAGAGCGATGGGATACAATGCATCATGGTTTACGGGATGGTTTATTACCCTGGCATATCTGGGGGTTGCCTGCTGGGAAGGTCCGGCACTGGCAAACGCTCTCGGATTTTTATTCGCAGGACTTCTTCCTGATTTAGGACATCTGTACACTATACAAGGTTCAGAGGTTACAGGATTCTTTCTGCTCATAGGTATAGGCGGAGCGGTAATAATGACTGCTCTTAATTTCTTCGGAGCCAAGGCTTCGGCAATATTTCAGACGATGGCCACAGTTGCCATGGCAATAGGAGGAATCGCTTTCTTCGTATGCGGTACAGCCACAGGGGAAATAGAGAATATTCAGCCGATGTTTACAACTTCCACAGGTCTTGTAGCAGTACTGCTGGCAGTACCTGCAATGTTCGTTGGCTTTGACGTAATTCCTCAGGCTGCGGAGGAAATGAATATTCCTCTTGGCAAGATAGGAAAGGTAATGATAATCGCCATCTGCATGGCTGCCGGATGGTACATGATTATGATACTTGGCGTTGCCATCTCAACTCCGGGTGAAGTACTCGCTGAATATGTAAACGACCCTACATGCGTTCCTGTTGCAAACTGCTTCGCATACGCTACAGGCAGCCCTCTGGTAGGAAAACTCATGATAGTTGCGGCAATGTGCGGAATTCTCACATCCTGGAACGGATTCATGGTTGGCGCATCGAGAGTTCTCTTCTCAATGGGAAGAGCCAGAATGCTTCCGGCTGTTTTCGCTAAAGTACATCCTAAGCACGGATCACCTGTCGCAGCAGTAGCAATGGTTGGCGTTCTCACAATGCTTTCACCACTTCTGGGAAGAAGCGCATTGGTATGGTTTGTTGACGCAGCAGCATTCGGTACGGTTGTGGCATACTTCATGGTATCCCTTTCATTCTGCATTCTCAGAAAAAAGGAGCCTGAACTGGACAGACCATTCAAGGTAAAAGGCGGCGGTTTCGTTGGCTTCATGGCTGTAGGAGTGGCTCTCTTCTTCTGCTCGCTGTATCTGCCGATTTACAGTCCTGCTCCTCTCACGGGAATAGAATGGATTCTCGTTGGAGGCTGGGCAGTTCTGGGAGTAATTTTCTTCACAGTAAACAAAATTACCAAGAAGGATGAGATAACCAAGGAGCAGATTGAATATCTGATTTTCGGAGACAAATACAAGAGATTTTAGTCGATCTCCACCTTATTTGAAAAGGAGCACATGGGTGCTTCTTTTCTTTTTTTGGCAGGTAATATATAATTACAGCAAAGTGAAAACACCACGCACATGAAAGGAAAAATCAATGGGAGATGACAGAGCGGTACTGTCGCGAGTGCTTGGAAGAACAGATGTAATTGCAATAGGTTTCGGAACAATAATCGGCTGGAGCTGGATGGTAATGTCCGCATCATGGATAACAGGAGCCGGTTTTCTCGGCGCCCTTCTGGCATTCATTATCGGCGGTGTCATTATTTTAATGGTAGGATTCATGTACGGAGAACTTACTGCTGCGATGCCTTTCGCAGGAGGTGAGTTTGTATTCGCATACAGAGCTTTCGGCAAACGAATTGCTTTTGTCACGGGCTGGATAATGGTTCTGGCGTACATTGGCGTGGCAGCTTGGGAAGGGATAGCTTTGGCAACAGCCCTTGACAGCATCTTGCCTGTTCCTAAGATACTGCATTTGTGGGAAATATCAGGGTACAATGTGCACATGTCGTGGGCAATTGTAGGTGCGGCAGGTGCTCTGGCAGTCACTTTGCTGAATCTTTTCGGAATAAGACCTGCAGTGCTTTTTCAGGTTATGGCAACTGCTGCAATATTTGTCGTTGTGCTTGTGCTGTTTTTTGGCGGTATTTCTCTGGGAGATACTGAAAACATCGGAGAACTGTTTACGGGAGCCAAGGGTTTCTTATATGTACTTTTCCTGATACCGGCGATGATTATTGGCTTCGATGTAATTCCCCAGTCTGCCGAAGAAATGAACATAGAACCTAAAGAAATAGGAAGGATGATTTCGGTATGCATTATCATGGGCGTATTGTGGTACTGCATTCTGATTGTAGGAGTAGGCCTTGCCGCTCCGGTGGAAATAAGAACATCGAGCATTGTTCCGACGGCGGATATTGCCGGATATCTTTTCGGAAACGAAGTGTTTGTGACAGTGTTTGTTATTGGCGGTATACTTGGAATATTCACTACATGGAACGGGTTCTTCATGGGAGCCACAAGGCTGATTTATGCAATGGGCAGAGCCGGAGCAATGCCTCGTGCCTTTGCACTGCTGAGCAGGAAGAACAGAATCCCGTGGGTTGCCGTTTTGTTTGTGGGATTTCTATGTATGGCGGCTCCGTTTCTCGGAAAAAACGCACTGGTATGGCTGGTTGATACAAGCTCTGTCTGTGCCCTTGCCGCATACGCTCTTGTGGCTGTATCCTTTGTTGCAATACGCAGGAAGGAGCCGGAGCTTGAACGACCTTTCAGAGTAGGAGGAGGCCGTGCATTTCCTGTTATCATTGCAGCTTTTGCACTGTGTTATTGTGCCGCGGATTTAATATATATTCTGATGGAGCCGGCGCAGACTCCGGAAATGATAATACTGGCAGTCTGGATTGTTCTGGGGTTCGTATTTTCCCTCGCCTGCAGAGGAGGTGAAGGAAATGAAGGGTAAGATGGCCCAGAATGTTTTTACCGTCGCACTTGTTTTTTTTATTTCCGTGATAATCATTTTTATGGGTGTAAGCAGGACAAGTGACATTAAAACATCGACCGTGACTCCGGTGGATCTTAACAGTTCGGAAAAGGAATATGTTTCGCAAGATGAGATTGTAACGATATCGGTTGACAGCAATCTTATGTATCTTACCGAAGGTGACAGCAAAGGCAATTATCTGCAGGAATACACCGAAAAAATCCTTGAACCGGCAGGACTGAAGCCTCTTCTCATACCGGAAGGAGAAAGCGCCGATTGCACTTTGAGAATAATCACGCCGGAACTCAGGGAGAAAAGTGATAATATCAGTTACACGGCACCGCTGTTTCAGGTGGAAGGTGCTATGTTTATTAACAGCAGCAGCGTAAATAAGAATGAAGGGTACGTGGTTGGAAATCACATTACCGATAAAAAGCTGCAGAAGGTGCGGCTGGATTCCCGAAAAATAAGCTATAGCTCTGTGAAGGATAACATGTCTGCTGCAGAAAAGACAGTTAATGAGGGAAAGGGCTTCGTAATAGGAGATACCGATGCGATCCATTCAATCGAAAAATACAGACGTGTGCTTTTGCAGCAGGAAGAGATACTGTATAAACGAAATGCCTGCTTCATTGTGAATCAGGAAAATGAAACGCTGTATTCAATACTGAACAGCTGCCTGCAGGAAGCCGACAGACATGGGATTTCTTACGAACTGGCGGAGAAATGGTTTGACGGCAAGGCACCTGTTTACATGAAAAATGACAATTCGAGATTCTATTTCCTGATAGTGATAATATTCGCAGCTGTTATCGGTGCGTTTTTCATATACTATCTGTCCGACAGAAACATGTACCGGGAACTTTCGGTCAGAATGAACAAGCTGCTTGAAAGCAGGAAGGAGCTGCAGACCACATTTAACGGTGTGGGATATCTGCTTGCCGAACTTGATACAGAAGGGAAGATACTTGATGTAAACAAGGCCTTCGAAGAATATTCGGCAGGAAATGTCAGGGGATTTGAAATATGGGATGTACTGGACATAGAAGGTGAAGCGGTATCGGAAATGAAATCCATGGCAGAGAAAGCATCGCGTGGACAGACTGCGGATAACGTAGAACTGAACATAGGATCCGGAATTTTCTCAGTCGATATCTTTCCGATTGAGGGAGCTCACAGGCAAATTGATAAACTCCTATTTGTGGGAATGGATGTTACGGGAGAACGAATGGCCGAAAGGCAGATGCTCCGGGACAACAAGATGATAGCAATCGGACAGCTTGCAGCCGGTGTGGCCCACGAGATACGGAATCCTTTGGGACTCATAAGAAATTACTGCTATGTTATTAAGAATTTCAGCGATGAGAAAGTACGGGCCGATGCTGTGGAACAGATAGAAAAGGCTGTGGAAACCTCAAACGGAATCATAACAAATCTCCTGGGGTTTTCAAGGGATTCCGGCAGGTTCCGCCAGAAGGTCAATGTCAGAGATGTAATAGAATCCATTGTTCTGATTATCAGGAAGAGCGCAGACGAGGGCAATATTGAAATGAGCATTTCATGTGACGAAAAACTGGAAATGGTCACGGTGCTTGAGTCTTTGAATATGATATTGATTAATCTGATTCAGAATGGGTCGGATGCTATTGAAGGTCAGGGAAATATAGAAATATCAGCATGGGAGACGTCAGGTAAAGTGATGATTTCTGTTAAGGACACAGGCTGCGGCATATCGCCGGAGTCCCTGGAGGAAATATACAATCCTTTCTATACAACGAAGGGAACAGACGGAACGGGGCTGGGACTGTATATAGTCTATAACGAAGTGGAGAAACTGAACGGGGAGATCAGCGTAAACAGCAAACCGGGAAAGGGAACGGAGTTTACCGTTATTCTGCCGAAGTCAATTAATCCGGAGGAAGATGCACATGGGTAATGAACTGTTTAAGATACTGGTAGTGGATGATGAGAAAGAATACTGTGCGGTTATTAAAATGATTCTTGAAAACTGCGGGTACTCAGTTGTAACGTGCGGCTCCGGCAAAGAAGCACTTGAAATTCTGGAACGGGCAAACCTGGATCTTGTGATTTCGGATCTTAAAATGAACGGAATGTCAGGTTACGAGCTTTTGGAAGAGATAAAGAGGCGGGAGTACGATGTTGAGGTAATTATGCTGACGGCCTTCGGAACTATCGAAACTGCCGTCGAAGCCATGAAACTTGGTGCCTACACCTATGTTACCAAAGGAAACGATCCCGAGGAGCTTCTTATGGAAGTTGCCAAGGTCAGGAGTATGAGAGACGTTAACCGGGAGAATATGGTTCTGAGAGAAAAGACTTCCGTGGAATACATGCTTGAAAGCAGAAACGAAAAGTATAACAACATGCTTACTCTTGTGGAACGAGCAGCATCGAGCAATTCCAATATTCTCATTCTGGGAGAGTCGGGATCCGGCAAGGAAGTGCTGGCATCATTTATTCACAGCAAAAGCCAGAGACGTGACAAAAATCTGATGGAGCTAAACTGTCAGGCGATTTCCGAATCGATTCTGGAGTCTGAGCTCTTCGGCCACGAAAAAGGGTCATTTACAGGAGCCGCGCAGAGAAGAATCGGTCATTTCGAAGCGGCTAACGGCGGAACGCTTTTTCTCGATGAAATCGGGGGCGTTTCAATGGGGATTCAGGCCAAACTGCTGAAGGCCATTGAAAACAAGGTGATTTACAGAATGGGAAGCAGTACTCCGGTAAATGTTGATTTCAGACTGATTACTGCCACAAACAGAAATCTTCAGAAAGACATGGAAGAAGGAACGTTCAGAAGCGACTTGTTTTACAGAATAAGCACCATTGTTCTTGAACTTCCGCCTTTGAGAGAACGAAGGGAAGATATTCCTCTGTTCATCGACTTTTTCCTTGATAAGTTCGGAAGAGAAATGAAAAAAGAGAATATCACAGTGCCGGAAAGTGTCAGAACCCTGCTTGAGAATTACAGTTATCCGGGTAATATAAGGGAACTGAAAAATTTAATCGAGAGACTTCTTGTACTTTCGGAACACGGAGAGATAAAAGAAGAGTATCTGCCTCCTGAAATATTCAGGAACAAAGGCGAAAACGGCTCCTCCGGTATATATACAGACTATACCGAATCCCTCAGGGCATATAGGCAGAAGGCCGAAAAGAAATATATTGAAGAGCTGATTGCCAGATACCCTTCGGATCTGAATACTGTAGCCGAAATCCTTTCAATAACGAGAAGGCAGCTGCTTAATAAAATGAATGACTATAACCTTAAATAATCAGCGGAGGAACACGAATGTCAAATCTTACAAAAAAAACCTTGGCGGCATCAGTAACAGAGCTTTTGAAAACCAAGTCTCTGGACAGAATAACAATAAAAGAAATAACAGACAGATGCGGGCTTACGAGAAATGCGTTCTACTATCATTTCAGTGATGTATACGAGCTGCTCGGATGGATGCTCACAAGCAAAGCGGACGAAATTATCAAAGCTTTCGGTAAGGAAACGGACTGGGAAAAGGGTTTTGAGGAAGGGCTTACATTTCTCTACGAGAACAAGGCGGTCATCTATCACATATACAGATCTCTAAACAGAGAGTTTCTCGAGAAATACCTGGACAGGGTTGTAAGCGAATATGCATTGAAACTGGTCCGGATTCATACAGCAAAATCTTCAGCGAGCAAAGAAGCGGAAATGCTTGTCGCAGACTTTTATAAAAACGCTTTTGTGGGAGCCGTAATGAGATGGATAGACAGAGATATGAATGTTTCGGGAGAAAAACTGGCGAAAACATGTGATATCATGCTGAAGGGAACGGTAGACGCTGCTTTAAAAAGTGCGGAAGAAGTAATCAGAACAATTTGAAAAACCATACATTAGATGCGCCGTGCACAAAATTTGTGCACGGCTGTTTTTTTGCCTATGGATGAACCTTGAAACCCTGTTTACAATTTACATTGTAGATTTTTACGGAAAGGTGATTATATGCTTCTAAAATTCGGAAAGGGTGTTACAAAAAGAAGAAAGTTAATACTTATAGTCGCAGTGCTTCTGCTGATTCCTTCCATAATGGGAATAATGGCAACGAGAATAAACTATGACGTGCTAAGTTATCTTCCGGGCAGTATTGAAACAATGAAGGGACAGAAAATAATGCAGGAGGATTTCGGTAAAGGAGGATTCTCCATGGTTATGGTAGAAGGCATGGAGAAAAAAGATGTAGCGAAGCTGAAATCCGAAATAGAGTCTGTTGACCATGTGGACAGTGTAATTTGGTACGACAGTATTGTTGATGTATCGGTGCCCTATGAGATAATGCCCGACCGTCTTATTGACAGCTTCAATAATGGGGACACGACACTTATGGCCGTATTCTTCGAAACAGGTGTATCCGAGGATGAAAGTCTTGATGCAGTATCTGAAATACGAAGTATAGGCGGAAAGCAGTGTTTTGTCAGCGGAATGACTGCTTTCGTAGAAGATCTTAAGGAACTGGCTGAGGCTGAAGAGCCTATATATGTGGCAATGGCAGTAGTTCTGGCATGTATCGTTCTTTCGATATTCATGAATTCCTTCGCTGTTCCTTTCGTGTTCATTACAGGAATAGGCATGGCTATACTGTACAA
This sequence comes from Bacillota bacterium, assembly GCA_029008005.1. Taxonomy (GTDB): domain Bacteria; phylum Bacillota; class Clostridia; order Peptostreptococcales; family Anaerovoracaceae; genus Lentihominibacter. Next base: position 18,176 of record JAQXIX010000025.1, on the reverse strand, counting down.
TCTGGGAAGTAATGCCTTTATGGGAGAAATATCTTATATAACCAAGGCATTAAGTGCAGTCCTGCAGCTTGGTGTGACTATGGACTATTCAATATTCCTCTGGCACAGTTACTGTGAGGAAAGGGCGAAAGGATCCGGCAGCAAGGAAGAAGCCATGTCCCAGGCAGTTGCCAACACGCTTTCATCAGTTGTGGGAAGTTCAATAACGACAATCGCAGGGTTTCTTGCCCTTTGCTTCATGACATTCACACTGGGAAAAGATCTGGGAATTGTAATGGCGAAGGGTGTACTCCTGGGAGTAATCGGCAGTGTGACAATACTTCCGGCTCTGATTCTTACTTTTGACAGGTTGATAGAGAAAACGCGTCACCGTGAGATAATGCCGCGCTTTGACAGGATTTCGGCTTTTGTTTCTAAAAATTATAAAGCATTCGCGATTCTGTTTGTTGTGCTGATAATTCCTGCTTTTATCGGCTATCAGAAAACGGAGGTTTACTATAATCTTGATAAGAGTGTTCCGCAGGATTTGCCTTTTGCTGTTGCCAATGAAAAACTCGGTGATGAGTTTGAAATGAATTCGACACATATGCTTCTCATTGATTCGAACCTGAGTAAGAAGGATGTAGACAGCATGATGAATGAGATCGAGGACGTTACCGGTGTAAACGGAGTGCTTGGACTCGAAAGCGCAGTAGGCCCTGCCGTGCCGGATGAAATAATTCCGTCAGGATTGGAGGAGTCTCTGAAAAGTGACAGGTATCAGCTGATTCTGGTGAATTCCGAGTACAAGGTTGCGTCCGAAAAGGTTAACAGGCAGATTGACAGGATAAACGCAATTGTAGACAAATATGACAGAACCGGTATGGTCATAGGCGAGGCTCCATGCACTAAAGATCTTATTGACATAACGGACAGAGATTTTAAGGTTGTCAGCCTGCTCTCTATAGCTGCCATATTTATCATAATAGGTTTTGTGCTCAAATCACCGAGTCTTCCTGTGATTCTTGTAGCGGTAATAGAGCTGGCAATATTTATTAATCTGGGAATACCGTATTATACGGGGACGGTGCTGCCGTTTATTGCATCCATATGTATAAGTACGATTCAGTTGGGAGCGACGGTGGACTACGCTATACTGATGACAGTCCGGTATCAGAGGGAGCGGGCGCGTGGAAAAGTTAAAGAAGAGGCTGTTCGGATTGCACACAGTGCTGCGATGCCTTCGGTGGCAGTAAGTGCTCTTGGTTTCTTCGCGGCGACGTTCGGTGTCGGAATTTATTCGGATATTGACATAATCAGCTCGCTGTGCAGTCTGATGGCCAGAGGTGCAGTAATAAGCATGCTGATTGTAATGTTTATGCTGCCGTCTATGTTTATGATTTTTGACGGACTGATATGCAAAACCACGAGATTAGATAAGAATGGGGGAAAGAAAAAAATGAATCGAAAGAATAGGAACAGGAAAATAACCGCATTGATTTCTGCAGGGATAATTGTATTTTCCATGGGAGCCGGGACTGTTACGGCAGATGCGGCAACAGTACAGGAAAAGGAAGAAACCGTATATGTTGTTACCGATGCATCCGGGGAACAGGAGGAACTTATTGTTTCGGATCACCTTATTAACAGAGGTGGCGAGAAGACTCTGAAGGATGTGTCAAATCTTGAAAATATCGAGAATACAAAAGGTGACGAGAGATTCACCATAAAAGGCGAAAACATCATGTGGAATGCGGGAGGAAATGATATATATTATCAGGGAACGACAGACAGAAAACCTCCTGTTGCCATGAAAATAAGTTACGCTCTTAACGGAAAGAAAGTAAGCGGCAAAGAACTCGACGGTAAATCCGGGAAGGTGAAAATGACAATAGAATACAGTTGTTCTGAAGAAATGCCATTCGCGGCGGTATCGGCTATGATAGTTAAAGATAATTGTTTAAGGAATGTGAAAATATCAAGCGGCCGTGTTATTGATGACGGAGAAAAGCAGATAGTTGTTGCCCTGGCGGTACCGGGACTCGAAAAAGTTTCATCTAAGGCTGAAGAACTGACAGGCATCGGCAATACTGTTGAAATTACAGGTGAGGCGCATAAGTTTTCTGTAAGTGACATGATGACAATTGTAACAGGTGATATTTTTGACGGACAGAAATTCGGGGATATTGCCTCAATGGATTTAGATGGTCAGATAAAGGCCATGGACAGTGCAGCACGGAAGCTGTGCGACGGAACAGATCAGCTTTATTCCGGACTCGAGACCTTACAGGACAAATCAGGGGAACTTAAGGATGGCGTAAGTTCAGCGGCTAAAGGCAGTAAAGCACTGGCGGCCGGGACGGAAGCACTTGTTCAGAAAGTCAACAGCAAGCTTATTCCCGCAGCGAAACAGCTTGCGTCCGGCAGTATGGGGGTTTATGAAGGAACGAAAAATGTGTCCCAGTCTTTAAGTCAGCTGAAATCAGGAGCGGATTCCGTAAACGGTGGACTTTCACAGCTTAAGTCAGCTGTCGAAAATTCTTCAGGAAGCGCGGAGCTCATGACAGTACTTGACAGTCTCAGGGAATCGGGAGACATTACCGAAGATGGTTATTCCAAAATGGCAGGAGCACTCGGCAGTGCGTCTTCGGCGCAGTCAGCACAGCGTTCTGAAATAATTGAAACATTAAGTGCCCTTCAGTCCGGCGCTTCGTCATTAAGCAGCGGTATTGGATCTTTGCAGTCGGCAGTGGGAAGTGCCGATTCTTCAGACAGAAATACTCTTGTAGGAGGTGCTGCGGCTGTTGCCTCGGGAACACAGTCATTATCCGGGAGCCTGCAGGGTACGGGAAGTGACGCCGAATCACTGGCGGGCGGTACAGCAGCCCTGAATGAAGGTGCCAAGTCTCTCGCAGCAGGTATGGAAAAAATGGACGAAGGTTCAGGAACACTTATTGAAGGTGTAGGTAAGCTTAATGTGGGAGCCTACAAACTTAACAAAGGTATGAACGAATTTTACAGCGAAGCAATCGAAAAAATTGTAAGCCTTTATGAAAACAATCTTAAGGGCTTATCCGGAGACCTTAAGAAGCTCTCCGGAGGAAACAGCTACAGTATATTCTCTGAAAGTGCTGCAGGAACAGAAAGCTCAGTAAAATTTATATACAGAACAACAATTATTCCTGAATAAATGTTCGGATATTATCTTCCCATAAAATATCTGGCACAGATTTCGGGAACATCGGACGATATGATTCTCCGTAGTAAGCTTAAGACCTTATCTTCGGACACAGTATGCTGCTCAAAGGTAACGAAAACGCTGACTCCGAGAATCAGTCCGTTGTTCTCATATATCCTCAGTCTTTCTATTAAATCCATCATGTATTCGTCCAGATCGGTCCTCCCGAAATGCTCCAGAATGACTAGTCTGTTATCCGGAAGCATTAATACGAAATCCGGATGATACCATCGCCCATCAAGATACAGATGCGGTTCTGTTCTGTAGGGAAGGTGATATTTTTCTGCAGTGCTTCCTATAAGAAATTCGGACTTCGACCTGAATCGTACACCCTTAGGAGAACTGTAAAGAAGAGCATCTCTTCGCTGGCTCTTTCGCTCGTATTTAGCATTTGCCCATTTATACTGAGCCTGAGTCATAACAATTCGCGATATTTCCAGTCCCGCACCTTGAAACTTCTCAAGAAGCTTTTTCATTTCTCCGTTGTCAAATCCCTGCAGATATTTAATTCGTTTTGTTATATATGCCCGCCGTGCGAGAGCGTAGACCCTGTCTGTATTTTTAGTAATCCGCCTGCGTGCCCCGTTTCTGTACTCGGTAAAATAGGTCCTGTCCTTATAATAGTCGATAAAGAGAGAACCTGTTCTGATATGCTTGAGTTCCTCTCGAAGAAGCCTCGATTCTCGGTTCTTCAACCCATATGAAAGCCTTTCCGGCGGAGTAAAAACCATAGGATAGTACATCTCTGTCAGTGAATCGTTTCTCATACAGCACCCCTAAATGTAAATAAATGGTAAATATAGGTATATATTACATGAAATGCCTTTGCGCTGCAATGGGTTTTTTCGTAAATATTTATTTTTTGTGAATTATAATGTGTTCGTATGACTGGATTCACAATTCACCTTACGCAAAAGCCATATACATAAATTTTTTTATACCGGAACAGGCATGTGCGGATACAAGGTGCCTTTTTATTGTGAAAAAACTATGATTATAGCCTTTGCATTCACAAGGAGACGGAAGTATTTGTGAATAAATCCTTCAGTCAGATGATTATTTCACAAAAAAACACGATTTACGACGGCAAATCTATGTGATATAAGACACCCTAACACAGTTCGACGAGGCCATTGCCTCGGCTGAGGAGTACATTGAAATCTGAAGAGCAAGAGAAGCAGCAGCCATATGCACAATTGCAATTTGCGCCGGCGGATTAATGGGGATCCCTCTGGTCATATCCGATTACAGAGAAAAGCGCATTCTGAAGAGATATCGAGTTACACCGGTGAGACCTTCCGTTGTTCTGCTTGCGGAAGTTTCCATGTATGTTGTGTATTCCCTGGTGTCACTTATCAGCCTGTTTGTCGTGGCTGCGATTTTCTTTGACTTCAGAATGCGCGGTAGTATTACATATTCAGCATGGGAGTAATGATTAGAGAATATCGATGTATTCGTCGTTCAGGGCTTTGTTCATACTTCTGACAGCACAGAATTTGCCGCACATTGAGCAGCTGTCCTCGTGCTCAGGGGAGCGGTCATCCCTAATGGATTTCGCTGTTTCAGGGTCGATTGAACATTCCCACTGTTTTTCCCAGTCAAAGGTTCTTCTCGCATCGGCCATACGATCGTCGATATCCCTTGCGTGAGGAACCTTTTTGGCAATATCGGCAGCATGAGCTGCGATACGCGAGGCGATAATGCCCTGTTTTACATCATCTACATTAGGAAGTGCCAGATGCTCGGCAGGCGTAACATAACAAAGGAATGCTGCACCGCTTGCTGCGGCTATGGCTCCGCCGATGGCTGAAGTAATGTGGTCGTATCCCGGGGCAATATCTGTAACAATCGGGCCGAGCACATAGAAAGGTGCTCCCATGCAGATTGTCTGCTGCATCTTCATGTTTGCCTCAATCTGATCCATAGGCATGTGGCCAGGGCCTTCTACCATAACCTGAACATCTTTTGCCCAGGCACGTTTCGTAAGCTCTCCCAGGCGAACGAGTTCTTCAATCTGACATACATCACTTCCGTCTGCGAGGCATCCCGGGCGGCATGCGTCTCCGAGAGAAATTGTTACATCGTATTCGCGACATATTTCGAGGATGTCATCAAAGTATTCGTAGAATGGATTTTCTTCGCCGGTCATGCTCATCCATGCGAAAACAAGGGAACCTCCGCGGGAAACGATATTCATTTTTCTTTTGTGCTTCTTTATCTGGTCGATGGTTTTGCGAGTTATGCCGCAGTGGAGAGTTACAAAATCCACACCGTCTTCAGCATGAAGGCGAATGACATCGATGAAATCCTTGGCAGTGAGAGTTGCCAGATCGCGCTGATAGTGGATAACGCTGTCATATACAGGAACAGTTCCAATCATTGCAGGGCACTCGGATGTCAGTTTTCTGCGAAAAGGCTGTGTATTGCCATGGGAAGAAAGGTCCATTATGGCTTCGGCGCCCATATCGACAGCGGCCATAACCTTTTTCATCTCTATGTCGTAGTCCTTACAGTCTCGTGAAACTCCAAGATTCACATTAATCTTTGTTCTGAGCATGGAACCTACTCCGTTGGGATCGATGGATTTGTGAAGCCTGTTGGCACAGATGGCAACCTGTCCCGCAGCAACGAGATCCCTGATTTCTTCTTCTGTTCTATACTCTTTCTTAGCGACGATTTTCATTTCTGGAGTTATGATGCCCTGTCTTGCGGCATCCATTTGTGTTGTGTAGTTTCTCATGGTAATAATTCCTTCCGGTTATTTGATCAGATTAAGTTCTTTTGCTCGTGCTTTTAATTCTTCGGCGGCCTTTTTCGGTGAATCGGCTTTCATTATGGCAGATACAACACAGATTCCGGCAATGGGTATTCCTTTCAGAATATCGATATTGTCTTTATTCAGTCCGCCGATGGCATTGGCGGGAATCGGAACTGCATTGCAGATGTCATTTAGCGTTTCTGTGGAAGTCAACACAGTTTTGACCTTCGTTGTAGTAGGGTAGATAGCACCTACACCTACATAATCTGCGCCTTCTTCATAGGCCTCCTCAGCCCAGGGAACGGTCTTTGCTGTTGCTCCGACAATCTTGTCTTCGCCCATGAGCTTTCTGGCCGTTGATACAGGCATATCACTTGCGCCTACATGGACACCCTCTGCGTTGACGGCAAGGGCAACATCGACACGATCGTCAATTATAAGAGGTACATTATAACGGATGGCAATGGCGTGAACCTTTTCTGCCAGATCGATATAATCTCTTGTAGATTTGTTTTTTTCGCGAAGCTGCAGAAGGGTTACGCCTCCTTTTAACGCTTCCTCAACACGGAACAGGAACTCCTCTTCTGAGTAGTTCGTGCTGTCCGTAATAAAATATAAACTTGGGTCGAATTTTCTCATAATAATCACACATACAGATAGTCGTTAAGAACCGGCTGTAATCCTTCCTCCGCAATATCCTTGTACATTTTGTCAAGGCTGCGGTTATCATCAATTTCAAACTGCTCGTCGCCCCGGATATCATCAGATTCTTTTCCGTTATATTTGCTTTCGTGGTCTCCGATTCCTGTGGAAACTCCTGCTGATACCTTGGTTGCGGCGATTTTAACTATGCCGTTTCTAAAAGCCGCACTTTCACGGGAGGAAACGGTAATTCCCACGAATGGCAGGAAAATACGGTATGCGCAAATCACCTGACAAAGCTGTTTCTCATGAACGTCGAGAGGATTGATTTTTTCGTTGTTTATTATCGGTCTTAGTCTCGGGCAGGACAGGGACATTTCTGCATGAGGATACTTTCTCTGCAGATAGTAAACATGCAGGGCGCTTGCCAGAGCATCTTTTCTGAAATCCGACAGCCCCAGAAGAGCAGAAAATGCCACTCCTCTCATTCCGCCACGAAGCGCACGTTCCTGTGCGTCAAATCGGTACGGCCAGATTCGCTTGTGTCCCATCAGATGCAGCTGCTCGTACTTATCTGCATCGTATGTTTCCTGAAAGACTGTCACGTAATCGGCTCCGCATTCATGAAGATACTTGTATTCGTCTGTATTTACAGGATATATTTCAAGTCCGACCATGCGGAAATACTTTCTGGCCAGCTTGCATGCCTCACCAATGTACTCAATATCGCTCATACTGCGGCTCTCGCCTGTAAGAATCAGAATTTCCTCCATGCCGCTGTCGGCAATGACCTGCATCTCCTTTTCAATCTGCTCCATGCTGAGCTTCATGCGGCTAATGTGATTGTAGCAGTTGAATCCGCAGTATACACAGTAGTTTTCACAGTAGTTGGCTATATAAAGCGGTGTGAACAGATATACTGTATTTCCAAAATGTTTGCCTGTTTCCTTCCTTGCTTTCTGAGCCATTTCCTCAAGAAAAGGCTCGGCGGCAGGGGAAAGGAGTGCTTTGAAATCTTCCACAGTACACGTGTCGTGAGATAACGCGGCTCTTACATCGGATGCTGTATAAACGGAGTAGTCATATGAATTCATATGATTGATTACGTTCTCGCAGACATCGGAATCGATAATCTCCATTCCGGGCATGTATTCCATGTGATTCTTTCGGTACGAAGGATCATTCTCAAGCCTGTGTTTTTTCTCGATGGCTTCAGGAGATAAATGCTCCGAATCAACAAAAAAACTGTTTTCCATAAATGCACCCCCTAATCACGCAGGAATCCCGTGAGAGGATCTGACGCAGATGCTCCGCGAGTAAGTACTCTGCCGAGTCCCGAAAGGTAAGCTTTGCGGCCGGCGTCAATGGCGTTTTTAAATGCGGAAGCCATCATCGGCAAGTCACCTGCAGTAGCAAGAGCAGTATTAGCCATGATTGCGGCAGCGCCCATCTCCATTGCCTCGCATGCCTGCGACGGTCTTCCTATTCCGGCATCAACGATAATCGGCAGATCGATTTCATCAATGAGAATCCGTATAAATTCCTTCGTTGCAAGGCCTTTATTCGATCCAATAGGAGAAGCGAGAGGCATAACGGAAGCTGCACCGGCATTTACGAGATCCCGGGCAATATTAAGATCGGGATACATGTAAGGCATTACAACGAAACCTTCATTGGCCAGGATTTCCGTGGCTTTTATAGTTTCGCTGTTGTCCGGGAGCAGGTACTTAGAGTCTCTCATTATTTCAATTTTAACGAAATCGCCGCATCCCAGTTCACGGGCGAGACGTGCGATTCTAACTGCCTCTTCGGCGTTTCTGGCACCGGATGTGTTAGGAAGCAGTGTAACACCTTCAGGAATGTAATCCAGTATATTTTCTTCCTCTTTAGTGTTGGCACGTCTTACAGCAAGGGTTATTATTTCTGCACCGGCGTCCTTAACAGCGGATTCTATCAGCTTCATTGAATACTTTCCTGATCCCAGAATAAATCTGGAGCTGAATTCATGTCCGCCGATGACAAGCTTATCGTTTTTCATTTTCGATTCCTTCTTTCTTTATATTTCGTACATACCTGCAAGGATTCTGAGAACAGTATGCGCCTGATGTGCAGCGCAAAGCATAACACGAGGAGCAACGAGTCCGACGCCGTTTTCGATGTCGCTGACTCCATCACCGCACAGATAAAATTTATCTGTTATTTTTCGTGTTTTGATTTCATTGGCACTGCCGTATCCGGCCATCCCTGAAGCTGCAACCAGATACTTGTCCGGCATTTTCTCCAGGACAAGGTTTGTAAGCATTGCCTTTGCATTAGCATCATCAAATGCTTCACATACGATATCGGCATTTTGCAAAAGCTCCGGGGCGTTTTCTTCATCAATCCTTAAGGTATGGATTTCAAGTTCTGTATATGGCGAGATTTCCCTGATGTTTTCGGCCAGCGCTTCTGTTTTGTTCATTCCAATCTGTCCGGCCTTGTACTGCTGCCGATGAAGATTAGTCAGATCGACAACGTCAAAATCAAAGAGGTAAAGCTTACCGACGCCTGCTCTGGCAAGGGAGACAGCTATATTTGAACCGAGTCCGCCCAGCCCGCATACAGCAACAGTTCCATGGTAAAATTGCTTTTGCCGATCCTTGCCATGTCGTGCTTCAAGGGCTGCATACCATTCATCTTTCATGGGTATCATATCAGCCACCTCCCACGAAACTGACAACTTCAACGCTGTCACCCTCCTCCAGCACCGTACTTTCGTACTGTGCTTTAGGTACGATTTTACCGTTTCTTTCTATGGCTATGCGTTTCGGATCGTATTCGGTTGCCGACAGATATTCGGCTACTGTCTTTCCTGCAGCATTACATTTTTCACCATTGATCGTTACCATTGCAATCACCTCCCAAAAGCTAAATAAAAAGGAAGTTCCGATTTGGAAACTTCCTGTAAATGCATTGCTTTTCCCTGAACTCATCTGTCAGGCATCCCTACGTTGGCATTATCCAAATCAGGTTATCGGTCGAAGGTTTCACCTTCCTCTCAGCCTGTCATAACAAGCTCCCGCTGAAATAATCATATTCCAGCTTCAGGAATTTGTCAACTTGCTGCGAAGCATAAAACAGCTTATGGCAACGAAGCGATTATTGATGTATTATTATTACAAAAGGCATAAAACCGCGCTTTGCAACTGCCGGTTTACATATTGCAAAGCAAAGTTTATGGTTGTCAACCGGCATCCGGTGTAGTATTTGAGTATAATAAATACCGGAAAAAACAGGAGGAAGACATAATGATACTGGCAGACAAAATTATAGAAGAAAGAAAAAGAAACGGATGGAGCCAGGAGGAGCTGGCAGAGAAACTGGACGTATCCAGACAGTCTGTATCCAAATGGGAAGGGGCACAGTCAATACCTGATATAAACAGAATAATCCAGATGGCAGATCTTTTCGGAGTATCTACAGATTATCTGCTTAAAGAAAATGAAGTGCGAAGCGAAGATAAATATGAACTGTCTGAATCTGTAGAGAAAGACAGAAAGACGAGAAAAGTTTCTATGGAGGAAGCGTCTGAGTTTATCAAATTGATGGAAGGTCAAGCATCTGTGCTTGCAAGGGGCGTATCGCTGTGCATTTTATCGCCTGTAATACTGATTGTATTCGGGGGATTTGCAGAAAAAGGAATATTCGGTATTTCCGAAAAATTTGCGGGAACTGTCGGAGTGATCATTCTTCTTATTATGGTTGCAATGGCTGTTTACAATTTCATCAGCTGCGGGAACAGGGCTAAGAAATTCGAGTTTCTTGAAAAGGAGGAGATTGACACGGAATATGGTGTCGACGGCATGGTGAAGGAGAGAATGGATGCATTCGAGCCAAGCTTTAACCGGGCACTTGTACTGGGTGTTGTGCTTTGTATTTTAAGCTGTCTGCCTTTGCTGGCGGTTTCGATGATTACAGAAAAGGCGTATATTATTACGGCAATGGTAGGTGTACTGCTTTTGATAGTTGCAACTGCCGTGAACCTTTTCGTGCGCGTGGGAGTTGTAAAGGGAAGTTACGATAAGTTGCTCCAGGAGGGTGATTACACTACGGAGAAAAAGAAAAACGCACCTCTCATTGGAAGAATTGCCGGAATATACTGGCTTATTGCAGTCGCAATATACTTGTCAATTTCGTTTTTAACAAATAAATGGGAGACTTCATGGATTATATGGCCGGTTGCAGGTGTTTTGTGGCCGGTTACCATAGCGATAGTTAAGATAATAATCAAAGAAAAGGAGTAGGATAAGGGAACAGAAAGTATATGCATAATGAGGGAAGGGCTTAGGCGCTTCCTTTTTTAATAGGAGTAATAACAGATTTTGTGGAAAGAACGAGTCTTTACGTGTATAATATATTCTGATTGAGTATAATATGATGTATGGGAGTGATAAACAAATGGAAAACTTCGAAAAAAGAGTTGAATCAATTATTAAAGAAATCAAGGGGTACGGATTCGGTATGCTCAATGACATGATTGACCCTCAGTACGTAAGCTGTGACCCGGAGAAAAGATCATGTAAAGTAAGATACAAGAAATTCAAATGGGAAGATAACGGCAGAGGCGAAGTCCACGGCGGAGTGATTTCTGCTATGATGGACACCACAATGGGAATAAACGCTATCGCTCTTACAGAAGGAGATGTATCCACAGCAGATATGAATGTTAATTTTCTTAAGCCTTTTACAGGTAAATCATTCATAGTTGAGTCAGAGGCCGTTCAGGTGGGAAGCCGGGTTATCAGACTTGAAGCCAGAGCTTATGACGAGGATACAGGCAAGTGTCTGGCCTTATCTACAGGAACATTTATGCACGTTAATTACGAACATCCCGAAGGAAAGAAGCTTGGCGTGTAACTGACAGTAAAAAAAGACAATTATATACAGTAAGGAGAAAACATAATGAAAAACAAAGGATTTGAAACAAGATGTGTTCACGGCGCCTACAAGGCAGAGAGCGGACAGCCGCAGAACATACCTATCGTTCAGAGCACAACATACAGATACTACAACGCAGCAGACGTTGCAGAGCTTTTTGACCTTGACAGTCCGAACCACATGTATACGAGACTGGGAAGCCCTACGGTAGATTTGCTGGAACAGAAAATGGCTCTTCTCGAAAACGGAACGGCAGGTATGGCTACTTCATCAGGCCAGGCAGCCAATCTTATTTCAATTCTGAATATATGCGAAGCAGGAGATCATGTAATAAGTGCAACAAGCATCTACGGAGGAACATATAACCTGTTTTCAGTTACAATGAAGAAAATGGGCATTGATGTGGAATTTATCGATCAGGATATTTCCGCCGAAGAAATAATTGCACACAAAAGACCGAACACAAAGGTGCTTTTCGGTGAAACGCTGGGTAACCCGGCACTTACTGTACTTGATATTGAGAAATTCTCAAAGGCCGCAAAGGCAATGGGCGTTCCTTTGATTGTAGATAACACTCTGGCAACACCGGCTCTTTGCAGACCTATTGATTTCGGAGCTGATATCGTAACACATTCGACAACGAAATTTTCAGACGGCCACGGAACAAGTGTAGGCGGATGCGTTATCGAAAGCGGTAAATTCGACTGGAATATTAAGGATGAGAACGGAAACAAGAAATTTCCTAGCATGTCGGAACCGGACGAAAGTTACCATGGACTTAATTTTTATGAAAAATTCGGAGAAGCTGCCTTCTGTACGAGACTTAAAGCAGTTCTCGTAAGAGACCTTGGATGCACAATGGCTCCTATGAATGCATACCTGACACATCAGGGACTTCAGACACTTGACGTGCGAATGGAGAGACACGTCAAAAATGCCAATGCAGTAGCCGAATATCTGGCTAATCACCCGAAAATCGACTGGGTGGTTTTCCCGGGACTCAAGGGAGACAAATATTACGAAGAAGCATGTAAATACATGCCTAAGGGTGCCGGTGCAGTAATGAGCTTCGGCGTTAAGGGCGGCAGAGCAGCTGGAGAGAAGCTGCTGGAATGCCTTGAACTGGCCAGCGTTGTTGTTCACGTAGGAGACATTCATACAAGCGTTCTGCATCCTGCCAGCACCACACACAGACAGTTAAGTGAAGAAGCACAGCTTGCCGCAGGTATTGATCCGGGTCTCATCAGACTTTCGGTGGGACTGGAGACAGTGGAAGATATTATTGCAGATTTTGAGCAGGCTCTTGATAAAATATAGAAAGGACGCGAAAGAGAATAAAAAATGCCTTTAATTATACCTAACAGCCTTCCTGCAGCAGATACGCTGCAGCAGGAGAACATATTTACAATGCATGAGAAACGCGCATCGCTTCAGGACATCCGTCCGTTGAAGGTTGTAATCGTTAATCTCATGCCTACGAAAATTGATACGGAGACACAGCTGGCGCGTGTACTTGCAAACAGTCCACTTCAGGTTGAAATGACACTTGTCACAATGGGAAGTCATGAGTCGAAAAATGTTTCAAGAGAACATATGAGTACATTTTATAAGACTATTGACGAAATAAAGAAGGATTATTTTGATGGAATGATTCTGACAGGTGCACCAATCGAACAGATGGATTTCGAGGATGTTGATTACTGGAGCGAACTCTGCGAAATATTCGAGTTTGCCAAGACTCATGTGTACAGTAATATGTTTATATGTTGGGGTGCACAGGCAGCACTTTACTATTACTACGGCATACAGAAGCACATAATGGATAAGAAGGTATTCGGAGTATTTGAGCACAAAGTCGTGAGACCGCATAATCCGCTTGTCAGAGGATTCGATGAGTACTTTTATGCTCCTCATTCCAGACACACGGAAATATACAGAAAGGATATCGAAAACCAGAAAGAACTTAGAATTCTGGCAGACTCTCCTGAGGTGGGACCACATATTATTTCTACAGAAAACGGAAGACAGATTTTCGTTCTCGGTCATCAGGAATACGATAAGGCAACACTGGCTCATGAATATTTCAGAGATGTCAAAAAAGGACTTGATATTGATGTGCCTGCAAATTATTTCAGAAACGATGATCCGGAAGATGAAATTCTGTTCAGGTGGAGAGGCCATGCCAGCCTGCTGTTCAGCAACTGGCTCAACTATTATCTGTATCAGGCAACACCTTACAATCTCGATGACCTTAGAGACGGTAAAGAAGACGCATGGCGTCAGGCCTTTGAAGAATAGCGGAGGATATTTATGGCTAAAACTGAGTTCAAGCCGGGGACGATGCTCAATCCCGTTCCGGCAGTAATGGTAAGCTGCGGCAGCGAGAACCCGAATATTATTACGATTGCATGGACCGGCATAATTAATTCCGAACCTCCGATGACATATGTTTCAGTAAGAAAAGAAAGATATTCACATGAAATCCTTTCGAAGGATAGGGAATTCGTAATCAATCTGACAACCGGAGATCTGGCCTTTGCAACCGACTGGTGCGGGGTAAAATCCGGAAGAGATGTAGATAAATGGTCGGAAATGAAACTTACGAAAGAACGAAGTAAAGTTGTTTCGTGTCCCGGAATCGGTGAGTCACCTGTAAACATTGAGTGCAAAGTGACAGATATTGTCGAACTTGGCTCCCATGATATGTTTATGGCTGAAATCGTAAGTGTTTCGGTTGACGAAAAGCTCATAGACAGCAGCGGAAAACTGCATCTTGAAAAGGCGGGACTTATAACATATAATCACGGCCATTATTATCCTGTTGAAAGCAGAGAACTGGGGAGATTCGGATTCTCTGTAATGAAGGCGAAGACAAAGAAACGCTACGCAGCAAAAAAACGCAGCAAATATAGGGGAAATCGTCGAGGTTGAAACAAAGGAGAAGAATATGGAGAAGAAAAAAAGAAACAGGTCTGCCGAGAGAACTGTAAAGTACAAGCTGAAAAAGACCCATCTGAAAAACAGTATAGTTGTCGGATCCGAAAGCGCAGATGAAGGAACATGGGATGTGTTTTTTATAAGACCTGTAGGGCTGAGTAATTATCTGTACAAGATAAATGTTTCCGGTCAGAATGTCATGCGAACCGGAATAATACCTGTGAAAAATCCCGGAGATTATCCGGAATATTCACAGAATGCGCCGGTTGCGGGAACAGTTGAAGCACTGAAGCCGACCGAAAGCGAGAAGAGAAGCTTCAAAGGCTACAAATAGAATGGTTGCAGGTAAATACGATAAATAACAGGAGGGCATGTATTTTGGTTGATCAGAATTTACTTAAGCATCTTTCCAAGAAATATCCGGATGTCAAATCGGCAACGGAGGAAATTGTAAATCTCAGTGCCATATTGAGTCTGCCTAAAGGGACCGAATACTTTCTCAGTGACCTTCACGGCGAATATGAGGCTTTTGCACATATGCTCAAAAGCGCTTCGGGAGTGATTAAAGAAAAAATCGATGTTATTTTCGGACCTGATTTGACTTCTGAAGAGAGAGAGGATCTGGCGGCGCTTGTGTACAATGCCAAGGCGGAAATCGAACGTCGAAAGAAAAGCGAAAGAGATTTTGACAAGTGGTGCAAGCAGTCAATGATGAGGCTTACTCTGATTCTTAAATCAGTAACGAATAAGTACACTCAGTCAAAAGTTCACAAAAGACTGCCGAAGCAGTATGCATACATAATCGATGAACTTCTTCATGCGGATTCCAAATCCAATATGGGAGATTACTATTCCCAGATTCTGAAGACTCTTGTTGAATTCGGCGAGGCAGAAGATTTTATTATCGAAATGACGAATGTCATAAGCAGACTGGCTGTTGACAGGCTGCATATTATCGGAGACATCTGGGACAGAGGTGCACATCCCGATAAGATTATGGATTTTCTCATGGATTACCATGATGTTGATTTTCAGTGGGGAAACCATGATATTCTCTGGATGGGTGCAGCCACAGGAAACTGGGCGTGTATCACGAATGTTCTCAGAAACAACATAAAGTACAATAACTTCGATATGATTGAAGTTGGATACGGAATCAACCTGAGACCTCTGGCAACAATGGCCGAAAAGATTTACGGTGACGATCCTTGTGAATGCTTCAAGACGAAGATAATCGAAGAGAATAAATACGACCAGATTGATGACGACCTGGCGGCTAAAATGAACAAGGCGATTTCCATCTGCCAGTTTAAGGTCGAAGGCCAGAGAATCATGGCACATCCCGAATACAATCTGGAACACAGGCTTCTTCTGGATAAGATTGATTACGAGAAGGGAACAATTCAGCTTCGTGACGGGGAATTTCCTCTTATGGACACAAATTTCCCGACTATAGATCCGGAGAACCCATATAAGCTGTCACCTGACGAGAAGCAGATGCTTGAAGTTATAGAAGCGAGCTTCACGCAGAATGAAAAGCTCCACGCACACATAAGATTTATGTTCACATACGGAGCATTATACAAGATAGTAAACGGAAACCTTCTGTTCCACGGGTGCATTCCGATGGATGAAGACGGTAATTTTATAGAATGTACGGTAAACGGTCATACCGCAAGCGGCAAGGCCTATCTCGACTATCTGGATGCTCAGGTAAGATATGCATATTTTAATCCTGACGAATCAGAGGAAATCGGCAGAAACGGAGATCTTATGTGGTTCCTCTGGCTGAGCAAAAGCAGTCCGCTGTTCGGTAAAGACCAGATGACGACTCTTGAAAGATGCTTCGTTGCCGACAAGAGAACACATAAGGAATATACTGTGCCGTACTATAAGCTTATTAACCGCAAAGATATCTGTGAGAAAATTCTTATTGAGTTCGGGTTGGATCCCGAAACGTCGATAATTCTCAACGGACATGTTCCCGTTAAGAGCAAAGACGGTGAAAGTCCGGTTAAAGGAGGAGGCAAGCTTTTCGTCATAGACGGAGGAATGTCGAAGGCATACCAGAAAACTACGGGGATTGCCGGATATACATTCTTCATTAACTCAAGGTATATGGCTCTCGCAGAGCATAAACCGTACAGTCCTCTGCAGCCGGACGGAACACAGGAATTCCATTCACCGCACATCACTATTGTCCGTAATATGCAAAGGCGAATGCTGGTTGGTGACACGGATCTCGGTCAGGAACTTAAAAGAGAGCGCGAAGAACTGATTGAACTGGTAAAAGCCTATAAAAACGGTACGATGAAAGAAAAAAACACTATCTGAATTTTCTCGCACTGAAATGATGCAAAAATGATGCAAAAATGACGCAAATAAAGGACTTATAGATGAGAAAAGCTTAAATCCCCCTTGTAAAAAAGGGGGATTTATGGTTTAATTATAGCGTATGGTTTGTTATAAAAATAACAAAACGTTATTATTAATCTAAGGAGGCAATATAATGAACTTTTCACTGACGAAGGAACAAGAATTCGTAAGAAAAATGGTAAGAGATTTTGCCGAAACAGAGGTTGAACCTCTGGCTGCAGATATCGACGTGGAACATAGATTCCCTGTTGAAACTGTAGAAAAGATGGCAAAATACGGATTACTTGGCGTTCCGTTCCCAACTGAGTACGGCGGAGCAGGCGGAGACCACATCTCATACGCTATCACTGTTGAAGAACTTTCAAAGAAGTGCGCATCAACAGGCGTTATCTGCTCAGCACACACTTCACTCTGCTGCTGGCCTATCTTTAACTGGGGTACAGAAGAGCAGAAGAGAAAGTATCTCCCGGATCTTCTTTCAGGAAAGAAACTCGGAGCTTTCGGTCTTACTGAGCCAAATGCAGGAACAGATGCATCAGGACAGCAGACAAGAGCTGAGAAGGACGGAGATTACTACGTTCTGAACGGAGCTAAGGTATTCATCACTAACGGCGGATATGCTGAGACTTTCGTAGTAATGGCTATGACTGACAAGTCAAAGGGCAACCACGGAATCAGTGCATTCATCGTTGAAAAGGGTGATGAAGGTTTCTCAATCGGTAAAACAGAAGACAAGATGGGTATCTGCGCATCATCAACAACAGAACTTATCTTCCAGAACTGCAGAATTCCTGCTGACAGACTTCTCGGAGAAGAAGGACAGGGCTTCAAGGTTGCTATGTCAACTCTCGACGGTGGACGTATCGGTATCGCTTCACAGGCTTTGGGTATCGCACAGGGAGCTCTCGATGTAACAGTTGAATACATGAAGGCTAGAAAGCAGTTCGGAAAGAGCCTTTCAAAGTTCCAGGCTCTTCAGTTCATGGTAGCTGAACTGGCAACAGAAATCGAAGCTGCAAGACTTCTGGTATATAGAGCTGCAGACATGAAGGACAAGCACCTTGCTTATGGTCCTGCTGCTGCAATGGCTAAGTACTTCGCTGCTGAAACTGCAATGCACGTTACTACTAAGTGCGTACAGCTCCACGGTGGATACGGCTACACTAAGGATTATCCGGTAGAAAGAATGATGAGAGACGCTAAGATCACTGAAATCTACGAAGGTACTACAGAAGTTCAGAAGATGGTTATCGCTGCATCAGTTCTTGGTAAATAATTAGAGAGGGAGGAAAATATAATGGCATTTAATATTATAGTATGCGCAAAGCA
>JAQXIX010000024.1 GCA_029008005.1 Bacillota bacterium | reverse complement strand
TCAGTCCCGCTTCGAAACCATGCAGAAGGTGGGCATGACAAGGAAGCAGATAAGCAAAAGCATCAACTCTCAGATGCTGACTGTATTCCTGATACCGATTGTTTTCGCCTGCATTCATATCGGTGTGATACTGCCGATAATCAATAAGCTTCTGATGCTCTTCGGATTGTTCAACATGCCTCACCTTGTGCTCTGCACAGCAGTTTGTGCAGTGATATGCGGACTGTTCTACGGGGTGATATATAAAATAACGTCCAACGCTTATCTCAGGATAGTAACTAATATTCAATAAATTTATGATTCGGGCTTTGTCGGTACTGCCGTTAACGATTATTTACGGCTGGTACCGGCAAAACTTCTGCTGAATTCTTGATACATTCTCATAAATGTGGTAACATTGTAAGGCATATGGAAAAATACATGCAGATGGCCATAGAAGAGGCGAAAAATGCTGCGGCGGCAGGGGAAGTCCCTGTAGGCGCAGTTATTATACATGATGATAAAGTACTTGCAAAGGCTCATAACCTGACAATTACTTTGGGGGATCCGACTGCACATGCGGAAATTCTCGCCATAAGAGAAGCCGCTGAGAAAATGGGCGGGTGGAAGCTGCCCGGGTGCATCATGTATGTTACAACAGAACCCTGTAGCATGTGTGCGGGGGCGATAGTTCACGCCAGAATTGAGAAGCTGTACATCGGCACAACGGATCCCAAGACCGGGGCCTGCGGGTCGCTCTACAACATTCCGCAGGACAGGCGGCTGAACCATTATACAGAGATAGAAACGGGCATGCTCCGTGAGGAATGCTCACAGATCCTGAAGGATTTCTTCAGGAAATTAAGACACGCAAAGAAGGCGGAGGAAAAAATATGAAAAAAATAAGTGCATTGGTGTGCATAATAATGATGATGACTGTTCTGGCTGTGCCGGCAGTGTTGGGAGCCGATCAGGTTTACGGAGAAACGAAATCCACACTGACGATAAAAGAAACATCGCCGGAAGACGGAAGCGACGGAGTAGCCGTTGATAACTTCAGTGTTAAAGTATATTTTAATAAGGATGTACTTCCTTCCAACGACAAGGTAAGAAAGGCCAATGCCAAACAGGTAAAACTGACAGATTCAGAAGGAAAGAAAATACCTGTTAAAGTATATTACAATGACAAGGAAGAAGGTCTGATTCTTATTGCGGCGGACAATTTCGACGATAAGGATAAGCAGATTAAAGGTAACGAGAAATATACGCTGAAGATAGGAAGCAAATTCTGTGCTGCAGACGGAACGACACTGGGAACTGCTGCACAGCTTAAATACAAGACACTTAATCAGCAGAGATCCACGATTGTATATATGGTTCTCATGTTTGTAATGATGGGTGGAATGATATTCTTCACATTGAGAAGTGCACGTAAGGAAACAGAGAAAAAAGAAGAAAACAAAAATAAAGAACACGTTAACCCATATAAGGAAGCCAAGAAAACCGGCAAATCGGTAGCCGAAATTGTTGAAAAAGAAAACAAGAAGAAGCTGAAACAGGAAGAAGAAGAAGCGAAGAGAAGAGAATATCGCGAAAAGCTTGAAGCGGAAATTCTTGAAGAAATCAGAAGAGAGTCAAACAAGAGAGTAACGGCACCGAAATCAATTTCTTCAGTAGGAAGTACATATAAAGTGACTGTTGTAAACTCAGAAGGAGAAACAGTTGAACCTAAGGCGAGCAGAGCAGCAGCCGGATACAAAAGTGTTCCCAAGAAGAAAAAAGGCGGCAATAAAAAATCAAAGAAAAAATAACAGGCGATAGCGGTTCACAATGCAGTGAACCGCTGCTTTTTTGGAAAGGCGGTATAACATGAAAAACATTCATCTTAAAGCCTATGGAAAAATAAATCTCAGCCTCGATGTATGCGGTCTTACCGACGGCGGGTTTCACCTTGTGGAAATGGTAATGCAGCAGATTCTCCTATGTGATGAAGTTGATCTGAAATGGAAGGAAACGGAAGAACCCTTCACGATACAGTTAAAAACTAACAAGGCATTTCTTCCGACAGACGAAAAAAATCTGGCATACAAGGCGGCCTTGCTGATGAAGGAAGTAAAAGGTGCACCGCAGAGCGGCAGTCTGGAAATAAACATAAAAAAAAGAATTCCCGTTGCGGCAGGCCTTGCCGGAGGGAGCAGTAACGGAGCGGCAGTTATACATGGATTGAATCAGCTTTGGGGTTTGAATTTATCAGTAAAAGAGCTGTGTGAAACAGGTGCTGCCCTTGGCTCGGATGTGCCTTTCTGTATAATGGGGCAGGCCGCGGAAAATCCGAATCTCAAAGATTTCTTTGAGGGGGATTCCCTGGCGTGTCACTGCGCGCTGGCTACAGGAACAGGTACGGATTTAAAGCCTGTAAAAGGCCTGAAAAGTCATCTTGTTTTGACGAAACCCCCAATAAGCGTTTCAACGGCAGAGGTGTATAAAGGCATTGATAATGAAGTGATTCCGGAGAGACCGGACACCGAAAAACTGCTGTCGGCACTCGAAAAAAATGACAGGGAAACCCTAGTGAAAAATATGATAAATGTACTTGAAAATTACACTCTCAAGCGGTATTCTATAGTTAATTATTCTAAGGAAAAAATGCGTTCATTATGTGGTAAAAACGGAGTTCTCATGAGTGGGAGCGGACCTACGGTATTCGGACTTTGCGATAGCGTGAGCCGCGCTCAGGAGATTTGTGAAATAATGCAGGAAGAGAACCGTGAAAGCTTTTGGACGCGTACGACATATTAAAAAGAGAGGAGCACGATGTTAAATTTTGATATCCAAAATCATAAACCACTTCGCGAAATGGTTTATGAGGAACTTAAAATGCAGATTCTCACAGGCGCTATCATCCCGGGAACGAGAATGATGGAAGTTGAGCTTGCCGATGAAATGGGAGTCAGCAGAACACCAATAAGAGAGGCTATTAGAAAGCTTGAGAAAGAACATCTCGTCACAATCGAGCCGAGGCGCGGTGCATATGCGTCGATGATTTCAACTGAAGATATGGTTGAAATACTGGAGGTAAGACAGGATCTCGAAGGACTGGCGGCATATTATGCGGCATCCAGAATGAAGCCCGAGCAGATGGAGGAGCTGAAAGCTGAGCATCAGCTGTATAACGAGGCAGTAGAAAAGGGCGATATGCAGGAAATGATAAAGCACGACACTCGGTTCCACAGAATTATAGTGGATTCATGTCATAACAAGATTCTCGTGCAGATGATCGAGCAGCTTCAGGAGCTTGTTCTAAGATTCAGATATATATACTATGATAATTTTAAGCGTGCGGAAAATATGCCTGAAGAGCATGAAGTGATACTCGAGGCAATCGCCAGCGGAGATGAAGAAAAGGCGAGAGCAGCAGCGGACATTCATATTGACAGACTCAAGGAGCTTGTAATAACAGAAGGCGTCCAGCAGCGGCACGTGTAAGCAGATAACATACAGGCCTCGGCGAATGCGTCGGGGCTTTTAATCATTAGAAAGGGATAATATGATAAAAGATTACAGTAAACTTCAGAACGGCAGCGATATAAGAGGAATAGCAATTGACGGTGTAGAAGGCGAAAAGGTAAACCTTGACAGAGAAGCTGCAGAGCGAATCGGAGCAGCTTTCGTTAAATGGCTGGCCAAAAGGAAGGGCGTAAATGCAGACAGCCTGTTTGTTGCAGCAGGCAGAGACCCGAGAGTATCCGGTCCGGCGCTTATGGAAGGCCTTATGAGAGGCTTTGGCAGTCAGGGATGCAGAACATGTGATTTCGGACTGGCATCAACACCGGCAATGTTTATGGCAACAGTGTTTGAGGATTTTGCCTGCGACGGGACTGTGATGATTACGGCAAGCCATCTGCCGT
This sequence comes from Bacillota bacterium, assembly GCA_029008005.1. GTDB lineage: Bacteria > Bacillota > Clostridia > Peptostreptococcales > Anaerovoracaceae > Lentihominibacter. Next base: position 69,663 of record JAQXIX010000024.1, on the reverse strand, counting down.
ATAACAGAAACGGCTTCAAATTTTTCACGAGAGACGGAGGCCTTGACAAAGGGGATATACGTGAGATTCTCATAATAGCAGGGGAAGAGGAAGTGCCTCAGGATGTGGTAATTACGGACAGCGAGAAAGCGGATATTATCGGACCTTATGCGGAGCATCTGAGAAAGATAATAATTGACGGAGTCAATGACGGAGACAGACCGCTTGAAGGAATGAAGATAACTGTTGACGCAGGAAACGGAAGCGGCGGATTTTATGCATCGGAAGTTCTGGCACCGCTGGGTGCAGACGTAAGCTCCGGTCTTTATCTTGAACCGGACGGAATGTTCCCTAATCATCAGCCGAATCCTGAGAACAAGGATGCAATGGCGGCTATTTCTTCAGGCGTTCTTAACGCAAAGGCCGACTTCGGGCTGATATTCGATACTGATGTAGACAGATCTGCAGCAGTCGACGGAAATGGCAGAGAAATTGCCAGAGACGGTATTGTGGCAATGGCCGCAGCTCTTATTGCAGAAGATTACCCGGGGTCCACAGTAGTTACCGACAGCATTACAGGCAGACAGCTGACTGAGTTCATCGAAAAGAAACTGGGACTTAAACATCTGAGATTCAGAAGGGGATACAGAAACGTAATCAATAAGGCCATTGAACTGAATGAAAAGGGAACAGACAGCCAGCTGGCAATAGAGACTTCGGGGCACGGAGCTTTTAAGGAAAACTATTTCCTGGATGACGGGGCATATCTGGCTGCGAAGGTCGTAATCAAAGCTGCGCTCCTGCATCGTGAAGGTAAATCCATAGACAGCGTTCTGGAAGGACTGGAATATCCTGCAGAAGAAAAAGAAATCAGAATACCTGTTAAGGGAGAAGATTTCGGAGAATACGCAGATAAGGTTCTGAAAGAGCTGGAGGATTACGCAGCCGGCGAAGAAGGATTGTCTCTCGAAGAACCTAATTACGAAGGTGTACGTATAAACTTCGGTGATTTCGGATGGTGCCTGCTGAGAAAATCTCTTCACGATCCGATCATGCCACTGAATATTGCGTCAGATAAAACAGGGGGATGCGAAGAAATCAGAGAAATACTTATGAGATTCCTCTCGAAATATGACAGACTGGATACGGAGGTATAAGTCATGAATATGAAGAGTCAGTGTGTTACATGCAGTGAAATGAAGGCCATAGAAAGAATGGCGGATGCCGGGGGGCTTTCATATTATCAGATGATGGAGAATGCAGGCAGCGCTGCAGCCGAATACATCATGCAGATTCAGGAAAAGTGCAAGGTTGAGATTTTCTGCGGTAAGGGAAACAACGGAGGAGACGGTTTCGTGGTTGCACGTAAGCTCAGTCTTGCCGGATACGATGTTACGGTTGTTCTCGTGGAGGGCCCGCCGAAAACAATTGACGCAGCAGTTAATTTCGAGCTGTTGCAGAAATTCCCTGTTACGGTAATCGATATTAATGTTACGGGAGCAAGAATGAAGCTTTTGGGCGAAAACCCTCAGCTTATGGTTGATTGCATTTACGGTACGGGCTTTAGAGGACCTCTTAGGGAAAACGGTCTGCAAATGGCCATGTACATGAATAAAAATAAAATACTGGGTACTAAAATTGTATCTTTGGATGTACCTTCGGGGCTCGAAGGAGATATGAGAGATATCGGTGAAGCAGATCCGGATGCGGTCAGAGCAGATGTGACGATTGCGTTCCATGCAGTCAAACCGGTACACTGTGCCGACAATTCCGAAATTTTCTGCGGACATATGGTAGTGGCAGATATTGGCATTGATATACCGGGTATGGTGGCCGAAGAACCTGAAGAAGAAGCTGAAGAACACGAACTCCTCGCTTTCGAGGAACCAAAGGCTGCAGCAACAAAAGATCCAGAGGTGCCTGAAGCGAATGTAGGTATTTCGAAGTTAAACAAACTCGAGGAAATACTTAACGGCTACGGCAGCATGATTGTGGCTCTGTCAGGGGGCGTTGACAGTGTCTTTCTGCTGACATTTGCCCACAGACTGTGGCGGGATGACAGAGTTGCGGCACTGATTGCAGAAGGTCCTTTCTTCCCTCGTGAGGAAACAGAATATGCGCGGAGAATCTGCGACAGACTCGGCATCAGCAGCAAGCGAATCAATGCAGAGTATGTAGTCGATGAAGTGAAGCAAAATCCTGAGGACAGATGTTATTACTGTAAGAAGGAAATAATGTCGTCCTTAAGGGATATGGCGTTTATGACAGGAAGCGTTCCTGCAGACGGAACGAACCTGGATGATATGGACGATTACAGACCGGGATGCAGAGCACTTGAGGAACTTCATATTGCCAGTCCGTTAAAGGAAGCCGGCTTCACGAAAAACGAAATCAGAAATGCTCTTCGCATGATAGCAGAAGAAGATGAGGCAGTTGCAGAAGCCCTCGAACTTGCGGAGTTCGGCGGAGCAGTTAAAATATGGGATAAGCCGGCAGCAGCATGCCTGGCATCGAGAATTCCTTACGGAGAAGAAATAACGCGAAAAAAACTGAATATGATTTATGAATCCGAAAAGTGGCTTAAAGACAAGGGATTCACTCAGGTGCGTGTAAGATGTCATGAACTTACATCGAAAGCAGGAGAGGAACCGAAGCTGATGGCACGTATAGAATTAACACCGGATGCATTTGCTGAATTTCTGTCTGTGAAGGATGAAGCGGAGAGACTGATGCTGAAATCCGGATTCAGTCTGGTCACCCTTGACATCGGCGGATATGAGCGAGGTAAACTCAATTCGTCAGACAGACTTCCTGTTGAAGAAGAGGTAGTAAGAGGAGAAACCGATACAGAGCGAATGGCAGCGATTCACAGGGAAATCGATGAGTTTATCAGGAAAGCCGATGAGAGAGACTACAGCTTCGAGGATTTCACAGAGATAATCAAGAGGCTGAGACAGCCGGACGGATGTCCGTGGGACAGAGAACAGACACATGAGAGTCTGAAAAAGCACATGATCGAAGAAGTAAACGAGACTCTTGATGCAATAGATGAGGGTGACAGTCGCCACCTCTGTGAGGAACTGGGCGATGTGCTTTTGCAGGTTGTTCTTCACGCAGAGATAGCGTCGGAAGATGGTGAATTTACAATAGACGATGTAATAAGAAAGGCGTCATCCAAGATGGTACGCAGACATCCTCACGTTTTCGGAAATATTAAGGTCGATGGGCTGGAAGATCAGCTTGACCTTTGGGAAGAGATAAAGAAGCGAGAGAAGATGATGCAGTAAAAAAGAAAAGCAGGATTGGGAAACCCCTAATCCTGCTTTATTACGTTGGGTTGTTTTGTCGGCAGGTTGGCAACGACGATTGCCGCGAACATTAGAACGCATCCGATAACTTCTCTCGGTGACATCATCTCTCTCAGAATTATCATACCGGCAATCAGAGCGAAAACTGATTCCAGACAGAGAATCATTGATGCCACAGTCGGATCCGCATCTTTCTGGGCGACAATCTGCAATGTGTAAGCAACGCCGCATGAAAGAACACCGGAATAGAGAAGCGGAAGCCAGGAGCCCGTAACAGCCGTCAGTGTCGGAAGGTCGAATCCGAGGGCAGAATCCACAGGGCCCATCAGAATCAGCGACAGGATACCTGCTATAAAGAACTGTATGCAGGACATCTTCGTTCCGTCAACCTTTGGCGAGAAGTAATCGATTATAAGGATGTGCACGGCGAAAAGCACGGCACAGAGAAGGATAATTATATCCCCTTTGTTAACATGACCGAAACCTGATGCAGGAATGCAGAGCAGATACAGACCTATGGCGGAGGCGATTACACAGCACCACATAATGAAAGGCACTCTTTTCTTCAGGAACAGTCCGAGAATCGGAACGATTACAACATACAGCGCGGTAATGAAACCGGAGTGACTTACAGATGTGTAGAAGATACCGATCTGCTGAACGTTGCCTGCGAGACAAAGCGCCAGACCGCAGCAGACACCTCCGATAATGAGTGTTTTGTTTTCTGCTTTTCTTTCTTCCGGGCTTTTGCTGTCGTCTTTTTTTGAGAACAGTAGAATTACGGGAATGAGGACGATGGCTCCGATCAGAGTTCTGATACCGTTAAAAGCCAAAGGCCCGAGAAGATCCATTCCTTCCTTCTGAGCTACGAAAGATGTGCCCCAGATAAGAGCGGTAAGCATTAACAGTGCATCACTTTTTAATTTTTTTCCCATGGGTTCCTCCTTCATAAATTGGGATTTATCAGATAAGGGGTTCTTCCCCTAATATACTTATTGTTTTGTGCATTCTGGAGAATATCAGCAGCTCCAGCAGGCCGTCAGGGCTTTTATCGGTGCCCATGATTTCACGAATGCGGGAAAGCCTGTAGCGTATAGTGTTTGGATGCTGATAAAGCTTCGTCGCAGTCAGCTTGATGTCAAGCATACTGTCGGCATAAGCCATAAGCGTCTCCGTAAGCGCCGAGTCGTGACTGCTGTCATACTCGTTAAGCTTTAGGAGCTTTGCCTGGTAAAAGTCTTTGTAAACGTCGGTGTTAAAAAACGGTACGAGCAGTCTGTCGGCGCCGGCGTCCTCATAGAGGGCGAAGGCCTCACGGTCCAGTGCTGCGTGCACGGCCGTTGTCTGTGCTTCGCTGACAGCATCCCTGATATTGTTCACCCCTTTTTTAACGGAAGATATTCCGACTGAGAAACCTTCCGGATTAATATTGTATTTTCTTAATATTTCTCCGACAGTGGAGTCTCCGGCAAAAGCCTTAAAGGGATGCTTGGAGGTTTCTATAATAATCATGCACTTTTCACAGCGGATTACGGAATCGTGAGATTCGGGATCCGGAATGTGACCGGAGAAGGTCTTTCTGTACTGTTCCAATGCACCGTCAAGGGCTGCTGTATATTCGGCATCGCCGTATCGACTTCCTGCCGGAATACAGCAAAAACATCTCAGGTTATTGTAAAACATCGGATTCAGGTTTCGTGCTGAGGCAACTGCATTTGCTTCGTTTCCGGCCATGATCTGCTTGAGGCAGTCAAGGGCGATAGTGTTGGAATCCTTCGCCAGGAGACTGCTCCGTACAGTGAAAATCAAATCCTCAAGATATGTGTCGCTGTATAAAAGAAGAGGTATTTTAAGGCGGTCAGCCATATCAATAATCCTCTCGGGAAGGAAATCTCTGATGGAAGAATTTTTATCGGCCAGTTTAAAGGAAATCGCAGAAACACCCTTTCTAAGCAGGGCTTCAATACCGGCATGAGCCTTTTCCCTGCTGCCTTCCTGCATAAAAATCGAAGTGAAGACGAAGTCCCTGCGCGAGAAAGTTTCGTACACATCCTCGGGCGCTTCCCACTCGAGAATACCGACACCGCTTATTTCGTTGTAAATGCCGTCTCCGGAACTGACAAGTCTGAATCCGGAGAAAACCGGGAGAGCGAGTAAGTCAACAACTCTCAGCATAGCATTTCCCTCCTTTAGTAAAACACACATACATATTAACATGCTATGGTAAAAATTACAAAAAATATTAATGGTTGTTGTAAAATATACAATGGCAACATATAATAAAATCATGTGTAATAAAGATAGATTTTCAATAGCAACAATGTGTGAAAACTGGCGTTCAATTGCCGGGGAATATGATTTGTCTGTGGAACTGGACCATTGCTGCCAGGCAGAGAATATGGACGGAGACAAAGGCAGGGAAACAAAGGAGGAAATAACTGCCATCACAAGTAAAGAAGGGTTCAGGGCAGTTGTTCTGCATGGCCCTTTTAATGAGCTTTTTCCGGCGGCAATAGACCCGAAGGCCAGAGAACTGGCAATGAAAAGATTCAACGAAGCGGCGCAGACAGCAATCAGCTTCGGAATAAAGACTATGGTTGTCCATTCGGGATACATACCGTTCGTATATTTTAAGGAATGGCACAGAGACAGATCCATAGAATTCTGGAAGGAATTTATGGAGGATAAACCGGCAGATTTCAGTATCGCCATAGAAAACGTCCTTGACGACGATCCATACACACTGGCGGAGATTGCGGAGAAGGCTTCAGATGACAGAATAGGTCTCTGTCTTGATGTGGGACATGCCAATGTAGTGTCGGAGCTGAGCATAAACGAATGGATAGATGTTTTCGCTCCGCATCTCAAACATTTGCATATTCACAACAACGACGGGAGCGGAGACTACCACAGAGATCTTGACTGCGGGACGCTGGATATTGCTAAGATAATAGACAGAGTTAACCTTAAGACATCAAATAAAGCGACTTTCACCATTGAGGTTCTCGAAGGACTTCGGTCGGTGGAGTGGCTGGATGAGAAGCAGTATTGCAGTATTTAAGAAAGGGAAACAGTGAAGAATAATAAACTTGAAGAAATAATAAAGAGAATTGTTCCGGCAGATAAAGAAGCAATGGCAAAGGCTGTAAGCAGACAGGAGTCTCTGGCCAAGCCTCTGGGAAGTCTGGGAGGACTGGAGGAAATTTCGGTGCGTATTGCAGGAATGACCGGTAAAATAATCAACAGCATAGACAGAAGCTGCGTAGCGGTATTTTGCGCAGATAACGGAGTAGCTGCCGAAGGGGTGGCATCGGCACCCCAGTCTGTAACCATGGCGCAGACCATTAATTTCACAAGAAGACTTACGGGAGTAGGAGCCCTTGCCGAATGCTTCGGAAGCGAATTGCTTATTGTCGATATGGGAGTCAAAGACAGCATCCCCGGTAAACTGTATGTAGATACACCTCTGGAGGATACCCATAAAATCGTAAACAGAAGGATACGCCCGGAAACCGGGGAAACCTGGAACATTGCAGAGGGCCGTGCTATGACTTGCGATGAAGCGAAGCAGGCAATCCTTACGGGAGTTGAAATGGCCGATGCAATCAGGCAGAATGGTTATGACATCATGGGTGTCGGAGAAATGGGTATAGGAAATACCACAACAAGCTCGGCGATATTGTCTGCGGTAACGGGACTTGACGCTGAGTTTACAGTAGGTCGCGGCGGAGGAGTAAATGACGAAGGCTTCTCCCGAAAGAAGGAAATTGTCAACAGAGCAGCCGGTGAATATATTTCACAGGGCGGGCTGATAAACTGTGAAGACAGCCGCGCAGAGAAAATGACAGATATCCTGGCAGAAATGGGCGGCTTTGATATCTGTGCCATGACGGGAGCCTTTCTCGGAGCGGCAGCTAACAGAATGCCTGTAGTTGTTGACGGATACATATCTGTTGTAGCAGCAGTAGCGGCATGGGCGATTGCACCGGATTCGGTGGACTACATGCTGGCATCCCATAAATCCTTCGAGAAAGGATATGCAAAAGCCGTAGAATTACTGAATATTAAGCCGTTTCTGGCACTGGACATGAGACTTGGTGAAGGCAGCGGATGTCCCATTGCCTTCCAGGTTGTCAAGGGTGCATGCGATGTGATGGCAAATATGGCTACCTTCGCTGAAGCGGCGATTGATGATGATTATCTTGAAGAGATAAGAGAAACAGAAAGTTACAGAAGGTAAAGGGATGAATGTTTTTATAAGCGGAGGATGCAAAAACGGCAAGTCATATTATGCCCAGAAGACTGCACGTGACCAGGCGGCAGACAGACCTTTGTATTATGTGGCAACTATGATTCCCGAGGATGAGGAGGACAGAGCCAGAATTGCTCGCCATCTGAGAGAACGTGACGGATGGGGTTTCGAAACTGTTGAGCAGCCTGTGAGAATACTGGAGCTGGCAGATCGTGAAGAAATCGACCTTAAAGGCTCGTTTCTGGTTGACAGCGTTACTGCGATTTTGCAGAACGAGATGTTTTCCCGTGACGGAAACATAGATTATGAAGCGCCGGAACGCGTGGCATCAGAACTTGTGGAATTCGCGAAAATTACTGGAAATACAGTATTTGTATCGGACTACATATACGGTGATATCGGAATGTACGACGAGACTACCGAGGCCTACAGAAAAGCTCTTGCCACAGCGGACAGAGCCCTTGCCGAGGTCTGCGACAGAGTTATAGAGATTGCTTACGGGACGGAGGAAATCTGGAAATGAAATATATAAGAGGATTTCTGATGGCATGGGGTATGTTCTGCTGGATTCCATGTCCATACAGAGGATGGCGAGAAGAGGACCGGCGGGCACAGATAGGAACGCTGCCTATGGTAGGGCTGTTTATCGGTGGGATTCTATGTGTCATATGGTACTTCATTTCCATGCTGCCATCTGTAGGTTACATTATGGGAGGAACACTTCTGACGGGAGCATATTTCCTGATGACCGGATTCATCCATCTTGACGGCTTTATGGACTGCAGCGATGCAATAATGCCGAGACACCCGTCCGTGGAGGAAAGACGAAGAATCCTTAAGGATTCACATTCAGGCGCTTTTGCCGTTATATGTCTTGTTCTGATGTTAATGATTTTCGGAGCATCTGTTTCGGAGCTTTATATGGCAGATGAGAAGGTGCTGTTTCCTGTGATTCTGTGCATATTGACTTGTTCCAGAGCGGTCAGCGCTGTTTCCGTGCTGGCATGCAGACCGATGAGTACAAGTCAGTACAGTGAAACAGGTGCAAAAGCAACAGATTGTATATTGCCGATAGTAATTACGGTCATAACCCTATGTGCTTGTGTCTTTGCATCAGGTCTTCGGGAGGGCGCTGGATATGTAATTGCTGTATCGCTTATTACCGTTGCAGCCTCGGGAATAACAGGTGCATATGACAGAAAAAAACTGGGCGGCATGAACGGAGATATTTCCGGCCACATGATTACCATGTCAGAGATGACAGGCATTGCCGCGGCAGCAGTATTGATATTATAGGAGGGAAAATGATACTCGTTTTCGGAGGAGCGTATCAGGGAAAACTTGACTACGTTAAAAAGAACTACAATCCGGCATCTTTTTGTGACTGCAGTGAAAGTCTGCCGGATTTCGATGCCGATGTAATATACGGTTTAGAGAATTTCGTAATGAGATGCGTTGAAAGCGGAGATGAGGCCGCCGATTTTTTTCGGGAGAAAAAGGAACTCTGGAGCGGTGATAAAATTCTTGTGCTGACGGACGCCTCGCAGGGAGTGGTTCCCGTCAGTAAGAATCTAAGAGATTTCAGAGAAATGAACGGCAGGCTGATGATTTATCTGGCCGGTGAAGCGGATAAAGTGATAAGAGTGTTTTGCGGAATAGGGAAGCAGGTAAAATAATGAGTACAGGAACTAAATCGGAAATAGTATTGATAAGACACGGAATTACAACGGCAAATATTCAGAGGCTGTATTACGGCGGTACTGATGTGCCTCTTTCGGAGAAGGGAATTGCCCGACTTAAGGAGCAAAAGGCTCAAGGCATATATCCTGACGGAGAAGGTGCCGATTTTTATACATCCGGAATGCTGAGAACAGAGCAGACTCTGGAAATACTTTACGGAGAGAGGGAGCATGTTAAAGTGCCTTTGCTTAAGGAGCTGCATTTCGGGGAACTGGAAATGAAAAGCTATGAAGAGCTGGAGAAAGTCCCGGAATATAAGAACTGGATAATGTCGGGAGACGATACGATGCCGCCTCCGGGAGGTGAAAGCATCGCTCAGTTTCTTAAGCGTGTGAGAAAGGGCTTTGATGAGGTTCGTGCCGGTCACGAACGACGTGTACTGGAACTGCGCCATTCAGAGAAAGAGGCGCGAAGCATATGCGTTTGCCACGGTGGTGTAATTTCAGGAATAATGAATTACATATGGCCTGAAGCACATAAGGATTTTTATGAATGGATACCGGATCCGGGTCACGGATACCTGCTTAGTCTTGAAGGCGGGAAGGTAACGGGCCACAAAATGTTTTAATAACGAGTAAAAAAATCTGCTGTACTGATATTCAGTACAGCAGATTTAATTCTATTTCAAAAGAATTTTATGTTACCGGATTTCCGTCGTCGGCAATTGTCGTTACGAACTCGCAGCGTTCTTTTCCGTCAACAGTGTTATCTGCGAAGAGGAGCATGCCCTTTGATTCAAGGCCTCTGAGCTTTCTCGGCTTAAGATTTGCCACAACGACAACCTTCTGTCCGACACAGTCTTCTGCCTTGAAATCCTCTGCGACGCCCGAGATAATCTGGCGCTTTTCGGTTCCCATTTTAACCTGGAAAACAAGGAGCTTGTCAGCTTTAGGATGTTTCTCGGCGGAAAGTATTGTTCCGACTCTCAGATCCAGCTTGTCGAAGTCATCGTATTCGATTTCATCCTTAAGCTCCAGCGGAATGTTAATGTCTGCGCCTTTAGCTGCAGCGGCTTCTGCACCTATCTTGTACAGTTCTTCGAGTTCTTTGTCTATATCGAGTCTCGGGAATATGGCGTTGCCCTTCTTAACCTGTTCGCCGCACATCATTTCGAAGGTGAAAGCATCTTCCCATGCAACATCTGAGTACCACAGGCCCATCTGCTTCCTGATAGCGTCGGAAGTTGTGTGCATATAAGGATGAATGAGAATCGATATGATTCTGATAGCTTCAGCCAGATTATGGAGAACATTGTCAAGACGCGGTTTGAGAGCTTCGTCCTTGGCAAGTGCCCACGGCATAGTTTCGTCAATGTACTTGTTGGCGCGTCTTACGAGAATCCATATTTCCTCGAGAGCCATGTTGAATTTAAAGTCATCCATGTTTTTCTCAACTTTGGATGCGGCACCGATAGCAATTTCTTTGAGCTGTGCGTCATAATCAACTTCATCGGTGCATTTGCCGGCATCTGTAAGATCCGGCACAAATCCGCCATTGTACTTCTCAATCATGCTTACTGTTCTGGAAACAAGATTTCCCAGGTCGTTTGCCAGGTCGTAGTTAAGTCTCTTAAGCATTACTTCGTTAGTGAAAGTTCCGTCCTGACCGAAAGTGTATTCTCTTAAAAGGAAATACTTGAGCGCATCTACTCCGTAACGGTCAATGAGAAGAACAGGGTCTATAACATCCTGACCTTTAGCAGCCTTTGATTTCGAAACTTTTTCGCCGCCGAGGAGCAGCCATCCGTGACCGCGAACCTGCTTAGGAAGCGGCAAATCGGCGCTCATGAGCATAGCGGGCCAAATGATTGAGTGGAAACGAACGATTTCCTTGCCTACCAGGTGAACATCAGCCGGCCAGTATTTCTCGTACTTTTCAGGTTCGTCAGGCCAGCCCAGTGCAGTGATGTAGTTAGTAAGAGCATCAAGCCATACGTATATTACATGCTTTTCATCGATAGGAACAGGAATTCCCCAGTCAAATGTTGATCTTGAAATACAAAGATCCTCGAGACCTTGTTCGATGAAGGCAGTCATTTCGTTTCTTCTTGATTCAGGTTCAAGGAATTCGGGTTTTTCCTTAAAGAGCTTAAGCAGATCATCTGCGTAGTTGCTGAGTTTGAAGAAATAGGCTTCTTCTTTAGCTTTTGTAACAGGTCTTCCGCAGTCCGGGCATTTGCCGTCCACAAGCTGCGCTTCTGTCCAGAATGATTCACACGGAGTGCAGTACCAGCCTTCGTATTCGCCCTTGTAGATGTCACCTTTTTCGTACATCTTCATGAACATCTGCTGAACGCGCTTAACGTGTCTGTCCTCAGTTGTTCTGATAAAATCATCATAGGAAATCTCCATGGTTTTCCACAGATCTTTTATGCCTGAAACAACCTCGTCAACGTATTCCTGAGGTGTTATGCCTTTTTCTTCGGCAAGAAGCTGAATTTTCTGTCCGTGTTCGTCTGTACCTGTCAGGAACATGACATCATAACCCTGAAGCCTCTTAAATCTGGCCATGGCGTCTGCCATAACCGTGCAGTAAGTGTGACCTATATGAAGGTTTGAGCTAGGGTAGTAGATTGGTGTACTTATGTAGTACGTTCCTTTGTCGTTTGCCATTTTAAATCTTCCTTTCTTTTTCCCTGCAAATGGGCAGGGTTATTTATTACAAAAAGAGCGAAGGCTCTTTAGGCTCAGGATAGCCAAGCTCCAGCTCCTCCTTGTGATAGAGGTAGCCGGCATCGTCGAAATAGAGTGCGCCCTTAGGACACTTCTTTTCACAGCCGCAGCATTTAATGCAGATGCCGTCAACAATTCCCGGTGCTTCCGGTGAAATTGATCCCATAGGACATGCATCAACACAGATTCCGCAGCCGTCACATTTGCTTTCATCAAGCTTCGGTTTAACTTTGAGAATGTTGATAAAATTGCCTTTGCGGTCACGTGGCTTGTAATAGTCGCGAATAGGATCCTGTCCCTCTACCGTAATTGCGGCCGGTATGATTCCGGACGAATCGATGGAGAGAATTTTATCTGCTGCCGCTTTCGCGAAATCTCTGCATACAGTCATGTCGTTGTCATCAGGACGGCCGGCAGCGAGAATCTTCGAAAATGAATGCTCGCCTATGAAGGCTGCCGCAGCAACTGTGTGGAAGCCTCTGTCCTCCAGAATATTTCTGAGTTCAATAAGCGCATCGTCAAAGTTTCTGTTGCCGTATAAAACCACGGGAACGGCAAGGGAGCCGTTTCCTTCGATTGTATTTAAGAATTTAAGCAGTACATTAGGCACTCGGCCTGCGATTACAGGAGTTCCGAAGACAACAACGTCATTCTCTGTAAAGGTGTAAGTTTTACTGCGAGCCGACTTAGGAGTGAAATTGACTGTTTCGAGACTGCAGTCACAGAAACGGCCGGCGATTTTTCCGTAGATGGTTTCGGCAGCGGCAGTAACGATTTTTTCTGTTGTTCCTGTTCCGCTGAAGAACATACCTGTTACTCTGTTAATCATCGTATATCGTACTCTCCCTCCAGATCTGCTTTTCGGAGTAAGCAATTATCAGGTCAACGATGTCTTCGATTTCAAGGTATCCGCTGTCAATGCACAGGTTGTAATTAATAGGGTTGCCCCATTTCATACCTGTATGGTAAGCGTAATAGTTTGCTCTGGCTTTATCGGTGTCTTTCATCATCTTTCTGACCTGATCCTCCGGTACGCCGTATTCGTTTACAGCGCGGCGGATTCTGTCTGCTTCCTCAGCATAAATAAATACATTGGTCGCATAAGGGTAACCTCTGAGAATGTAGTCGGCGCAGCGGCCTACGATTACACAAGGTCCCTCGTCAGCAATTTTCCTTATCGTATCAAACTGTGCGAGAAAAAATCTTTCATTCAGGCTCAGACTCTCAGGGCCGGCTTCACCGGTTCCCATTGCGGAAGCCAGACTGTATAAAAAACTGTTCTTGGCCTTCTTCTGAGCTGATTCTATCATTTCGCGGCTGAAGCCGGATTCCTCGGCAATTCTGTCAAGAAGCTGCTTGTCATAAAATGTGACACCGAGCTTCTCGGCAAGTCTCTTGCCGATTAATCTGCCGCCGCTTCCGAATTCACGGCTTATGGTTATTATCTTCTTCTGGTTTATGTCTTTCATAATAACACCCTCAATATTCTAATTAATACAACATTAGACATTATACCATAACTTATCAGAAGATACTTAAGTATCTTTCTCCCGTATCAGGCAGAATAACGACAATTTTCTTGCCTTCGTTTTCGGGACGTGCAGCAATAATCGACGCGGCCTTTGCAGCTGCTCCGGAGGATACACCTACCAGAAGACCTTCGTTGACAGCCAGTTCTTTCATCGTATCAAGAGCATCTTCATCGGTAATGGTAATAAATTCGTCGACAACTTCTCTGTCGAGATTCTCGGGAATGAAATTAGCGCCGATTCCCTGGATTTTATGAGGGCCGGATTTACCTTCTGTTATCAGAGGTGATGAAGCGGGCTCTACGGCGATTACCTTAATATCGGGATTTTTGCTTTTGAGATAGCGTCCGTTGCCGGTTACCGTTCCGCCGGTTCCGAAGGCAGAAACGAAAATATCAATGTCGCCATCGGTGTCTTCCCATATTTCCGGTCCTGTTGTCAGTTCATGAGCCCTGGGATTAGCGGGGTTTTCAAATTGTCCGGCGATAATGCTTCCCGGAATTTCATTGAGAAGTTCGCGGGATTTGTCAACGCTTCCCTGCATTCCTTCGGCAGCAGGTGTCAGAACAAGCTCTGCGCCTAGTGCGGAGAGAAGCTTTCGTCTTTCGAGGCTCATGCTTTCCGGCATTACCATTACTGCCTTATAGCCACGAGCAGCAGCTACCATGGCGATGCCGACTCCCGTGTTGCCGCTTGTCGGTTCTATTACAGTACCGCCTTTTTTCAGGCGACCCGATGCTTCCGCATCGAGAATCATATTCCAGCCGACTCTGTCCTTGACGCTTCCTGCCGGATTGAAATACTCCAGCTTGCCGATGATTTCGGCTTTTGCACCTGATTTATCTTCGAGGCTGTGGAGTCGCATCAAAGGCGTGTTGCCGATAAGCTCCGTTACAGAATCATATATTTTCATGGTTTGAACTCCTTTCTTATCCATTTAGTATTTTATCACAGATGTTGACATATGTATAATTCAGGACGAAGTGACAGACTGGCAGGCCGGAGGAGGGTCTGCGCTTTAACAATGTAAACCGCTAATGATTTACTACAAAACCAAATTTTGCCAAAAGTATAGTAATGACTATTTTTTTTAGCTATAATGTGGGTGAAATAATGGGATTAGAATATTTGAAATTATAATATGTAAAAAAGGAGAAAAGCCATGACTATTAGAATCGATGGAATGAGCCTTACTGTTGAGGATGTAATCAAGGTTTGTCGCGAAGGCGAGAAAGTTGAGATCAGCGAAGAGGCCAAGGCAGCAGTTAACAGAGCGAGAGCGTACGTCGAGAAGAAGCTTGATGAGGATGCTGTAATCTATGGATTGACAACCGGCTTCGGCAGATTTGCCAATGTGAAGATTTCACAGGATGAAACGGCACTTCTGCAGAAAAACCTCATTATCAGCCACACATGTGCTATGGGAAAGCCATATCCTAAACATTATGTCAGAGCGGCTATGCTTCTAAGATGTAATGCGCTTACAAGCGGATATTCCGGAATAAGGCTTTCAACAATTCAGACGATGGTTGATATGCTTAATGCAGACATCATACCGGTAGTGCCTGAAAAAGGTTCCGTTGGTTCATCAGGAGACCTGGCTCCGCTTTCATGCATAGCCCTCGGTCTCATCGGAATGGGAAAGGTTGAATATAAAGGCAAAATAGTTGATGCCAAGGAGGCCTTCGATGCAGAGGGACTGGTTCCTGTAGAACTGGCAGCTAAAGAAGGACTGGCACTTAACAACGGTACACAGATGATGACAGCAGTTGGTGTAAATGTACTGTATGATGCTATGCAGCTTCTCAAGACTGCCGACATCGCAGCAGCACTTACAGGGGAAGCCCTTAAGGCAATACGCAAAGCGTACGATCCGAAGGTTCACAAAATCAGAGGACAGATCGGACAGATTACGGAAGCGGAGAATATGAGAACGCTTCTCGAAGGATCCGAAAACGCTAAGTGGATTCATGAAGACAAGGTTCAGGATCCGTATTCCCAGAGATGTATGCCGCAGATACACGGAGCTTCAAGGGATGCAATTCAGTATGTATACGACAAGGTTTCAATCGAAATCAATGCAGTAACAGACAATCCGCTTGTTTTCTCAATATCAGATGAAGTAATTTCAGGTGGAAACTTCCACGGGCAGCCAATGGCATTGGCCTTTGATTTCCTGAAGATAGCAATTTCGGAGCTGGCAAATGTATCGGAGAGAAGAACCGAGAGAATGGTAAATTCACAGCTTTCGGAAGGACTTCCTGCATTTCTTGTTAAGAACGGCGGACTGAATTCAGGATATATGATTGCCCAGTATGCAGCGGCATCAATGGTTTCAGAAAACAAGGTATATGACCATCCGGCATGTGTTGACTCAATTCCGACATCAGCAAACCAGGAAGACCATGTATCAATGGGAACAACTTCGGCAAGAACAGCAGCTTTGGTTCTGGACAATGCACAGAAAGTTATCGGAATCGAGCTTTCGGCAGCAGCACAGTCAATATGGCTCAGACAGGAACAGGGTGAGAAGGGAATTGACAACCTGGCGCCTGCAACAAGAGCTGCATATGATCATATCAGATCAAAGGCAGATCCGATTGAGAACGATATAATAATGCTCGATGAACTGGCTAAGTTCGATGAAATGGTTAAGAGTTTCGAGATTAACGAGGCTGTTGAGAAGGTAGTAACCCTGAAATAGTAATAGGAGGATGTAATAATATGTTAGAGAATAAAGCAATCGGCGAAGCTATGACAATTAAGCTTGATGCAGAATATCCTGCTTACCCGGAATTTCAGGAAGGTATAAGAAGAGCACCGGACAGGGGCTTCAGACTTACAAAGGCACAGACAAGAATCGCCCTTAAAAATGCTTTGAGATACGTTCCGGAAGAGCTTCATGAAAAGCTTGCGCCTGAGTTTATGGAAGAACTTAAAAATTACGGAAGAGTCTATGCATACAGATACAGACCTGAAGGAAGAATCTACGGAAAACCTATAGACGAATACAAAGGCAATTGTCTGGCCGGCAAGGCATTTCAGGTAATGATAGACAACAATCTGGATTTCGAAGTGGCTCTTTATCCTTATGAGCTGGTTACTTACGGAGAAACAGGTCAGGTTTGTCAGAACTGGCTCCAGTACAGACTTATCAAGAAGTATCTGGAAGAAATGACAGATGAACAGACACTTGTAGTGGAATCGGGGCATCCTCTGGGACTGTTTCCTTCGAAGCCTGAGGCACCGAGAGTAATTATTACGAATTCAATGATGATCGGTATGTATGACAACCTCGAAGACTGGGAAGTGGCAGAGCAGATGGGTGTTGCCAACTACGGACAGATGACAGCAGGCGGCTGGATGTACATAGGCCCTCAGGGAATCGTTCACGGAACATTTAACACCATCCTCAATGCAGGACGTAAGGAACTGGGAATTCCGGAAGACGGAGATCTGGCAGGACATACATTCGTATCATCCGGACTTGGCGGAATGAGCGGAGCTCAGCCTAAGGCAGCCAATATAGCTAATGCAGTCGGAATTTTTGCGGAAGTTGACAAATCGAGAATCGAAACAAGACACAGCCAGGGATGGGTAGATGTAGTTTGTGAGGATCTTGATGAGGTATTCCGTCTGGCACAGGAAAAGGTTGATGCCAAAGAAAGCATTTCAATTGCATACTGGGGTAATATTGTAGATTTGCTGGAAAAAGCAGTTGAGATAGATTTCAAAATCGATCTGCTCTCAGACCAGACATCATGCCATAACGTATACAACGGCGGATACTGTCCTGTAGGTCTCACATTCCAGAAGAGAACAGAAATGCTTCACCATGACAGAGATATGTTCTGTGAAATGGTAGATGCATCGCTGCACAGACATTATCAGGCAATAAAGACACTTTCAGACAGAGGTACATATTTCTTCGACTACGGCAACTCATTTATGAAGGCAATGTATGATGCCGGAATCAAGGAAATCTCCAAGAACGGTACTGATGATAAGGACGGATTTATCTGGCCGTCATACGTTGAGGATATTATGGGACCGATTCTCTTTGACTACGGTTACGGACCTTTCAGATGGGTATGCCTGTCAGGCAAGCCGGAAGATCTGAGAGCAACTGACCGGGCTGCAATGGAAGTAATCGATCCGACAAGGCGCGGACAGGACAGAGACAACTGGATATGGATAAGAGATGCAGAGAAGAACAAGCTTGTTGTTGGAACACAGGCAAGAATTCTTTATCAGGATGCAGAAGGAAGAAGAGATATCGGACTGGCATTTAACAAGCTTGTCAGAGAAGGCAAGATTGGTCCTGTAATGATGGGCAGAGACCATCACGATGTATCAGGAACAGATTCTCCTTTCAGAGAAACTTCCAACATCAAGGACGGATCTAATGTTATGGCTGACATGGCGGTTCAGTGCTTCGCAGGAAATGCGGCCAGAGGCATGAGCCTTTGCGCACTTCACAACGGCGGAGGAGTAGGAATCGGTAAGGCAATAAACGGTGGATTCGGACTGCTTCTGGACGGAAGCGAGAGAGTTGACAAGATTCTTCATTCTGCAATGATGTGGGACGTAATGGGCGGCGTTGCCAGAAGAAACTGGGCGAGAAACGAAAACGCTGTAGAAACTTCAGTAGCATACAATGCTAACTATGAAGGTAAGGGTCACATTACGATTCCTTACATAGCAGATGATGAACTGGTTAATAAGGTTGTGGATGAATTTGTGAAATAAGGGGCATAATATGAAACGCACGCTTATTAAAAATATAGGGATTTTGCAGACACCTTCAGGCTGTTACAGTCACAAAGGCAGCAAACAGGGTGTCAATGTTAAAATGACTGATGCGGCAATTGCCGTAGAGGACGGAATAATTAAAGAAATCATCGAGGGAGGACGCCTCCCTGAAGGTGATTTCGATGAAGAAATAGACGCAGAGGGAAATGTCGTAACACCAGGCCTTGTAGACGGACACACTCATCTGGTATTCGGAGGATACAGGCAGCATGAGATAGCGATGAAGCTGGCCGGAGCCGGATATCTGGATATTCTCAATGCAGGCGGAGGTATTCTCGATACAGTCAGAAAGACCAGAGAGGCTACTGAAGAAGAACTTATACAAAAGAGCATGGGCTTCCTTGATGAGATGGTTGGCATGGGTGTTACCACGACGGAAATCAAGAGCGGATACGGACTTGATTACGAAAACGAAATGAAGCTTTTGCGCGTAATAAGGGAGCTGGGTGAAAAACATTGCATGGATGTTGTTCCGACATTTATGGGACCCCATGCGGTGCCGCCTGAATACGAAGGAAAAGGCGATGAGTATATCGAAATGATATGCAGCGATATTCTCCCTGCAGTAAGGCAGGAAAATCTGGCCGAATTCTGTGATATTTTCACAGAGGATTCTGTTTTTAACGCAGAGCAGAGCAGGAAGTATGTGGAGTGCGCCAAGTCTCTGGGATTTGAACTGAAGATTCACGCAGACGAAATCGAGGCAATCGGCGGAAGTGAGCTGGCGGGTGAAATGGGTGCCACATCTGCGGAGCACCTTATCGCAATTACCGAATCGGGCATGAACGCTCTGGCAGAAGGAGGAACAACGGCGATGTGTCTTCCTGCGACATCCTTCTACCTGGACAAAACTTATGCGCCGGCAAGGAAAATGATAGAAAAATGTATACCGGTTGCAATTGCCAGTGATTTCAATCCGGGTTCGTGTCCGTCACTGAACCTGCAGTTCGCAGTAAATCTCGGATGCCTGAAGTATAAGATGACTCCGGAGGAAGTTCTGACAGCTGTTACGATTAACCCTGCGTGTGCAATTAACAGAGGAAATATTGTCGGAACACTGGAAGAAGGAAAACAGGCAGATTTGGTAATCTGGGATGCTCCGGATTTCGAGATGGTCTGCTACAGATTCGGATCAAACATGGCGAAACATGTTATTAAAAAAGGACAGCTGGTAAAATAAAGGAGAAGAAAAATGAAATTAGTCGACATGAAATTAAATGAATATCTCGATATTCTTATTTCTGATGAACCGGCACCGGGCGGCGGCAGTGTCAGTGCTCTTGCGGGAGCGCAGGGTGCAGCTCTGATGTCAATGGTTTGCGATTTGACAATATCGAAGAAAAAGTATGCTGAAGATCATGAATTCTGCAAGGCTGTTAAGGAAGAGGCAGTTGAGCTGTTTAAGAGCCTGTCGGAAGCAATTGATAAAGATACGGATGCATACAATCTCGTTGCGGCAGCATTCAAAATGCCTAAGGAAACAGATGAAGACAAGGCAGCAAGAAAGAAAGCGATAGCCGACGGAACTCTCGAGGCAACGAAGGTGCCTTACAGTGTAATGCAGCTGGCAGCAAAAGGCCTCGATATCGCAGACAGACTTTACGGCCATTTCAATATGAACTGTGCCAGTGACTATGGTGTGGGAGTTCTTAACTTCCTGGCATGTGTCAAAGGTGCATGGCTCAATGTTAAGATTAATCTGCCGGGAGTAAAGGATGAAGCTTTTGCGGCAGAATGTGAAGCAAAGGGTAAGGAAATGATGGCAAAATGCGAAGAACTCGCAGGAAAACTGTACGGAAAAATTGAGGAGGAACTCTAATGGCGAAGATTATCGAAAGTGTACCAAACATAAGTGAAGGCAGAAACAGAGAAGTAATCGAGGCATGCGTCGATCAGATTAGAACTACACCGGGATGCACTCTTCTTGATTACTCATCAGACGAAACACACAACAGATCGGTTATTACATACATGGGAAGTCCGGAAGCTTGCGAAGAAGCAAGTGTTAAGCTGGCAAAGAAAGCAGTTGAGCTTATTGACCTGACTAAGCACGAAGGCGGACACCCTAGAATGGGATGCGTTGACGTAATGCCGTTTATCCCTATTAAGGACGCGACTACAGAAGATTGTGACGAGCTGGCTAAGAAAGTCGGAGCAAGAATCGCCGAAGAAGCAGATCTTCCTGTATTCCTTTATGAAAACTCAGCATCAGCATCTCACAGAAAGAACCTTGCTAAAATCAGAAAAGGTCAGTTTGAGGGAATGGCAGAGAAAGTTAAGGAAGACAAATGGATTCCGGATTTTGGCGGACAGAGAATACATCCGACAGGCGGAGTTGTGGCAGTAGGCGCCAGACCTCCACTTATCGCATTTAATATTAATCTGGGAACGGATAACGAGGAAATCGCCAAGAAAATCGCAAACATCATAAGAGAAGTAAAGGGTGGATTCAAGTGCGTTAAGGCAATGGGTCTTCTTATCGAAGAAAGAAACATTGCTCAGGTATCAATCAACATGACAGACTTCAGAGTAACTCCTCTTCACAGAGTTCTTGAACTCGTTAGAAGAGAAGCTGCCAGATACGGCGTAAACGTAATAGGAACAGAAATAATAGGACTCGCACCTATGCAGGCGTTCTTGGATGCAGCTGATTATTATCTGCAGATTGAAGACTTTGATCCTGACGTACAAGTAATAGAGAACCACTTGCTGTAAGCAGGGGAGGTAATGACGTGCAGCAGATTTTTTCCGGAGAAACGACATTAGCCGATGAAATTGCAGAGATTTTAAGAGGCAGAATAATTGCCGGAGAATACCTGATGGGGGAACGCCTCATCGAAAACCAGATAGCTAAAGAGCTTAAAGTCAGCAGAACCCCTGTCAGGGATGCAATGAAGCAGCTTCTTAAGGAGCAGCTCATTGAGTATGTGCCGAATAAGGGGTGTTTTGCCAAGGGTTTCGACAGAAACGACATGAGGGACATATATGCTGTCAGAGTAGCTGTTGAACAGCTGGCAGTCGTATGGGCCATAAGAAACAAGACAGATCAGAACATTGAGGAGCTGAGGCATCAGCTGGATGTAATGAGCTTCTACACAACGCAGAAATCATATGAGAAGCTTCTTCAGGCGAACGAAGATTTTCACAATATGATTTTTCAGATGACGGGCAGCAGATTTATAGTTCAGGCACTGAGATCCTATCAGGATTATGTGCATCTGGCAAGAAAAGCTACACTTTCAAAGGACGATAACCTGCCGGAAGTGTACAGAGAGCATGAAGAAATCTTCAAAGCCATAGAGGCGGGAGATGAGGAATATGCAAAGGCTAAAATCGAGGAGCATCTTGAAGGCTCCGCCAAGCGTGCTGCCGAGCGCTGGGTTGCTGCAGGAAAAGAGTGAATATTTTAATTAAAGGGCTGTTGCACTATGTAATTAGTGCAGCAGCTTTTTTGGCTTTTGAAAGGGGCCGTTTTAATGCAATAAAATTGTATACAAAGCTCGAAAATTGAACAGCGAGGACCCTCGAAAATCGGCCGGGGCGCCTTGAAGGGGCTGTTGCTCAATGTTAAGATTATTATCGAAGAGGGGCATTGATTAAACAAAAAAAGAGGAAAAAATGGATAGCAAAACAACAAAAGCAAACGAAGTAGTGCTGCAAGGAAATGAAGCCTGCGCCAAAGGTGCGCTCTATGCCGGATGTAGATTTTTCGCAGGATATCCAATTACTCCGTCAACGGAAATAATTGAAATGATGTCAGAAGAAATGCAAAAAGCAGGGGGCGCTTTTATTCAGATGGAAGACGAAATAGGATCGGCATGTGCAATTATCGGTGCACGCTGGGGCGGTAAAAAGGCAATGACTGCCACGTCCGGTCCGGGCTACACACTTATGCAGGAGGCCATAGGATTCGCAGCTGTTACGGAGACTCCGATTGTGATTGTAAACGTTCAGCGCGGCGGCCCATCCACAGGACAGCCGACACTTTCCTCTCAGCAGGATATATATCAGACAAGATACGGAAGTCACGGTGATTATGAAATCATAGTACTGGCGCCATCGTCGGTACAGGAAATGTATGATTTCACAATAAGAGCCTTTGAACTGGCAGAGCAGTTCAGAACACCTGTAATTCTTCTGGCTGATGAAGTTGTCGGGCACATGAGAGAAAAGATTGTCATCAGAGACGGCAGCAAAGAGATAAAGAGTGAGAAGAAGAAATACGTAGTATCACCTCAGGCGGATTTCTTCAAAGGAGAATTCAGCACGGTCGAAGGGCAGCTCCATGATGAGAAGGGAAGACGTATCGGACATATTGCGACGAAGAGCGGTGAGTTTATAAACAACATAAACAAGAAGATTAAAGATAATGTTGATTCCATCGCAAGTATAGATACCTACTGCATGGAGGATGCGGATGTGGCGATTATTGCTTACGGTTCCGTAGCAAGACCGGCAATGAATGCAGTAAAGAAGGCACGGGGAATTAAGGATGACAGACTGTTCTCCAAGTTCAGGATTGTGAAAGATCTTTTCACCCGAGGTGTAAGCGAAACCATAAAAACAGACTACAGCCATCTTAAGGTCGGCCTTGTTAAAATCAACTCGGTATGGCCTATGCCGGAGGAGCTTTTGCGTCAGGTTACAGAGTACGTTGATATGGTAATTGTTCCGGAGATGAACGTGGGTAAGTATGTGCGGGAAATAGAGCGCGTACTTAAGGATAAGAAAGTTATTTCAATGCCGAAATGCGGTGGGGATATTCACACACCGACAGAGATTCTCGATGAGATTCTCACAGCAACGGGACTGGAGGAGGACTAGGGATGAACAAACTTTATGAGAAATATATAAAGACTGAATCGCTCCCGACGCTTTTCTGTCCGGGATGCGGCAACGGTATAATTCAGATTGCGGCCATGGAGGCAATGGAGTCTCTGGGATGCAAGGACGATATTGCTTGCGTCAGCGGAATAGGTTGTTCCTCATGGATTCCTTGTTATTACAAGCTTGATGTTATTCACACTATGCACGGCAGAGCGCTGCCTTTCGCAGAGGGTCTTAAGCTGGCTCGTCCTGATAAGAAAATATTGGTGTTCACAGGAGACGGAGACTGCCTGGCAATAGGCGGAAACCATCTTTTCCACGCGGCAGCCAGAAACATAGATCTTACCGTGGTAATGGTAAACAATTATATTTACGGAATGACAGGCGGCCAGAAGTCGCCGACAACGCCTCTGGGGGCCAGAACAAAGACAAGTCCTTTCGGATGTATCGACGAGCCGATAAATGCATGCGGCACAGTAATGGCAATGGGCGGAAGCTATGTCGCACGATGGACCACGGCTCACCCGGTGCAGCTTGCAAAGGCAATTGCAGAAGGAATCGAGCACAAAGGGTTCTCGTTTATAGAGGTGCTTTCTCAGTGTCCTGTACAGGCGGGCAAAAGCATTTGGGGTGAGAAGGATCCTGCGAAGATAATGGAGAAATACAAGGAGAATACTTACCTCTTCAGAGGAGATGCAGCTGCGGATCCGACAGGCGCCAGAGGAGAGAAAAACGAAGAAGGAAAAATTCCAATCGGATTGTTCAGGAATGATGTTAACGCCCGTGAATACATTGCCAGAGTGGAAGAGGCTCTGGAATCAAAGGGCATAAGGAGGTAAGAGGTGGCAAATATTACGATAGACAAAGCCTGCTGCAAGGGATGTAATATATGCCTTACAGTATGCCCTAAAAAAATATTCATTAAATCAAAGACCAGAAATAATTACGGGACGGCCATGCCGGGAATACAGAATCCGGAGAACTGCGTTGAGTGCAGAATGTGCGAGAGACTGTGTCCCGATGGGGCTATTGATGTGGAAGGAGCCGGGAAATAATGAGGATAAATGTAAGATTTGCAGGATCAGGCGGACAGGGAGTAATACTGGCATCGGTTCTGCTGGCGAAGGGATATGGTCTCGGAGAGCATTACAACATAGCCCAGACGCAGAGTTACGGTCCCGAAGCCAGAGGCGGAGCGTGTAAAGCAGAGGTTGTAATATCCGATGAGGAAATAGACTACATGAAAGTCGACGGTGTCGATGTATTTGTTGCACTCAATCAAGTGGGGTATGATAAATATATAGGAGATGTTAAAGAAGATGCCATCGTGCTTATCAACAGCACTCTTGTCGAGTCGGACAACCCGAATCATTTCAGAATTCAGGCAACAAAGCGGGCAGAAGAAATGGGGAAGCCTTTCTGCGTTAATATAATAGCACTGGGAGCACTGACAAAGCTTATGCCAAAGATTCATTCGCAGGCTATTGAAGAGGAAATAAAGGCTAATTTCAATGCAAGCATAGCATCTGCCAACCTCGATGCATATCGTATAGGATATGAGATAATGGAGGAAGATTTGGAAAAAGGAAAGAAGATACACTTCCACGTATAATTTGTAATAAAAAACACGATGACCGACAGGTCATCGTGTTTTTTATATACATTGTTATTGAGTTCTGATTTAGTATACATATACTTTCGGCAGTCTCTGTCCGAATGCGCAAGCGATTTCATAGTTTATTGTGCCTGTTGCTTCTGCGATTTCATCTGCGGAAATCTCGTTGATTCCGTCTTTACCCATTACGGTTACTTCGTCGCCGATTTTCACATAAGGTACATCGGTAACGTCTATCATGCACTGATCCATGCAGATGTTTCCGGTTATCGGAGCCTTGACTCCGTTAACGATTACCTGAGCCTTTGATGAGAACGGTCTAGGGTATCCGTCAGCATATCCCAGTGGAATTGTAGCAATGAGGCTGTCTCTTGTTGCTGTCCACTTGCGGCCGTAGCTTACTGTTGTGCCGGCAGGCACCTTTTTAAGATGAACTATATTCGCTTTAACTGACATGGCAGGTCTGAGCTCAAGTTCATTTCTGTCAACTTCGTTTGACGGGTAAAGTCCATAGAGGATAATTCCGGGACGAACCTGATCGAAATGAGCATTAGGCAGTTCCATGACAGCGGCACTGTTTGAAAGTGCTCTCAAAGGAACCTCTATATCTGCATCAATCAGCTTCTTGTAAAATGCAGTAAATCTCTGAATCTGCATTAATGAATACTGTTTGTCCTCTGCATCTGCTGTAGCGAAGTGAGAGAAGAGTCCTTCGATTTTAAGATTCGAAAGTTTATCGATCATCTTAACATCTTCAACAGCTGAAGGGTCTTCAGGAATGTATCCGATTCTTCCCATGCCTGTGTCGATAGCTATATAGCATTCGAGAGTCTTGCCCGCTTTGGCGGCAGCATCGGAAATAGATTTTGCATTGGAGTAACTGCAAACAACAGGCGTAAGGTTGTATTCAACCAGAACGTCTGCATAAGGATCCGGTGTAAGACCGAGCACGAGTATCTGCTCAGTATCAAAGCCTGATTCTCTAAGATGAATGGCCTCGGATAATGTGGCAACTCCGAAAGATCTGATTCCGTTCGCAACGAGAACAGATGCACACTTAACGGCACCATGCCCGTATCCGTCAGCTTTGATTATTCCGGTTATTTTCTTGTCGGGACCAACCTTCTCGCGGATTTTCTTAATATTAAAATCTAAATTTGATACGTTAATTTCAGCCCATGCGGCTCTTTTAGCAGCTTCGTACATTTCAGTATTGCCGGACGTATAAAGCCCGGACACTCCTTTCTCATAAGAATAATATGTCCGGGACAATTATAACACTAAAAAATATGGAGTTAAACCCATATTACACATTCTTTGCGCCTGTGAGGGTATGCTTTACTCTGTCTCTTTCTTCGGCTGCTTTCGCGTCATTCCAGTGATCCATAGTGCCTACAAGATACCCTGTGATTCTGCGGATTCTTTCGAAAGGAACGTGTTCAAATTCATAGTTCAGATCGGCGAATTCACCGTCCAGATTTATGTCGAGCTTCTCCAGCTTTCTGTTGTACTTTGTTTCCAGATAATCTACATATGCCTGAGCTTCGCGAGCATCAGCGTTTCCTGTTATTACTACTGACATAATTATACCTCCTATTGTGGTTCAGTGAGACGATTATACACCATATAGTGGTTTATGTATACTGCAAAGGCACAAAAAAACATCAAAAAAACATACTGGACTAATTTTATCAAGAATTTGCGTCGCTGCTGCCCCACAGTAAGCAGTAATAAACTGATTCAGAACTTAGTACGTACAGCTTGAAAAGACAAGGATATTTGTGGTAATATTAATACCTAAGCGATATTGAGCCCTCATAGTTAAATGGATATAACAAATCTCTCCTAAAGATTAGTTCTTGGTTCGATTCCGAGTGGGGGTGCCAGCAAGCTTGAAATTTCAACGGTTTCAAGCTTTTTTGTTTGCTCAAAATCAAGAGGAATCAGGCATATGGAATTTCTGGTTTTAGGTGTGTTGATTTTATAAACTGTCTTAGTTGATCCATCCTCCATTAATTCAAAATCTCTTGAAAGCTGTTTAGAATTACTAAGTGTATTATCAGATACGGCATCATATTTACAGAAACGTTTCAATAGTAGATTGGCCGGTCTGAAAGACATTTCAAGGTCTTGACTTTGGATCACATTGAATCAATAATATAATAAAATATTGCGCCCGGATAAGTAGTGTTGAGAAACGTATGGAAAATTGGCAGAGTGCTCGGAGATGGAACTGTTAACTCCATTGCTTGACTACCTTAATAACAATTCAATTTCTGAACGTGAAGTGCTGAAGATTGGAATAGATATATGCAGGGCACTTGAAGTGTGCAATCAAAAGAAAATAATTCACCGAGATGTAAAGCCTGAAAACATTTTCATATCTTCAACTGGAGATTTCAAGCTTGGTGATTTTGGTATTGCAAGAACACTTGAAAAAACAAGCGGTGGGCTTTCAAAAAAGGGAACATACTCTTACATGGCGCCCGAGGTATATTTAGGTGGAAAGTATGGTTCGAGTGTAGATGTTTATTCGCTGGGGATTGTCCTTTACCGTTTACTTAATAATAACAGAACTCCATTTCTCCCATCTTATCCTGATAGAATTACATATAACATTAAAGAGGAGGCCCTTGTTCGGCGATTTTCAGGAGAAAGCATTCCTTCAATACCCGGTATAGATCCAGTGCTGTCAGATATTGTTCTTAAGGCATGTCAATACCGACAAGAAGATAGGTACTCAACACCAAGACAGTTCAGACGAGAACTTACAGAGTATGCTTTGAGTAAATCTTACAACGAACTGCTTGATCCTGATAATCTTGATATTGAAGAAGATAGCGACAATGACGCGACAGTACTCATCAGTCAGGAAAAAACGGTAACAGTCCAGAATCAGTATCCGTCTAAAAGGAAGTCTAAGAAACATGTATTATTAGCAATTATAGTGCCGCTTATATGTATTTTGGGAATTGGTTTTGCTATGTCACAAATAAATGGCACTGATGACAAGACTATGGACGCTACAAACGCTAGTAAAGCAGTTGCAGAAATTCCTGAGGGTAAAGATTTAGTTGCCGGAGATGCAGAAGCTTTGCTGCAGACAATTCGTAATGCATCTTCCGGAGACACAATTTACGTTGAAGGCGGTCAGTACTCTTTTGACGAGCCAATAGAAATAAATGTTGATAACGTTTCCGTTGTTGGTAAAGGAGAAACAAAACCGGTACTCAACTGCGGTTTTTATATTAAGGGCTTTGATGTAACTCTGGAGAATCTAGGTTTAGAAGTAGATTCGCCATCCTGTGCCACAGAAGGTAGTGACATAATAAGGATCGAAGGTGGCGGGGTGACTAATATAAAAAGCGTTGATGTAAATGCAACTTTTGCATCAGAAAAAATCATTTACGGAATACTTGCATACTCAGATGCAAATATCAGCAAATCAAATATAGATGTCAGCAATGGGGGGACTAATGGAAATGTTGCTCTTGGCGCGAACTCAAGAATTAATCTAAAGGGAAATATTATCAAATCAAATGACCTTGCGGTGTGGTATTTAGGCGATGATTTGTCTGATGCCGAGGTTGAAAAATGGATTAAAAATAATGAGATATTTGCGCCAACAAGAATTGAGGCACCAAGAACCTTCTAGAGGAATATGAGATATGAAATTATCAGTATTTGGGAAATCATATATAGGACAAATAAGAACGAACAATGAGGACAACATATATGTTAATGGTTTATTTTTGGCAGATTCTCGGCAGGAATATTTTCAGGCGGGTCCGATTATAAGAGATTATGATGTGTTGGCTGCTGTATGTGATGGAATAGGTGGTGCTGTATTTGGAGAGATTGCTTCGCTTACTGCGGTGAAAGCGTTAAAGACATATAGTGAGAATGAGACATTTGATGCTTTAGGATGTGTAGATTATCTAAATAATGAAGTCCTTTCAACAATGAACGAATTAAATTGTCGGAATATGGGAACGACACTTGCCATGATATATGTTTATGGGAGTACTGCAACAGCGGTTAATGTTGGGGATAGCAGGATTTATCTGTATAGAGACTCTAAAATAGTGCAGATTTCCAAAGACCATACACGCTATCAGTCAATGATTGACGCAGGAATGGGTATTGAGTTCATTAATGATGATGTGAAACATCAGCTTACTCAAAATATTGGAATTCCCGAATATGAGTTCAGCATTGATCCTGAAGTGTCAGAATTTCAGATAAATCACGGTGACGCAATCCTGATAAGCAGTGATGGCTTTACTGATGTTGTCTCTGACAATGAAATTGCTGATATACTACGCAGAGATATTTCTATTGAAGAAACAGTAGACAGTTGCTTTGAGCTTGCGTCAAAACACAAATCAAAGGATAATATTTCGGTTGTTGTCATTAGAGTATTGTAAATTAGGTGGGAAAAATCATTCGTTTAGAAATAAATTATTAACAATATTCATGATTTTAAGGGATGCATTCATTATAGGACCGATACAGACAATCGCAATTATTGGACCGATTGCAGGTCTATGAATAAGTGGCAGAGCTATGGCGCAGAGAATAAAATCGCAGACGATACGAACTGCCCCAATTGACTTGTTTAATGAATTGCTTATCAGAAATACACAACAGTCATATGAGCATGTGTGTAATCAAGGCAACTGCGCAAAGGGTGGTAGATGAATTAAGCAGACAGCGGAAAGGACAGATCAGATTAAATGAAAAGACCGGAAGAATACAGAAAGGTTGCCGTAATAGGTTGCGGTTTTATAGGATACAGCTGGGGTGTGGTTTTCGCCAGAGGCGGTTGCAGCGTTTCCATGTATAACAGAAAGTCTCCTACACTGGATACTGTAATGGAGAGAATTGAAGGAGCGCTGGGATTCCTGGCAGAGGAGGGTGTTATCCCGCGGGAAAACATACCGGAAATCACAGGGCGAATAACTGTTACAGATAATCTGGATGAGGCGGTGAAGGATGCAGATTATATTCAGGAGTGTCTGTGGGAAGATATTGAACTTAAGAAGGACATATTCAGGAAGCTTACGGATATGACGGACGGCAGCATACCTATCGGTTCAAGCTGTTCGGGACTCAGGATAAGCGATATTGCAGCAGAGGTTGAGAATCATCCGGAGCGGTGTCTGACAGCGCATCCTACGAATCCGCCGCACCTGATTCCTTTTATGGAAATTTCCGGAGACAATGCTTCCGAGGAAATTAAAGATTCTGTCAGAGATTTTATGGAGCATATAGGGCAAAAGCCGATAAAATGCAAGGAAGTCTACGGATATGTATTGAACAGGCTTCAGCTGTCTCTGGTGCAGGAGGCTTTGTACCTGGTGAAAGAAGGTGTATGCGGCGTTGCAGATGTGGACAGAGCTCTTACAGACGGATTAGGCTTGAGGTGGGCCTTCACCGGTCCTTATGGTGTCGAGGAGCTTAATTCTGCCAGCCTTTGTGAAGGATTAGATAAATATAAGGATTACATGTTGCAGTTTTTTAATGAGGAGCAGCAGAAAGTCACTGATTACGATAAAGAGTTTATTGATAAATGCGTCCGGGAGTTCAAACCGGTGATGGGGAATATGAGCCACGATGAATATTTGCTGTGGAGAGACAGGATGGTGACAAGAACCAGGCTAATTAAAGAAAAGCAATAATAAATGACATATACAGGGCGACAGTAAGTCAGACTGCCGTCCTGTTTTTATTTTAACAATATGGGTCTCAGGTACCATATCATTTTTCTGAGAATTGTGTATAATTATAAAAAAGGAAAAAAATGTATTAACGGAGAAATACGATGAGTCAGACGCTGTGGGCGAAGGATTGGGAAAAGATTAATGAAACAATTCTTAAACTGAATCGGGAGGATGATATCCTTACAGCTATGAATAATTTCCTGCTGGATATCGAGAAACTGATTCCGTATGAGAAGGCCTGTATCTATTTTTATGATTTATCGCAGCCGGAAATAGTCAAAAACTATCTCGGACAGGGTTTCACAAACAAAGAACTTAAGGATTACGAGCTGTATTACTGCAACATTGACGATGTTGTGGATAAAATGAAACCTGATCGCGACGTAATAATAAGGAGCAGTGAGGCCTTTGATTTCGAGAAACGAAAAGATACCGAGTATTTTATCGATTACGTGACTCCCGCACGCACGAAGGTGTCTCTGGACAGCAACTTCAGGTGGGACAAGGATAATCCGGGATACTGTATCGGATCTCTTGATTTGTTTAGAGAAGAAACGGATGTTGATTTCACCGAGAAGGAAATTGAAATCTGCAGAATTATTCAGCCGCATCTGGAGCTGAAGGCATCAAACTATGCGTTCCTCTTTGATCATGTGGCCAGCAATTATTCACTGACCAATACTGAGAAGGATATTGCCACAATGATGCTCAAAGGCTATTCAAACGAGGAGATTGCTCAGATGAAATACATAACAATCTCCACAGTAAAAAAACATGTATCAAAGATTCTGGAAAAATCGGATTCGAAATCAAGAATAGAATTCATATGCAAGGCATCCGGAAATGACAGAGATAAATAATATTTTAAGGAGATAGAAAAATGAAAGATATCATCACTGTAGCTGTAGTAAACTTCAAAGTCGATGCAGCCGACAAAGAAAGCAACATCAGCAGGATGTGCGGATTTACCGAAGCCGCTGCTAAACGCGGGGCGGATCTGATTCTGTTCCCTGAGATGTGCCTGATGGGATACGATTACTATGTAGATGAGAAAGTATCCCAGGAAGAAAAAATCAGGAACACAGAACTGCTCAGCGGACCTTCATGCAGCAGACTTGCCGAGGTTACAAAGAAGTACGGAATATATGCTGTATTCGGAATGGCGGAAAAACTTCAGGACACGGCAGACGCCGAACTTTATAACTCGGCGGTGGCAATCGGACCGGAGGGCGTAATCGGCTCATACAAGAAAATGCATCCTTTTGAAACAGAAAGCATCTGGTGTGTTAAAGGCGATAAACCGTTTATGTTTGACACTCCTTGGGGTCCGATTTCTGTGGGAATCTGCTTCGATACATATCAGTTTCCGGAACTGCAGAGATACTACTGCGGTCAGGGCAGCAGACTTTACCTGAACCCTACAGCTGTAGTAGAGGAAATTCCAAAGGAAGGAAGCCGTCAGGCATTCATTGACTACTATGCACCTACACTTGAGTACGGAGTACTCTGTAACACAATATACGTTGCCAGCTCGAACCTTTGCGGAACAGACGATGTCAACTACTTCGGAGGAGGAAGCTGCGTAATCGGCCCGAAGATTACGCCTTTCTATGAGACAAATCTTCACTACTATGCGGGAGATAAGGACAATGTTCAGGAAGGTGTCTTCATGGAGACAATAGACCTGTCTCTGGCAACAAGAAGACTGTTTGTGGATAAAGAGCTTACAGGAGAGCCGGATTACAGACCTGGAATATACAAGCAGTTTTTATAAAAACGTTAAATAACCAGCTTTATCATAATTTGACAAGGAGGACCAAGAATAATGAATGACAATACTCTTAAGCGAACAATGAAGCTTAGACATCTGGTAATCTTCGGAATAGCATTCCTTACTCCGATGATTGCATACACAATTTACGGAGTAATTGCTACAGCATCACACGGCGTGGAGTCAGGTGCAATCTGCTTCGCGGTAATAGCAATGCTGTTCACGGCTCTCAGCTACGGTCACATGGCCAAGGCATACCCTACAGCAGGATCGACGTATACTTATACGAGAAAGGCAATCAACTCGAAACTGGGCGTTATTGCAGGATGGATTGTGCTTCTCGGTTACGTTTTCTTCCCAATGGCAATATGGCTTATAGGTGCTTCATATCTCAGTGCGGCAGTACCTGCAGTACCTTCATGGGTATGGCTTGTAGGATTTATTGTTATTACCTCAGCCATTAACTTCTTCGGAGCTGAAGTAGGAAGCAAAATCAACTTCGTACTGGTTGGTATTCAGGTTGGAATTATTATCGCCTTCCTTGCGTTCACAATTAAGGCTTTAACAGAGGGAATGGGAGAAGGAACTCTGGCATCATTCTCACCTTTCTACAATCCTGATATTGATTTCAGCTATACCGTTGCCGGAGCTGCAGCAGCATGCTACTGCTTCCTGGGATTTGATGCTTTAACTACATTTACGGAAGACGCAGTTGAACCGACGAAGAATATTCCGAGAGCAATCATACTGACAATGCTTATCTGCGGAGCTATCTTCCTGGTAGTAACATACTTCACACACTTAGTTCATCCGTCATTTGAATATGCAAACCCTGATAATGCCGCGTACGATATAGCGCGTCAGGTTGCGCCAACAGTATTCGGAGCTATCTTCCTGGTGGGAACAATTGTCGGACAGTTTGCGGCAGGACTTTCGGCACAGGCGAGCGGAGCACGTCTGCTGTATGCAATGGGAAGAGACGGCGTAATGCCTAAGAAGTTCTTCGGAACACTTAACCAGAAAACAAAGACTCCTGCCAATGCGATATTCCTTATCGGAGCAGTTGCATTGCTGGCAATATTCCTTGATGTTACAAAGGCAACAGCCTATATTAATTTCGGAGGTTTCGTAGCATTCTTCTTCGTTAACCTTTCGGTAATCGCACAGTACTACGTGAAAAAGAAAGAACGTTCACTTAAGGGAACAATTCTTTACCTGATATTCCCTATTCTGGGAGCACTGCTCTGTCTGTATCTGCTGGTACATCTGGACAGATTCGCGATTGTTCTTGGTTGTGCATGGACTGTAGCCGGAATAATCTACCTGCTCATTCTTACTAAGGGATTCAAGCAGGAACCGCCTGAACTCGGTATCGATGATTAGTCTGCGATTAGTCTGCAGGGAGTGACCTCCCCAAGAACTTCCTGCGTTATACAAAACATAGTGAGGAAAAGGGAGTTGTGCACGAGCATTGAAATAATGCCGGTGCACAGCTCCCTTTTTTGAGTATACGTATTTTGATGGCTTGGGACATTAGACTACAAACTAATAATATTATTTTGCGATTTTTGTGCAAAAAAATGCGTTTTTTTGTCCGGAAAAGGCCTTAAAAAGCAGCAATACAGCAAACTAATACGATAAATTCTCTTGAAAACCGCAAACTAAATGGTATAATAATATTAGGAAAAGGGAGGTGAGTATCAATGACAAACACAATCAGAAACCTTAAAAATGAATTAAAGCAGTACGCAGAGCTTTACTCAAAGTATTCTAAGAGAATGTACTGGTAAACAAAATAAATAAATACAAGGGTGTATTTTTTTCGTCGGTGGGCATTAGCCCGCCGTTTTTTATTGGATTGTTATTTAGATTTCCGGTATAGCATTTTTGATTGCATTGAAACTCTCGGCACTTAAAGCATGCTCAATCTGACAGGCATCTCTTGCTGCGGTTTTCTCGGTGACTCCGAGACTGATCAGCCATTTTGTGAACCATTCGTGGCGTTCGTAAGTAGAGGCTGCCAGAGCCGTTCCCTTTTCGGTTAAAGTTATGTAGTTGTGCGGTCCGACAGTAATATAATCTTTGTCACGAAGATTTTTCAGTGCTGTACTCACGCTGGATTTACTGTAGCCAAGTTCTGTGGCAATATCAATCGCACGTACGGCAGGAAGACGTCTGCCAAGGAGCAGAATTGTTTCCAGATAATCTTCTGTAGATATGTTTAATAATTTCATAGAATCAGTACCTCCGCATTTATTTTAGCACAAATGTATAAGAGTAATAAAGAAAAAGTAGTTGACATCGAACAGAAGTTAGGATATCATTACTTCGGAAGTTAGACATAGCGAACTATAATAATACAGAACGAACATGCGCTTAAAGGAGGTATCCCATGACACTGGAAAAAGCCGAAATGTAAAAAGAGTACAGAATAAAAGAAATACAAAGCGACGATGAAGAAATGGTGAAATTCCTGTTTTCACTGGGATGTTATCCCGGGGAACCTCTGACTGTCATTTCCAGAAAAAAGAATAATCTGGTTCTGGCTGTTAAGGACGCACGTTACAACATAGACACGGAACTTGCGAAAACTATCAAGATTTAAAAACATTCCTGAAGAGAATGTTTTTTTTAAGGCCTTTGAGTTAGTTATACCGAACTAAAGAACGGAGCAACTGACGAAAAAGGCTTAATAGGATAAAGAGATAAACGGAGGGAAAGATGAGAGTAGCATTAGCAGGAAATCCCAACAGCGGGAAGACAACCATGTATAACGCCTTAACCGGCAGAAACGAAAAAACCGGCAACTGGACAGGCGTTACAGTTGAACGTAAGGAAGGAGAGATAAAAAAATCCTATTGGGGAAATGATGCCATTACGGTAGTCGACCTGCCGGGAGCGTATTCAATGTCGCCTTTTTCATCGGAAGAAAGCATTACAAGTGACTATGTTAAAGGCGAGCATCCGGATGTGATAATAAATGTTGTGGATGCTTCGAATCTAAGCAGGAGCCTGTTTTTCACAACGCAGCTGCTGGAACTGGGGATACCGGTAGTTGTCGCACTGAACAAAAGCGATGTAAACAGCAAGAAAGGGGTTTTAATAGATACAAACAAGCTTTCTGAGGAACTGGGGTGCCGTGTGATAAAGACGGTTTCTGTATCAGGAGACGGG
This sequence comes from Bacillota bacterium, assembly GCA_029008005.1. Lineage (GTDB taxonomy): Bacteria > Bacillota > Clostridia > Peptostreptococcales > Anaerovoracaceae > Lentihominibacter. Next base: position 34,261 of record JAQXIX010000024.1, on the reverse strand, counting down.
TTGAAGGAGCTGATAGCCGAATGCGAGAAGGTGAAGGGCAAAGGCCAGAAACCTGCATATACTCATGAAGCAATTGATCTGCATGACAAAAAAGCAGTGGAAAAAGCAGATATAATAAGATATGAATACGTCAAATCCGTTGTGAAGCAGGCAGAGCAGCGAAAAACACTTAATACAGTTAAAACAAAGGCTGACAAGATGGATGAAATCCTTACACATCCTGTAATCGGACTGGTTATCTTCGCAGCAGTAATGTTTGGTGTCTTTTACATATCACAGGCGGAAAGCCCGGTAGGGGTAGGCAAATTCTTTGAAGGACTGCTGACAGGTTGGATTGAAAGCTTTCAGGGGTTCGTCGGAGACAAACTTTCCGGAGCAAATCCACTTTTGTATGCGATTCTGGTTGATGGAATCATAGGCGGAGTAGGGGCAGTAGTAGGTTTCCTTCCGCTTGTTATGGTAATGTATTTCCTTCTGGCTCTGCTGGAAGACTGCGGATATATGGCAAGAGCAACAGTTGTGCTGGATCCGCTGTTCAAGAGAGTGGGGCTTTCCGGAAGATCCGTTATACCTATGATACTCGGAACAGGCTGCGGAATTCCTGCTATAATGTCATGTCGAACCATCAGGAATGAAAGAGAACGGAGAACTACGGCAATGCTGGCTACATTCATGCCTTGCGGAGCCAAACTTCCGGTTATAGCGCTTTTCGCCGGAGCATTTTTCCCCGGTACAGGCTGGATTGGGCCTCTTATGTACTTCGTAGGAATAATAGTTATTCTGCTGGGGGCATTAATGATAAAGGCAATCAGCGGAATGAAATACAAGAAATCATTCTTCATAATTGAGCTGCCGGAATACAAAGTGCCCGGAATAAAATTCGCGGCAGGATCTATGCTGGAGAGAGGTAAAGCTTTCATAATTAAAGCCGGAACCGTAATTCTCGTCTGCAATACTGTAGTTCAGATAATGCAGTCATTCGATTTGCACTTTGCTCCGGTGGAAGAAGGAATGGAAAGCACATCGATTTTAGCTTTTGTATCATCACCCCTGGCATATATGCTCGTACCGGTAGTGGGTTTCGCATCATGGCAGCTGGCAGCGGCGGCAATAACCGGATTCATCGCCAAGGAAAATGTTGTGGGCACACTTGCGACAGTATATGCACTGACAAGCTTCATTGATACAGAAGAAGCGGCCCTCGTAGGGGGAGGAAGTACCGTGGCAGCCGTAATGGGACTGACGAAAATCGGTGCGCTGGCATATCTTATGTTTAATCTGTTTACACCACCGTGTTTCGCAGCGCTCGGGGCTTTGAATTCTGAACTTCAGAGCGGGAAGTGGATGCTCGGTGCCATTGGTTTCCAGTTCGCTGTGGGATTCACCGTAAGCTTCCTGGTGTATCAGATTGGTACCATAATAATGACAGGAAGCATAGGTAACGGATTTATTGGAGGAATAATTGCCGTAGCGGCATTCGCGGCAGTAGTGGCGATACTGATTATAGAGAACAGAAGAGGTGAAAAATGAAAAACGCAATCATAGTGGTATTGTTGATACTGGCAGTAGGCGGCGCATGCGCATATATCTGCCGAAAGAAAAAGGCAGGAGCCAAATGCATAGGATGCCCCTATGAGAAAACATCTTGCTGCTGCCATATGGAGGATGACGAAATAAACCGGACTTAACATTTCACTCCTTTATCTGTATAATATCATTATCTTAAGCAAAGGCTGTGTAAGAATATGAAAATCCTTATTAAGGTAGTAAATGTAAATACCTCCTATCATTTTGAATAGGAGGTATTTATTATGGTAGACAACAAAATTACTGCAGATAACGAAAATACCGAGCTTAAACGAGGTATTAAAGGTTGGCAGGTGGCGTTCCTCGTAGTAGGAGTAATCGTGTACGGTACTATGGTTTCATACGCTGAGCTGCTGGTTAATTTCCCGAGAACAGGTTCATTCGAAGAAACAATATTGATGTTGAGCCTGCAAAAGTAAAACAATAGAAACAATTACAACATTTACTTCAGGCCGCTTATTGAGCTGTGTTCCGACACCGAGACAATGCCGGAACACAGCTCTTTTTAGATAATTCGCGTAGTTTATGGTTTTTGCTTGAGTTATGCCGATAAAACCATAGTTTGACCTTAGTTCAACTCTAGTTCAATCGATAAACCACACAAAAACTGTGTAATTTAATGGTGTCGGAGGGCATTATTACAAGAAATAGGAAGAATTTTATCGGTAAACTATGGCTTTAGAAATAAAAAATCCGATAAAACCATAATGGCAAAACAAGTAAAAAAGATGCGAAAAAACATAACAAGGAAAAAGTAGGGGTAATTGCCCTTTGCAAAGCACTGAATAAGGAGTAGAATGGGGTGGCAGGGCAACCATAATTAAGGAAAGAAAATGAAAGTAATAGAAATCGAAGGATTATACAAAGCAGAAGAAAAAGATCTTCCGAATATTTTCGAAACCTTCAGAAGGGCATTCGGTGATTATCCCAAGCTGAACGGCATGTTTCCGAATCCGGAGGAAAAACAGCTGGCGGTGGAAATGGTGGTTGAATACTACGGATATTTTGATTTCATGGCTGGCAGATTCTACAGTCTCGACGAAAGTCTTCGAGACGGAATAGCGGTTCTCCATTCCGACGAGGTGGATTATTCCGACGAAAAGTTTGAGGCGGCCGGCAGTAAGAGCGAGAAGTTCATACAATGTGCCGACGAGCTGGGAGAAGAAGGAGTCAAAAGATGGTTTGGCTTCTTTGATGAGGTTGACAGACTGGAATCGCAGCTTGAGCTTCCGGAGGAGTTCATATATGTCGATTTTCTTGCCGTGGATCCGGAGGTTCAGGGAGAAGGCCGGGGCGGCAGACTGATAGATGCCGTATGCGCAAAGGCCACAGAGCTGGGGCTTCCGGTCATGTTGTTTACAAACGGTGAAAAGGACGTGAGATTTTATGAGAAGCACGGATTCAGAGTAATCGGAGTGACAAAATCCGAAGAATACTCTTTAGAAAACGTATACATGTTTTTTGGGGAATGAGAGGAGAAAAGCGGAGCAGCAATATTATTGGCTCCGCTTTTTTCCTGTTTGGGATGGAGAGGTTATCTTGTTTTTCTCATTGTGGAAACCACATGTCTTTCTTCGCCTTCGAAGAAGGTGCCCCAAGGGTCGATTTCTCCGAAGGTCTCAGGTGAAGTATTTGCGGCTTCGAATATGTCTTCGTTGAATATTACCAGATTGGCCAGTTTGCCGGTTTCAATTGAACCAAGCTTGTCATCAAGCCTCATTCTTTCGGCATTGACTGCAGTGTAACCGTGTATAAGCTGCTTGATTGTCAGCTTGCCGTCAACAGGAGGTCTTACACTGCCCGGATACTTCTTGGAATCGAGAGGAATCCACGGATCTACTCTTGTCATTGCAACCTGCATGCCTATCATCGGGTTGGCACGAGGGGCTTCGGCATAACTGAAGACGTCACTTGAGAAGCCTACTTTTCCGCCTGAGGCAATTACCTTCGTGTAGTCATGCATTGTCTCCCAGCGTTCTTTGCCCAGGAATGGAATTGCGCCCTCGCCGAAATATCCGCCTGCCCAGTGAGTTGAATAGTCGATGTAGATTCCCAGTTCTTTAACTCTTTTAATATCGTCAGGGTGAATTATCTCGCAGTGACAGAGACATACCTTAATGCGCCAGCTGTCGCCACATATTTTCTGCGCTTCCTCCACAGCATCGCACATAAGCCTGAAAGCTCCGTCGCAGATGGTATGTACGTGGAAATCGAAGCCTTCTTCGTTCAGTCGAAGGATGACATCACGCATCTGCTCCATAGTTGCCATAGCTTCACCGTAATATGTGCCCGTCGGGTCATTGTGGAAAGGTTCTGTACTGAGACAGTCACCCATCTCGTTTGTTCCGTCAATAAAGAACTTAACGGTGTTGATTCTGATATGGTCAGTTGTGTATTTTTCACGCCAGTCTTTGACTGTCGCAACGGTATCGTCTAAATCCGAAACATCCGGGAGAATTACTGCCCCCTCGTAGAACATACCGAGGCGCCCCTCTTTATCAAGGTTCCAGACGTATTTCATGTTTTCTTCCCCTTCAGTGAATCCGTCCATCATACCTGTTATTCCGTACTGTCTGAAATAATCAAAAAGAGGATTTGACATTTCGTCGTTCATTGTGAATTCTGGTTCCCAGCCGGTTTCATCCTTAATGGCTTTGAAGATTCCTATATCTCCTTCACAGACCGATTCATGACACCAGCCTGTGTATTCACCCTTTTCGTCCTTAACGAACGTCGGCTCACCGATAGGACTTTCGCTGTGAGGGACACCGTTTTCGTCCATGAGCATTTCAAGAGCTACTGTGTTGTAGCAACAGGCGTGGTCGCCGAAATCCTGAATTCTCGCAGGTCTGTCGCTGATGATTTCATCGAAGATTTTCCTGTTTGGACCTTCTTCTCCGAAGGTTGTAGTGAAGTAGCTTTCGTAATAGAAATAAGGAGTTGTTTCCTTCGGATACTTCTCGGCGTATTCCGCAATGTTTGCCAGCAGCTCGTCTCTATCTTCTGTTAGAGGTCCTCTCACATACCAGAAGGTCTTCGAAACTATGCCCGGGTGTGTGTGACCGTCAAGTAGTCCGGGAATAACGGTTTTACCTTCGAGGTCAAGTACCTGCGTGCCTTCTGCGGCAAAAGCCTTTGCGCCTTCATTGTCTCCGACGTACGATATGTTTTTACCGGAAATGGCCAGGGCTTCTGCCCAGGGCATCTCGGGATTTTCTGTATATATCTTGCCGTTTATAAGTATTTTATCTGCTTCCATCTAATCCTCCTTTTTAATCGGAACCTGTATTTCATTGAGAAAATCTTCGGGGTTATCTCTGTCCCACGGGCCGTGAATGGCCGAACATCGTCCCGGTCCCGCAACGACATAACCGTTTGCGGATATCCAGTCAACTACACTCGCAAAAGCCGCTTCCACAGTCTCGAAGGGGCCGCGGTGCATAAGAGTCGCAGCAGTTATTTCCGGAATGATTTCGAATCTGTAGGCGCCGATTCTGCTGTCCATACCTTTCCCGATAGTCATGTCCCTGTATATTATGTGCTTTGTCCCGTCGGGATTTTTTCTCAGAGGAAGCTGGAAGAAGTTGTAATCCTCCCCCAGCTCCGGCACTTTAACATCGGGATTATCTGCCTCCATCATATATTGCAGATCGTAAAGAATGTTTTCGCCTGTTTCCATGTTGAAAAAATCCGAAATGCTTCTGAAATCGTACTCAGCCCTGTAAACCGTACATGAAGGTATGGTTTTAATAGTGATGCCCTTTGTCATATTATTCCTCGAAATGCATTTCAGGCGGCAGTTCTCTGAAGCACTTTGTCTTAACAAGGAGATATATGAATCCTATACCGAACCAGATACCGCCGAGAATCTTCGCACCTGTTCCGATGAAGAAGAAGGCGAATATCAGGATTATCGCACCGATAAGAGGAATTATCATATACATGATTTTGTTTTTAAGTCCCTGACGCTGTCCCTTCTTGATATAAAATCTCATGAATACGGAAATGTTTACCATGATAAATCCGATTATACATCCGAAGGATACAAGTTCAGCGGCTCCCACAAGGTTGTCTGCATAGAAGATTCCTGTGCAGGCAATAAGTGATACCAGGATAATGTTTTTAACAGGAGTGTTGAATTTCTTTGATACGGATCCGAAGAATTTCTTAGGAAGAATGTTGTCGCGTCCCATTCCAAGCAAAATTCTCGAGACAGCACCCATACCGGCCATTGCACATACGAATGATGCGAATTCATCTACGATGAAGAATATGTCGGCTGCCCAGTCATAACCAATCTGAGGATAGAATTCATAAGCTCCTACATCGGGATCCTGAATTTCCGTTACAGCGTTCGGCCATGCGATGTTCATGAAGTAGGATGTAATGAAGAACAGGATTCCGGCTCCGAGGCATACACCTATTATTGCCGGTGTCATTACCTTTTGAGGGTCTTTTGTTTCTTCCGCCATGGTTGTTACGGCATCGAATCCTACGAATGATACGCACAGTATTGCAGATGCATTAAGTACTGATGAGAAATTAAATGTTTCAGGATTGATTATAGCCTTTGCGGAGAATACAGAACCTGCACCGCCTCCGTCGCATACGTACATAATGCAGAGGACGATTGTCAGTGCTGTAAATATCAGCTGAGCTGCGATAATAATTGAATCAACAAATGAAGCTGTTTTTGCGCCGATGATGTTAAAGATAGCGCCAAGTGCGGCACAACCGATAACAATTACCCATACCGGAAGAACAGGGAAGTATTCGTTGATGTATATTCCCAGCAGCAGGTAGCAGATCATCGGAAGGAGCAGGTAGTCAAGAAGCATTACCCATCCTGTAAGGAATCCGATATGAGGCTGTACGGATTTGTTTACGTAAACGTAAGCGGATCCTGCCTGAGGGAATTCTTTTACCATTCTTGTGTAGCTGAATGCAGTAAAGAGCATCATTACAGTCGTAATGAGAAGAGCCAGAGGATAGTGTCCGGCTGTTCCGTCTTCGCATGTCCAGATACCATAGTAGTTAAATACAACGGTCGGTGCCAGATAGGCCAGACCGAAACCGATTAGAAGCGGCAGACTTAAGGTCTTTTTAAGTTCGCCCTGGTTTTGCAATTCGTTCATAGCTTTACCTCCGAAAAATATATAAAAAAATAATTACAGACTGTGTGTCAGTGTATTTGACAAATGCCTTTTGCTGGTTTACAGTATGCACATCAGAAAGGCAGGTTGATTATGGATATAAAGAAAGTTGTTAACATCATTTGTCTGATTGCGGGAATCTGCGTTTTGCTCTTCGCAGCGCTTATAGGAACCAGAATTATTGACTGGATTCCGGCGACGAAAGCTATTGTGCTTCTCGTCCTGGGAGGAGTCATTGTCCTCTGGTCACTCATATCCATGAGAAGATAATACAACTATTTTGCGACGGGAAACAACGACGATAATCGACTATTTCGATAATAAAAAACACGAAAACGACAAATGTATTGTCGTTTTCGTGTTTTTTACATGCATAAGCGACATTATCTCGCGTAGGTGTCGATGAAATGTTCCTGAAGAAGTTGACTAATAAGCTCATCTATGCTGTCCAGAGGCAGGTATTCAATGTCTGTATCGGTAATTGTCGCGTACCTTTCCCGGAACTGTTTGGGAGTGCATTTGTACCATCTCTTAAAAGCGCTGTAATAGTATTTCACGTCAGAGAATCCGCACAACTCGGAAATCTCCATAATGGTTTTATCTGTATTCAGAAGATACTCCTCCGATTCGTTTGCCCTGATATATGCCAGCATGTTTCGGAATCCAATGGAGTTTTTTCGCATGAATTCCGAAAGGTAGCCTTCGGTGATTTCCATTTCATCAGCCAGTGTTTTCATGGATATTTTTTCGTGAAGATGTTCCTGAAGATAAACTGTTATGTAACGGATTCGCTCTAATGTCTTCTCAGGCATGTTTTCGCTGCCGTAATGATAGAAGGCGATATCAAAATTGTTAACAAACAGATCTGCCATTTTATCTGCAATATTTTGTATTGAGGACTCATTCCCGCCTTCTGCCGTGCATTTTAAGGCAGCAATCATAAGGCTTTTGAGTTTCATGTGGGAAGGCCTCGGGTAATCGGGAACATCTGTCTCAGGTGTTCCTTCACATACATACAGAGAATGTCGCGCATAAGGATATTTGTCTTCGTAACGAAGAAGATCAAGATAAAATGACACGCACACATTGTCACGCCCCTTGTAGAGAAAGTATGCATCCCTGTCAACAGCAATGTAGTCGCCTGCGATAAGTGTGAAGTCCTCATATGCATAGCCGAATCTGACAGTTCCCTTGAGACAGAAGATGATTTCAACTGTGCCGGGATTGTTCTTGTGTGTCGGCGAGCTTTCAACCGAATAAACCGAAAAACTCAGAGGGGTATCGCCGATTCTTACTATTTTCCGTTCCATTTTTTATATATCCTTTCGAAATTAATATATCATGTATCTCCGGCAAAATCTATTGCCGCATACACTTGTATTTATATAAGGAATATGGTATATTTATGGCTCTGGGTAAGAAAGGAAGTGAAATAAAATGCAGACAAAAATAGCTTGCGTACAGATGCAGTCAGCGCTTGGAGACAAAGAAGCCAATTTAAAAAAGATGGTTGCCAAAATTGACGAAGTAATGCAGGACAAGGATGTTCAGTTAATCGTTTTCCCTGAGCTGTCGCTTACGGGATACGAGTGCAGCGATCTGTACGAGGAAATGGCAGAGACCTACCCGGAAGGATCGAGCATTGAGATAATGGCACAGCAGGCGAAAAAGCATAATGTGCACATAATATTCGGAATGGTGGAAAAAGCCGGGAAACAGGGAAAAGAGGTTTTATACAATACGGCTGTTCTTATAGGAAGCGATGGAACGCCTATAGGGAAATACAGAAAAACACATCTGGTTGAGGGCGAAGAAACACGATATTTTGAAAAAGGAACGGAATACAACGTGTTTGATACGCCAATAGGCAAAATCGGCATAATGATATGCTGGGATACAGCCTATCCGGAGGTGGCAAGAATTCTCGCGCTTAAGGGAGCGGAAATCATTGCAGTGCCTGCCGCATGGGAAACAGAGCCGAATGAAGGCGACTGGGAACTGGTAAATGCGGCGAGATCCTTTGACAATGTTGTTTACCTGGCATCATGTAATCATGTGGGAAGAGACAGGACTTTGGATTTCTTCGGCAGAAGCAAAATCTCCGGACCGCTGGGAAGACCTGTTGTTTCAGCAGGAGCGGGAGAAGAGATCATATCCGCGACAGTTGATCTGTCAAAGCTGCCGGAACTTAGAGAGGGATATTATGTGCTACTCAAAGACAGAAATCCGGGAACATATGAAGCAATAATAAAGTGACTGTAACAGTCGGTAACAGGAGGAAGCAATGGCAACTGAAAGAGAGAAAACTTTTGAAGAACTCCTTGAAGAGGAGCTGGAATCGCGAATTACGGAAATCGAATCTCCCGATTACGAATACGTCCCTAGACTGCAGAAAAGGGATTATATTGGGATGATAGCAACAGCAGTTGCGTGTGTAATAATTATTGCGATAGGCATAATATAAATAAGCAGATTAACTTGAAACGGAGAAGACAATGAATAACGAACAAAATGCAAATCAAGAAGCGGTATTTGGTGCGATTCCTATGCTGAAGAAAGAAAGAACACACGGGTTCATTGCTATAGCGGCAGTAACCATTGTGTATTCTATGGCACCGTGGTGCTTCACACAGGGAGGAACAATTATTTCAGTGCTTGGCCTTAAGGCCGCACTTACGAATATGATAGGTATGATAGTACTGTTCAGTATAATATATCTGCTGACAGTAATAATCCCTGCAAGAGAAGGTATAGATACCTGGGTTTATCAGAGGGCGGTATTCGGATATAAAGGGATAGTGATTATCTGGTTCCTGGCAATATTCGCCACATGGGGCTGGGAAGCTGTTCTGACAGGGATTCACGGAACTTCCGTAAGCGGCCTGTACACAATAATAACCGGAAATGTCCTTCCGGAAACGTTGCTGCCGTGGCTTGGTGCGACCTGCGTTGTGATAGGATTTTTCATCGCATGTATGGGACCTGACGTAATCACTAAAATTTCTTACGTTGTAATTCCGGGCGTAATTATTGCGTGTGCGGTGCTGCTGTATTTCGTGTTTTCGAATTACTCATGGGGTGACTTGATGGCGATGGAAGCAATCTATCCTATAAGCGATAACTTCCGCGAAAATTATATGGTTGCAACTGAATGGAATCTGGCATTTGTATGTGCATGGTATACGGTAATCGGAGTAATTCCGCGTCTTGGTAAATCAGAAAGCGGCACATACTGGGGATTCATGGTAGGTTACGGAGTAGTATATGCACTAATCGCATGTGTAGGAGCATTCGGTGCGCTGGCAGTATCGGATATGACCGGAGTATACTCAAATGACCCGTCAATCTGGTTCGGACAGATAGGAGGCGCGCTGGCAATTATCTCTATGCTTTGCCTGATTTTCTCAAATATTTCCATTATGTCTGTTGCAATGTACAGCCTGTCGGTAAGTACGAAGGTAATTCTGCCGAAATGGAGCTACAGAAAAATACTGATTGCCTGGTCAATCTGGGTGCTCTTCCTGAACTTCAGCGGAGTTGTAATGGAATACTACAGTGTATTCCTGGCGGTAATCGGATTCATCGGCGGACCGACTGTAATAATTATTCTCGTCGACTATTTCTTCGTAAGAAGACAGAGCATATCAATAAGAGACATGATGTATCAGGGCAAAGAAAATGCCTATTATTACACAGGCGGCTTCAACCTTGTCGGAGCGGCGGCGTTCATATGCGGAACAATTGCATACTTCCTGGTGTACGACCCGATAAATTATGTGGCGAGAGCGGAAATATTTAATTTCACAACAGGTACCGGACTGTCATGTATAGTAGCGGGAGTGGTCTACCTGGTTCTGGCACAGATTCCGAGTGTTAAGGCATACCTTACAAAAGACAGGAAATAAAGGAATACAAACAAATGACAAGCTGTCGCGAAAAGCGGCAGCTTTTTAAAACTTTACAATTTCTTGATAGAAAAGACCTGATCCTCTGAAATACAATAAAAGATAATTATGAGGAGGATGAACAAATGACAAAGAAGATTTTTGTTTCGATATTGACGGTCACGTTGATTGTTCTCGTTGCCAGCTTCGCTATAATACTCGCATGCATGTACGGGTATTTCGCAGATGAACAGAAATCATCACTGAATCACCAGTTTACAGTAGTTGCCGCAGCCGTAGACAAAGAAGGCTGGGATTACATGAAAAAAATTGATATAGACGATTACCGGTATACACTTATCGATAAAAACGGCAATGTACTCGAAGATACATTCGCAAAGGCATCAACCCTTGAAAATCACGGAGATCGCGAAGAAGTAAAGGAAGCCTTTGAAACCGGCAAGGGAGCGTCGACGAGATTTTCAAGCACCTTGACCGAAAAAACCGACTATATCGCGAAGAAACTCAGTGACGGTACGGTAATAAGGGTGGCGGCAACGCACCTGACTATTCTCTCGTACATTCTGGTAATGCTGCAGCCTATGTGTGTAGTCCTGATAATAGCAATAATCGCGGCGGCACTGATGGCGAGAAGAGCAGCTGTTAAGATAGTAAAAAATATCAATGAAATTTCTTTTGAAGATACTGATGATGACAGCGTTTTCAAAGAACTGGGACCAATGATAGAACATTCGGGGAAGCATACGGGACAGAAGATGAGAAAGGAGTTCACGGCCAACGTTTCCCATGAACTGAAGACACCGCTGCAGACAATAATGGGAAGTGCAGAACTGCTTGAAGCGGGTGCGGTAAAAGAAGAGGATGTTCCGCAATTCGCCAACAGGATAAGAAAGGAATCAACAAACCTTCTTAATCTTGTTGATGATATAATCAGTCTCTCCAAGCTCGACGAAAAAGAACCCCTTCCGAAGGAGGAGGTAAATATGGCAGAGACGGCGAAGGATGTAGCGGACTCCCTGGAAGAAGTTGCATCGGCAGGACAGGTAAAGCTGGAACTGGAAATCAGCGGAGAGAAGTACCTGACAGTAAACAGCGTTTATCAGCTGGTAAGGGAAATAATGTATAACCTCTGCGATAACGGTATTAAATACAATAACCCGGGAGGTTCTGTCATACTAAGTGTCTGCGGCAGCCCTGACAGTGTAACAATAAAAGTAAGAGACACCGGTATAGGAATAGAAGAAGAACATCTTGACAGGATTTTCGAAAGGTTTTACAGAGTGGATAAAAGTCATTCAAAGGCGACAGGCGGAACAGGCCTGGGGCTTTCGATAGTTAAAAACGCAGTAGCCTTTCTTGACGGAGAAATTCATACAATCAGCGCACTGGGAGTTGGAACCGAAATCACGGTCATTCTGCCAAAACAAAGGTGATTTTTTGAAATCTTTGCGGTATTATATAGGTAAGTGTGAAATAAAGGGGGAAACAGATGATTTTTTGTGTCGAAGATGACAGTTCTATAAGAGAGCTGGTAATATACACTCTGAAAACTGCAGAGTTTGAAGCGGCAGGGTTCAATGACGGTCAGGAACTCTTCCGTGAACTTGACAGACGAGCAGCGGCAGGAGAAAAAGTTCCGGAACTGATTCTGCTCGACATAATGCTTCCTGGTGATGATGGGTTGACGATACTTAAGAAACTCAGAGCCGACGAGAAAACAAAAAACATTCCGGTAATAATGGCAAGTGCCAAGGGGACGGAATACGATAAGGTAAGCGGTCTCGACCTGGGTGCTGACGACTACCTGGCGAAGCCGTACGGGATGATGGAAATGGTTGCCAGGGTCAAGGCTGTCCTCAGACGCTCGGGAGAGACAGCAGAGGAAACTGCCCCGGTGATGTCCGGAGGCGGTATAGAAATGGATATTCCGAAGCACCGGGTTACGGCTGAGGGGAAAGAAATCCAGCTTACACTTAAGGAATTTGATATGCTTGAGATGCTTTTGCGCAATAAGGGGCAGGTTTTTTCAAGGGACAGCCTGCTGACAGAAGTGTGGGGCATAGATTTCGTAGGAGAAACGAGAACGGTTGATGTGCATATCGGCACTCTCAGAACGAAGCTGGGAGCATGCGGTAAACATATTAAAACAGTCAGAGGAATAGGATATAAATTTGAGTAGGAGGTAGGTACTGTAATATGGCATTCGGTAAAAAAAAGGAAGACGTGTTTTTCACAATGTTTAAGGATTTCGCGAATACACTTGAAAAGATGGGACGTGATTTCAGCGGCATAATCAATGACTACAGAAATGTAGAGAGAGCAATCGCGGATATGAAGCTTACAGAATCGGATTGCGACGCTAAATCACATAAGATTCTCGATGTGCTTAATGGATCCTTTGTTACACCTTTTGACAGGGAAGATATTTTCACCATTGTAAATCAGATGGATGACCTGGCAGACTATATGGAGGATACGGCCAGCAAGTTCCAGATTTACTGTGTTGAGGAACTGAGAAACGATGCTGTCGAAATGGGAAATCTTATTGTTGATGCGACAAAAGAAGTCAAGAAGCTGTTTGACGCGCTTCCGGAAAGAGGAAAGAACGATAGTGCAAAGGCAGCAACCATTGAAATCAACAGACTGGAGAACCTGGGTGACGCAGTTTACAGACGCGCAATAGGCAAACTCTTCAAAGAAGAAGATAATCCGATAGAAGTTATCAAGTGGAAAGATATATACGAAAATCTGGAAGAAACCCTGGACGCATGTGAACATCTTGCCGATACAGTAAGAGGAGTGATGGTGAAAAATGCTTAGTACAGTATTGATTTTCGTAATTGCCTTTGCTCTGCTTTTTGAATTTATAAACGGATTTCACGATACGGCCAATGCTATTGCAACAGCTGTATATACTAATGCTCTCACTCCGGGCAGAGCTATTGCACTGGCGGCAGTAATGAATCTTATCGGCGCAATGGCCAGCGAGAAGGTTGCCGGAACAATTTCGAAAGGTCTTGTTGACGTGGAACTGGAGCAGTATGTAATTCTGTCAGCGCTGATCGGAGCTATAATATGGAATCTCTTCACATGGTGGAAGGGCATTCCGAGCAGTTCCTCTCACGCACTTATCGGCAGTCTCGTGGGAGCAGTAATAGTTTATACGATGAGCAATGACCATATCATATGGAGCGGAGTTCTTTCGAAGGTTGTTATTCCGCTGTTCACTTCACCGCTTCTCGGACTGTTTATCGGATTCATGGGAATGAAGCTGGTATATAAGCTCTTTGCTAAGTGGTCGCAGACAAGAGTAAATAAAGTATTCCTGAAACTGCAGGTTATTTCTTCGGCCGTTGTCGCATTCAGCCACGGTAACAATGACGCACAGAAAACGATGGGTATCATTACTCTGGCCCTTGTTACAGGTGGGTTGATTTCTGCAGATCACGGGGTGCCTTTCTGGGTAAAGATTACATGTGCCTGCGTAATGGCACTGGGAACATCCGTCGGAGGATGGAAAGTAATGAAAACCATGGGAAGCGGTGTTACGAAGATACAGCCGGCATCGGGTTTCGTGGCACAGACATCGTCGGCGCTTGTTATTGAACTTATGACCTTCATTGGAGCACCCGTAAGTACAACTCAGGTAATAACAACTTCGATAATGGGAACAGGCTCGGCTCGCCGTAAGTCCGCAGTTAAGTGGGGCGTGGCAGGAAATATTTTCACAGCATGGGTTGTGACTTTGCCTGTAACAATGGCACTCGGAGGCGTTGTTGTGTTTGTTGTAGAGCAGTTTTTCAGATAATTTACGGAGAAAGGCGAAAACATAATGAAGAGAGCTTTAGCAGTTTTTTTACTGGCGGTAATGCTTTTGCTTCCTGCTGATGTTATGGCGGCGGGAAAATTCGATCCGAAGGCTCCGGTTAATAATTTACGTGTATCTTCAACGGGATACAACTACGTGAAATTAAAATGGGACAAATCGGATTATGCGAAGGGTTACAGAATTTACAGAGCAAAGTCCGAAAACGGACGATACAGACTGGTGAAAATCACACAAAAGACCTATTTTAAGAACACCGGTCGAATTACAAATAAAAGATATTATTACAAGGTGCGCGCTTACGGTAAAGCAGGCAATCGCACAGTCAAAGGCAGATACAGCGGCAAAGTCTCGGGAGTTGCCGCTATTGCTGTTCCTGCAGTAAAATTGAAACCTGCGTTGGGCGGGGTAATTGCCGTAAGCTGGAACAAGATAAAAGGCGCGGAAAAATATCAGATTTACAGGGCGACAGGACCTTCGGGGAAATACAAGAAGGTGAAGACAACCAAAGCCCGCAGCTGGAAAGATACAGGGAAACCTGCCGGAACTTTTTATTACTACAAAGTCCGCGCATACAGACACTCGGGAGGAAAAATCAGATACAGCGGTTTTTCGCCGGCAGGCTGTGAGATGAGTTCGCCGGGAAGAGTAACGGGAGTTACCGCAGCCTCGGATGACGGTTTTGTAGCACTGTCATGGACCCCTGTTCAGGGTGCTTCAGGTTATGAGATTTACAGAAAGACATCTGCCGATTCCGACTATAGGGTCTACGCGGAGACTGCAGGAAGCAGCTTCAGTGACAGCAATGTGTCCGAGGGGCAGACGTATTACTACAGAGTCAGGGCATACCGGGCAGTTGACGGCAGCCGATTCTACGGTGAATATTCATCAGGCAAGTGCAGTGCGGAAAGGCTGGTTGAGAAAGCGGCACAGTGGCTGGGAACCAATAAAGACACTGATGCTCACAAGGCGATAATAGATTGCTATAATTCAGTGAAACCTCTTCCTGTAGGATATGAAGTTAAATATACAGATGAATGGTGCGCGGCTTTCGTAACGGCAGCAGCAATAAAATCGGATAATCTTGAGATTATGCCGAGGGAATGCGGCTGTGAGAGAATGATTAATCTCTATAAGAGCCATAAGAGAAGTAAATGGGAAGAAAATGACAGCTATGTTCCCGAAAAGGGAGATCTCATCATGTACAGATGGGATGCTGAGGGAAGCGGCGACTGTACAGCTCGCGCACAGCATGTGGGAATCGTAACATCAGCAGGCAGCAAATCATTTACGACGATAGAAGGCAATACTACCCTTCGTGATAAGAACGGCAACGTGCTTCAGAAAAGTACGGTCGCATATAAAACAGTACCGGTAGACTATACGTATACAAGAGGTTTTTGCCTTCCTGATTTCGATGAAGGAACGTCAGAAACATATACACCGCCTGAAGTAACGGAAGGAGCAGCCGTGATGATTTGCGACGCTGACGGTGATGCCGTGGTGATAGATGCGCCGGAAGATATGGTAAGTGATTATGACAGGCAGCTGGAACAGATACTGTCCGAACTCGACAGTATGACTTCATCGGGAGAAAAGGAAAAGATGCAGTATATTGTTGATTATGTCAGAGAAGAAATGCATCCTTCGGAAGGAGAAGATGCCGGATTCTTCTACGGAAATCTTATATTCAATATCTGCAGCAGCGCAGGAATAGATGCGACGCTGGAGAACGAACTTGCGTCAGACGGCGGGATAAACACCTGGAATGTCGTTATTCTCGACGGGAAAACTTATTACATAAAAGCAGATGAAAATTCGGAGATTACAGAATGTATTTTGACTCACACACTCACATAAATAACGAGGGATACTCTGAAGAAGAAAGGGCTGAGCTCATTAAAGCCATAGAGGAATCCGAAGTTGATACGGTTGTTGATATCGGCTTTGATGTTTCCAGTTCGAGACTTGCGGCAGAGCATGCGAAAACCTACAGCTGGTGCTACGCCGCTGCAGGGTGTCATCCCCACGATGCCGAGACGATGACGGAAGAAAAACTTGAAGAAATCCGAGAGATTGCGAAGTCAGAAAAAGTTGTGGCTATAGGCGAGATCGGTCTGGATTTTCACTATGACCTCAGTCCGCGGGATATCCAGAGAGAATGGTTTCGAAGGCAGATTCGTCTGGCTCTGGAGCTAAAAATGCCTATAGTAATCCATGCTCGTGAAGCGGATCGTGAAGTAATGGACATCCTCCTGGAGGAAGGGGCCTTTTCTGAAGAGAGAAAGAGCTGTTTCCCGGCAAGAAAAGACGGTACGGGCGATGCGCGAGTGCTTCTTCACTGTTTCAGCGGAAGTGCGGAGTTCGCAATGGAATACGTGAGACTGGGAGCAACTATAAGTGTCGCCGGGCCTGTAACTTACAAAAACAATAAAAAAACCGTGGCTGTGGTTCAGACAGTTCCGCTGGATTATCTCCTGGCGGAAACAGATGCACCGTATCTTACCCCGGTTCCTTTGCGCGGCAGACCGAATATGTCGCCGTATATTGAGCATACTGTGAGACGCATAGGTCTCATTAAGGGAATCAGTGAAGAAGAAGCAGCGGCAGCGACTAAGGCAAATGCACAGCGCTTCTTCGGTATATAAGATTCCTAAATAAGCTTCAGTAATTTAAGGACAGATGTACTGTCAAAAGTTATATCAGCGTATTTCTCGTAGAGAGGGATACGCTTTTTTTCCATTTCTCTGAGAGCATCGATGCCTTTGGACAGAGGGCGTCCGTCAGTTGCCAGTTCTTCCGGCGGGCGCTGAATCCAGATGACTGTTCCGTTCTGTTTCAGCTTATCCATATTTTCGTCATTCAGAACAATTCCGCCGCCTGTTGCGATTACAAGTCCGTGTTCTTTGCCGAATTCCGCAGCGACACGGGATTCTCTGGCGCGGAACCCCTCCTCACCTTCCAGTTCGAAGATTTTTTCTATGCTTCCGCTTTCGTGTCCGGCAGCGATTTCCTCATCCAGATCTGTGAATTTAAGTCCGGTAAGGTCAGCGATAGCACGTCCTATAGTTGTCTTGCCGCATCCCGGCATTCCGATAATAACCAGGTTGCCCATTTTCTGCCGGAGTTTTTCCAGAATTTCTTCGTTTTTACCGGTGAAAGCACCTGGTCTACCCAGGAAGTATCCGGCAGCGGCCGTTGCCTGAGCAACAAGCATAGGGAGTCCGTTAGTACACGGGATTCCAAGCTTTTCGGCGTCACTTATGAGTTTTGTTCTGAATGGATTGTATATAACATCGAAGACACCCTTACATTCGGTAAAGCTGCGGAGGTCAAGAAGACTCGCTTCTGTATACGGATACATACCGACCGGTGTTGTATTTACGATTACATCAACCATGTCCGCAATTGAATTAAGAGAGTCATAGGTGATGAATTTTATTCCCGGAATCGGCCCCTCCTGAGGTATTTTGCGTGTTGCAATATAAACAGAGGCTGCGTTTCTGTCGCTGACAGCCTTTCTTACTGTGCGCGAGGTTCCGCCGCTGCCGAGAATAAGAACATTTCGACCCTCGAAACTTATGCCGGCACGGTCGGCGGCATAGAGAAATCCTTCATAATCAGTATTATGACCGATTACGGCATCCGAATCATCCCGGTAAATTGTATTGACTGCACCTATTTCCGTAGCCTGAGGAGTTATTTTATCGCAAAATCTCATAACCTCCTGTTTGTATGGTATCGTTACATTTAAGCCTGAAAAATCACGGCTGTCAAAAAGCTCGGCGACCTCTTCGGAAGTAATGCTGAGGAGCTTGTAGCTGTATTCTCCCAGAGCTTCATGAATTTCTTTGGAGAAGCTGTGAGAGAGAGGATTGCCTATAAGTCCGAACATTCTTGAGAAATCCGGAGTGCTGTCTTTCGTTACGAGGATGCTGTCAAGAATACCTATAGCCATAGCGGCAGATACAACGGGAACGGCACGTATTACAATACATGGGTCGTGTCTGCCCGGTACGCGAAGCCATTCCTGATTACCTGAACGCAGATTCAGAGTTTTCTGCGGCAGACTCACAGACGGAGCCGGTTTGAAAGCCAATCTGGCAACTATCGGCATTCCGTTGGAAATGCCCCCGAGAATTCCGCCGGCATTATTTGTTTCGGTTTTAATTTCCTTTCCGGCCAGATAAAACACATCGTTATTTTCGGAACCGTGAAGAGCAGAGGCTCCGAAACCCGCACCGAATTCAACACCTTTGACGGCAGGGATGCCGAAGAATATTTCAGACAGACATCCTTCAAGTCCGTCATACATAGCGCCTCCTATACCGGCAGGCACACCTGTAGCGGTACATTCAACGATTCCCCCTACGGTGTCGCCGCGGCGCTGTGCATCCATTATAGCCATAGTAATATTGGTGTTTACTTCTGCACCTTCAGACAAGGAATCGTTTTCGATACCTGCAACTGAGGTGATTCGCGAAGCTATAGTGATACCGAAAGTCTCCAGCAGCTGAAGAGCTATACCGCCGGCAATACAGAGGGGCGCCGTCATTCTGCCGCTGAAAGGGCCTCCTCCGGCCATTTCGACTTCATCACCGTATCTGATGCGAGATGTGTAGTCGGCATGTCCCGGTCTCGGCATGTCCTTAAAAAGGCTGTAATCGCGGCTTCGTGTATCTTTATTTTCAATAATAAAAGAGAGGGTTTTGTCTGTTGTTACGATAGTGTTTTCGTCAACAGTTTCAAATCCCGATGTAGGTACGGGAGTGTCGGGTTCCTTTCTCTTCGTTGCGAAAGGGCTGTTGCCGGGAGCTCTGAGAGCCATGAAATCCCGAAGTTTCTTCATGTCGATTGGGAATCCTGCAGGAAGCCCGGTGATGTCAGCGCCTATACACGGTTCGTGGGAACCTCCCCATATTGATATTTTAAGTTTGTTTCCAAAAGTTGATTTCATCTTTGTTGCATTCCTTCCTTATCTATATGCAAAGGCCGGAAGCAATGAATTCTTCCAGGTCTTCGTTTCTCACCTCTTTGATTCTGCAGTCTCCCGGGGTGTAAGGGTAAACTATACTTACGCTGTCTTTATGAGCCTTTTTATCGTGAAGAGCTGCTTCGGCCAGCTGAGCCGGTGTAAAATCAATGTTTTGCGGGTATTCGAACTCTTCAAGCAATTTGTGTGTCAAAGGACATACGCCATTTTCGAAATGGGGGCTCCAGCCTTTCTTTTCGGCGGCGCGGCTTACTATACCCATTCCCATTGCGACAGCATTTCCGTGAGAAATCCGGAAATTGCTGAGAGATTCGATTCCGTGGGCTATAGTGTGTCCGAGATTAAGGAGCTTGCGCTTACCGCCTTCGAATTCATCTTCTCTGACGATATCCCGTTTAACGGTTACAGCCTTTGCGACCAGAGATGCGAGAGAATCTTTATCTTCAAAAACCCCTGCGCCCTGTTCAAGTGCATCTCGGAGAATAGAAGGATCTCCGATAAAACCGGACTTGATTATTTCCGCCATTCCGTCAAGAAGGAGCTCGCGGGACAATGTGTTGAGCAGCTCGGGGTCAAATATTACAGCTTCAGGCTGGTGAAAAGCGCCGACAAGGTTCTTGCCGTAGCTGTTGTTCACTCCTGTTTTGCCGCCTACTGACGAATCTGAGGCAGCAAGAAGTGTTGTCGGCATCTGAATGAAAGGAATTCCGCGCATGTAAATCGATGCGGCAAAACCCGTAATGTCGCCGGTAATACCTCCGCCGAATGCTACAAGTGCATCGTTTCTTGTGAAGTGTTTTTCGCAGAGATAGTCTGTGATGGCACTTACTGTTTCGATTGTCTTGGACTTTTCCCCTCCGGGGAAGACATATTTGTAAAGATCGAAACCGGCATCTTTAAGGGATGTCATTATTGTTGAATCCTCGGTGCAGTAAAGCTTATCGACTGTGGTATCTGTTACGAGGCACAGTTTCAAATTGGCAGTGCCAAGAGCTTCACTGATAAGCTTTCCGGCTGATTTGAGAATGCCGTTTTCTATAAATACTGTATATTCTGTTGATACGTTTACATTGATTTTGAGCATATTACCACCTTTCTGTCATTAAAATTCTATCATTGAAGAATGCTTGTTTCAATAAAAAAGCGACGGTTTTAAACACGTCGCTTAATGAATGTATTGTCAGATTATTCCCCTTTTTTCTCTTGCAGTTCGAGAGTAAGGTCTTTAGTGTTGCCGTCTCGAACGATTGTGTATTTAAGTTTATCGCCTACTTTGTGTTTGGTTACGATTGCGGAAATATCGTCAATGGATGAAATCTGTTTCCCGTCAATAGCGAATACGATATCTCCCGGTTCGAAGCCTGCGAGTTTGGCTTTTGCTGTATCTACCGAGTAAATGTAAACGGATCCTGAGCTAGGACCGAACAGTGATTCAATTCCGCTGCTTCCCTCGGTGTAAGTCATACCTGTATAAGGTCGACCGCTTACATACCCTTTATCCATAAGCTGCGATGCCACATTGGCGGCAGTGTTGACCGGAATTGCGAATCCCAGACCTTCAACGTCAGAACCTGAGGATTTGGCAACAACAAGTCCGATTAACTGGCCGTCATCGTTGAACAGACCGCCCCCCGAATTGCCCGGATTAATTGAACTGTCAGTCTGCAACAGCTTCATAGTAGAACCGTCAATTGTAAGTTCTCTGTCAGTAGCGCTTATTATACCGGCAGTAACGGTACCGCCCAGCTGCCCCAGAGGGTTACCTATTGCCACGGCCATGTCTCCGACCTGAATCTGATCGCTGTTTCCGTAAGTTACAGGGGACAGGTCTGAGGCTTTAACCTTGATTACTGCCACATCATTCATGGAATCGGAACCTATTACTGTCGCGTCATAAGATGTGCCTTTTCGTGTCGTAACTGTAATTTTCGAAGCATCTTCAATTACGTGGTTGTTTGTCATAATGTAACCGTCTTTGCTTATGATTACACCGCTGCCGGCGCCTTCTGTAACATAAGACTGGAGCCACGAGTCTGTCTGAGTGCTCTCTGTCCGGATTTCCACAATGCTGTCCTTAGCCGCTTCCGTAACTTCCTGAACAGACATTTTGCTTCCTGTTGCGTCTTCAAGCGTGTAGTTATCAGACTTAATTGTCGAGGCGCTGCCTGAGGATTCCGCCTGAGAATTACCGCTGAATGCATTTAGTCCGATCCAGGCTCCCCCAAGCCCGAACAGACATGACGCAGCGAGACAGAGAACAATAATGAGCGCAAGGCTCTTTCTTGTGAGAACAATAGGCTCTGCCGGCTTTTTTACTTTTGTTTCGCCTCTGTTCCAGGAGGCACTGCCGCTTCCAGAGAAGCTGCCAGTTTCGCCATTGACTCTTTCATAGCTACGGCTGCTTTGAAACCTTTCCCGAGGGTCTCTGAAAAGCGCCTGGTTTTGGCTTTCTCCGTTGTTTCTTTTTTCATCATCGTACATATCTTACCTCTCTTGGATAATTATACCTCTCTTGCCCATAAGATACCGCAGCAATATGGCAATTATGTGATGAATATCTGTTATTTTCTTATGTTTTGTGATATAATCGACCATGTATTTTTTATTTAGGGAAGCGGATAAATGAGTAAGAGTATTATAGCATTAGACAGAAGCGGTTCATATAGAGTATACGCAACGATTACAACAGATCTGGTAGCGAAAGCTGCTGAAATACACGGCACAACGCCTCTGACAACAGCAGGACTCGGCAGGGTTCTGACTGCGGCGGGGCTGATGGGCATAATGATGAAAAACCCGGAAGACAAGCTTACGGTAAGCTTCAAGGGAGACGGACCGGCAGGACAGATTCTGGCAACGGCCTACGGAACAGGCAACGTCAAAGGATATGTGGCAAATCCCGGAGCGGATCTTCCGCTGACAGATGCAGGTAAGCTTGATGTTGGAGGCTCTCTGGGAGTCGGAGAGCTTTCTGTTATACGGGATATAGGTCTCAAAGAGCCTTACATGGGAACTATAGCTCTTGTAAGCGGAGAAATAGCAGATGACCTAACGGCATACTTCTATATATCCGAGCAGCAGAACACATCGGTTGCTTTAGGAGTAAGAATCGAAAGGGATTTCAGTGTAGGAGCGGCAGGAGGAATTATCATACAGATGCTGCCGGATGCAGAGGACGGCTCAATCACCGCGCTGGAGGAAATGATTGCCGAAATGAAGCCGGTGACGACTATCATAGGAGAAATCGCAGCAGAGGGCAAGCCATATACAGAAGAAGGTATGGTTCGCAGATTTCTTGAGAAGGTATTCGAAGGAATGCCCGATGAATATACTCCGACAGAACTGGAAATGAGAGATATTAACTGGTATTGCGACTGCAGCAGAGAACGCATGGAGAAGGCTCTTATGGCCATAGGCCGCAGGGATCTGGAAGAAATAATACGCGAGGACGGCAAGGCCGAACTTCAGTGTCAGTTCTGTCTGAGCAAGTACAACTTTACCGGGGAAGAACTGGAAAGTATATTGAGAGAGATTAGTTAATCATGAAAGAAGTAATACTTAGAATCAAAGGCCTGCAGATGAGTGAGCAGGTCGGAGAGGATGACATAGAATTCATAACGGAGGCGCAGCTGTATGAGAGGAACGGTGCTGTATATCTCATTTACGACGAAAGTGAATTGAGCGGAGTTCCGGGATGTAAAACCAGACTTCGTATGAGAAACAGCCAGATGCAGCTTAAACGCTTCGGAGAACATGCAGGTGACGGAAGTGAGATTCTTTTCGAGAAGGGAAAGCGATTCAACGGAGTATACGATACACCTTTCGGACCTATTGAGATGGAGGTTCTCACAAACAGGCTGGAAAACACTCTTTCGGCAGAAGGCCACGGACAGATAGATATTGATTATGATATATGCCTAAAAGGACTTGTTGAGGGAAGAAACAGGATTAACATAAGTCTTGTGGAACCGGAGAAACAGGAACCGCTGCAATAGGAGGGCAATAATAATGAGTAAAAAATTTGCAAGAATAGTTGCAATTGCTTTAGCTGTCATTATGGTAGTTACTACATTCTCAATGGCGGCTGTATATATTCTGTAAAGGAGGGAGTAATGTCAAAGATAGGTTTTAGCGCACAGAAGTACATTGAAGAACAGACTAAATACATTCTCGAGAGAATCGAGAGCGGAGGCGGAGAGAGACTCTACCTTGAGTTTGGAGGCAAGCTGGTTCAGGATAAGCACGCGATGAGAGTGCTGCCGGGATTCGATGAAAATGCGAAGATAAAGCTTTTGCAGAAGATGAAGGACCAGGCGGAAATAATCATCTGCGTTTATTCCGGCGACATTGCTACCAATAAAACAAGACAGGATTTCGGAATCACTTATGACCTGGAGGTTCTCAGGCTAATCGATGTGTTCAGAAAGTACGATCTGTCAATCAACAGTGTAGTTGTAACAAGATACGACGGGGAATCTCCTGCAGTTGAGAAATTCCTTAACAGACTTGACAGAAGAGGTATTAAAACCTATAGACACAGATATACGAAGGGCTATCCGACAGATGTTGATACAATCGTAAGCCAGGAAGGATATGGGGCGAACCCATATATCGAAGTAACTAAGCCGTTAGTAGTGGTTACCGGGCCGGGCGGCGGCAGCGGCAAGCTGGCAACAAGCCTGTCACAGCTTTACCACGAAAATATACGCGGACGCAAGGCTCGCTATGCTAAGTTCGAGACTTTCCCAATCTGGAACATTCCGCTTAAGCATCCGGTTAACGTGGCATACGAGGCTGCAACGGCAGATCTTAAGGATGTGAACCTTATTGATTCGTTCCACCTTGAAGCATATGGGGAAATGGCTGTAAATTACAACAGAGACCTGGAAGTGTTCCCTGTAGTTAAGAGAATAATCGAGAAGATTACAGGAGAAGAATCGGAGTACAAGTCTCCTACTGATATGGGAGTTAACCGTGCAGGCTACGGAATAATTGATGATGATGTCTGCAGAGAAGCGGCAAATCAGGAAATAATAAGAAGGTATCTGATTGCCGAGTGCGATTACAAGAAGGGTAAAATCGCCGAAGATGTTCTCGAAAGAGCGAAACTGCTTATGGATGAAATGAATCTTAAGATTGAAGACAGAAAAGTAGTATGCGCAGCGAGAGAATACGCTGAAAACAAGCGTACGGAAAACGCGAAATACAACAATGCAGTTGCTCTTGCGCTTGAGCTGGATGATGGTACAATAATTACAGGAAGAAGCTCCAGGAGAATGGTGGCAGCAGCTGCGGCAGTACTGAATGCCATTAAGCACATGAGCGGAATTGCAGATAATATACACCTTATATCTCCGAACATTCTAATGGAAATCCAAAAGCTTAAAACCGATGTTCTTCAGAGTGAGAAGTCATCTCTGAACTGTGAAGAGGTCCTCACGGCTCTGACGATTTCAGGTGCTACGAATCCTTCGGCTCAGGTTGCGGCAGAGAAGCTCTTTGATCTGAGAGGATGCAGAGCTCATTGCACTGCGATATTAAGCGATAAGGATGAAGCAACACTTAAATCTCTCGGAATCGATGTAACAAGCGATCCGGAATATATCACAAATAATTTGTATTACAGTTAAGCTATGGATATTAAAGTAAAAACAGAAAACATATTTATAGATAGAAGTGAAATAGAAAGCATGCGCCACGAGGCAGGCAGAGCCCTTGACAGACTCTGGTCCGGAAAAGAAGACATGACGGGCTGGGTTCAGGCGCCGCTCAATATGAGCGAGAAGCTTATTGAAGATATACTCAATGTGGCTGACGCTGTTAAGGACGAGGCTGAGCTGTTTGTAGTAATCGGAATAGGCGGTTCATATCTGGGAGCAAAGGCTGCAATCGATGCGCTGCCTAAGTTTGAAATCGGAATACCTGTCAGATTCTTCGGCACGGGATTTTGTCCTGATGATTACCTGGAGACTATAGAACTGGTCAAAGAAAAGAATACTGTGCTGTGTGTGATTTCCAAATCGGGAAACACGACGGAAATAAAAGCGGCCTTCGAGACTTTGAAGCCGGTAATGGCCGAGAAGTACGGTGGCGAGGAAGAAGCAGCGAAAAGGATTATAGCCGTTACCGATAAAGAAAAGGGCAACCTTCGCAAGGAAGCTGACGAAAAGGGATATGTGACATTCGAAATTCCGTCAGACATAGGAGGAAGATATTCCGTATTTACTGCGGCAGGACTTTTGCCTATGGCTGTAAGCGGCATAGATATTCGCGGACTGATTGACGGGGCGAAAGAAATGGCGACATCCCCTGATTGGGATGTTGACGGAACAGATTACGCAGTGGCCAGAGAACTGCTGAGGAGAAAAGGCGAAAGAATCGAAGTCATGGAGGTGTGTCATTCCAGACTTGAGTTCTTCGGTCAGTGGGTAAGACAGCTTTATGGCGAAAGCGAAGGAAAGGAAGGCAAAGGATTGTTCCCGGATGTGATGATGCTTTCGCGGGATCTTCATTCCATGGGTCAGTATCTGCAGCAGGGACCGGGCGGAATTTTCGAAACAATGGTTCTTGTTGACAGGCCTTTCAGGGACACTGAAATTCCGGGCGGAGATTTGGCCGGACGCACTATAGGAGAACTGAACAGAATAATGGCAGAGGCAGTCGCAAAAGCACATGCTGAAGCGGGTATTTCCGTAATAGAGATACATATTCCGGAACTTACGCCGCGTTATTACGGTCAGCTACTGTATTTTCTCGAAACAACATGTGCTGTTACAGCCATGCTGGAAGGAGTTAATCCTTTCGATCAGCCGGGGGTGGAAGCCTATAAGGCAGAAATGAGAAAATTGTTAAAAAA
Organism: Bacillota bacterium; assembly: GCA_029008005.1. GTDB lineage: Bacteria > Bacillota > Clostridia > Peptostreptococcales > Anaerovoracaceae > Lentihominibacter. The sequence goes on along the minus strand of JAQXIX010000024.1, from coordinate 7,941 downwards.
ATAAAAAAGCCTTTACATTTAAGGCTTTGAGGGTATATAATACCCATAAAAGTAAGTTAATTTTTTAACAATCAAAAAAGGTTGCTAATTTTTAAGGAGGAACACTATGAAAACAATCGGCGTACTGGGAACAGGTACAATGGGAGCTGGAATCATTCAGGTTTGCGCACAGGCAGGATATGATGTAGTTCTCAGAGCAAGAAGACAGACATCCGTTGACAACGGAATTGCAACAGTTGAGAAGAACCTCAGCAAGCTTGTTAAGAAAGAAAAAATTACAGAAGAAGAAAAAGCAGCTGTAATGGGAAGAATCAAGGGATCAACAGACATCGAAATCATCAAAGATGCTGACCTGATCGTTGAAGCTGCTACAGAAAACATGGAAGCTAAGAAGGCTCTTTTCAAGGAACTCGACGAGCTCTGCAAGCCGGAAGCCATCATCGCTACTAACACTTCAGCACTTTCAATCACAGAAATCGCTGCAGCAACAAACAGACCTGACAAAATTATCGGAATGCACTTCTTTAACCCTGTTCCTGCAATGAAGCTGGTTGAAATCGTTAAGGGACTTACTACTTCAGAAGAAACAAGATCAACTATCATTGACCTTTGCGAGAAGCTGGGCAAGACTCCTGTTGACGTTGAAGAAGCTCCCGGATTCGTAGTAAACAGAATCCTCATCCCTATGATTAACGAAGGTATCGGAATCCTGGCAGACGGCGTTGCAGATGCAGAGGGAATCGATACAGCAATGAAGCTTGGTGCTAACCACCCAATGGGACCTCTCGCACTCGGCGACCTTATCGGACTGGATGTATGCCTGGCAATTATGGAAACTCTGTACAGCGAATACGGCGACACTAAGTACAGACCTCATCCGCTTCTCAGAAAGATGGTAAGAGCAAACAAACTGGGAAGAAAGACAGGCATCGGATTCTTCGATTACAGCAAATAAGAGCAGTAGAAGCAGCAGCTGACTGTTTCTGCAGCTGACTAGAACAAACTGACTTTAGGGGACTGTGAGCCGGTATTATGCGACCGGTATTGCAGTCCCTTTTATGGTGCTATATAATTGTATGGAAACATGAGACAAGAGGAAAAGAGGTAGGAAACATGAGTGAAATTACGAGAGACAAAGCCCTGGAGCTTCTCAAAAAACATAATAAGGAGCCTTTTCACATTCAGCACGCATTGACTGTTGAGGGAGTAATGAGATACTTCGCCAGAAAGGAAGGGTTCGAGGAAGACGAAGAATACTGGGGCCTTGTTGGCCTTCTTCATGACATTGACTTCGAGGAATATCCTGAAGAACACTGTATTAAAGCACCCGAACTCCTTCGTGAAGGAGGTGTTTCGGAGGATATTATTCATTCTGTCTGCAGTCACGGATACGGTCTTACGGAGACTATCGCCAAACCTGAGCACATGATGGAAAAAATCCTTTTCGCGACAGACGAACTTACAGGAATAATAGGCGCTGCGGCACTTATGCGTCCTTCGAAGAGCACGAAGGATATGGAACTTAAATCACTCAGAAAGAAATATAAGAGCAAAGGCTTCGCTGCAGGATGTTCGAGAGAGGTTATCGAACGGGGTGCCGAGATGATCGGCTGGGAGCTTAATAAGCTTCTCGAGGACACTCTGATTGCCATGAGAGAATGTGAAGACTCAGTAGCAGAGGCAATGAAGGAGTACGAATAATGGAGAAATTCATCAGAGCTTTTGTGAGAGAATTTGAATCCCGCGAAGAAACAGCCACAACCTTCGGAGAACCGATTGTGGCTTTTGCTGATGCGGAGCATCCGTATATTCGTGGATTAAAGGAACTCGTAAGCGGAGAACATCTGATGCCTTCTGATGTTATGAGCGAAGCAAAATCCGTAATATGTTATTATGTCCCTTTCACCCCGGATCTGGCGAAATCCAATGTAGAGGGGACGATGGCATCTCCTCGCTGGGCAAGAGCATATGAAGAACTCAATGCCCTTTTTAGCGAACTGAATGAAAGGATATGCCTGAAGCTGGCAGAGGAGGGGTATAAAGGAGCCACCTCTGCACGGGCGACGTCCTTTGACAGAGAGAAGCTGATAAGCGACTGGTCCCAGAGACATATTGCGTATGCAGCAGGGCTTGGAACCTTCGGAATGAACAATATGCTTATTACCGAAAAGGGCTGCTGCGGCAGGTACAGCTCTGTAGTAACCGACAAGCCGTATGAATACGGCCGCCCGAGAACAGAGGAATTCTGCCTTTACAAAAAGTCGGGAGGTTGCGGTATCTGTATGAAAAACTGTCCTGCCGGGGCGATTCTGCCTTCCGGCTATGACAGAAAGAAGTGCTTTGCTCTCTGTACAGAGAATGCGGCAATACACAAAAGCTTCGGGAATTCATACGGAGCAGAGGGAAGCCAGGTGTGCGGCAAGTGTATTACAGGTTCGCCATGTGCATTCAGGGGTTTCTGAAATCCCTCTCGTGATGTATAATGTTGTAAGCCCATCTATACAATTCTAATCATAAACATAGTTTCAGAAAGGACCCCCACATGTGTAAAACTATAGACGAAGCTGCTCTTAAATCAAAAAAGGTAGCTGAACTCAGAGAAATCGCCGGTTCATTTAAGGTGCCCGGATATGAGAAAATGAAGAAAAGTGAGCTTCTTGAGGCGCTCACGCTTATGAAAAACGAAAAGTCCGAAGCAGAGGCAGAAGAACAGAAGCCGGCCGTGGTAACTCCGGATAAAGATGACCGGTATGAAGCAGAGGGCATACTCGATATGTCCGACGAAGGCTTCGGTTTTCTCAGGTTTAACAATTTCCTTACGAGCGACAAGGATATCTATGTTTCGCAGACACAGGTGAGAAGGTTTAATCTGAAAACAGGAGATAAGGTTAAGGGGATTTGCAGGCCGCCGAAGGGAACGGCACGTTTCGGTGCGCTGCTTTATGTTGTATCGGTAAACGGTGAGGAACCGGGAGCGGCAATAAGGCGACCGGATTTCGACAGCCTCACACCTATTTTTCCCGATGAGAAGTTTGTTCTGGAGGACAGACGAGACTTGTCTCTGAGACTGATTGATTTGATTGCTCCCATAGGCAAAGGCCAGAGAGGGCTGATTGTTGCACCTCCGAAGGCAGGAAAAACAGTTCTTCTCAAGAAGATGGCCAACGCTGTTGAAAGGAATTATCCTGATGTTGAGCTTATTGTACTGCTGGTTGATGAAAGACCGGAGGAGGTTACGGATTTCAAACGCAGTCTCCTGAACGAAAAGAGCGAAGTAATCTACTCTACGTTTGACGAAATGCCGCAGCACCATGTGAAGGTGGCGGAAATGGTTCTGGCAAGAGCCCAGCGGCTGGCTGAACAGGGCAAGGATGTTGTTATTTTTCTTGACAGTATTACGAGGCTTGCGAGAGCATACAATCTGGTTGTGCCGTCATCGGGAAAGACTCTCAGCGGAGGGTTTGATCCGGGAGCACTGCATAAACCGAAGAAGTTCTTCGGGGCCGCCCGAAATATTGAAGAAGGCGGCAGCATTACAATAATGGCAACGGCTCTTGTGGAGACAGGAAGCCGTATGGACGATCTGATTTACGAGGAATTCAAGGGAACAGGAAACATGGAGCTTCACTTAGACAGGAAGCTGAGCGAAAAGAGGATTTTCCCTGCTATAGACATAAACAGATCCGGAACCAGACGGGAAGATCTGCTGATGAATCAGCATGAGCTTCAGGCTATATGGACAATAAGAAGAGCTCTGGGAAGCAGAGATATTCAGGATGTTACCGAAATGATTCTCGACACGCTGGCAACAACAAGAGATAACAATGCGTTTATCGAGATAATACAGAAAACAAGATTCTGATAAGGTAAAAGGGAATGGATTACAAGAAGATTTTTATCCGTGATGCCTGCCCGACGAAAATGGGCGGACAGGCCGTTATGGAAGGAATAATGATGAAAGGCGAGAGGAAGACGGCGCTGGCGGTCAGACTCTCCAACGGCGACATTGAAATAGAAACGAAAAAAACCAAGACTTACGGCAAGTGGATGAAAATTCCTATTCTCAGAGGAGTGGTAGCTTTCATTGACTCTCTCGTTTACGGCATGGGGACGTTGATGGACTCAGCCGAAATACTGGGAGAAGATGAAGGGGAGGAATATGAGAAAGGTCGGTTTGAACAATGGTTTGAGGATAAATTCGGAGCGAAAAAGCTCTGGAATTTAATGATTGCAGTCTCGGTAGTCATTGCTCTGGCATTTACGGTAGGTGTTTTTATAATCCTTCCGACAGGTGCTGTAAGCCTGATGAAGTTTTTTACAGACAGTGTGTTCTGGCTTAACTTCGCAGAGGGAATAGTGCGCATAGGGTTGTTTGTCGTGTATGTGTGGCTGATTTCTTTTATGCCTGATATCAAGAGGGTTTTTCAGTATCACGGAGCGGAGCACAAAACAATCCACGCTTTCGAAAACGGGTTGGAGCTGACGCCGGAAAACTGCAGAAGCTTTCCGACTCTTCACCCGAGGTGCGGCACAAGCTTTCTGATGTTTGTGTTTATTATTGCTTTTGCTCTTCACTTTATGCTCGGGTGGCCGAGCCTGTGGCTGAGGATTGTATCCAGGCTTTTGCTTTTGCCTGTGATTGCGGGGATTTCCTACGAACTTCTCAAGTGGGCCGGGCGAAGCGATAACCGGGTAGTCAGAATACTGAGTACTCCCGGCCTGCTTTTACAGAAAATAACAACGAAAGAGCCGGATGACAGCATGCTGGAAGTTGCCATTGCTGCGGTAAATGCCACATGCGACGATACGCCGCCGAGAAAATATACAATTAGCAGCAGACCGGAAATGCAGTTCGAGTATCCGCATGTCTGGGAGTTAGGAACGATAAAAGCTGACAAGGAGATGAATTAATTTGAAAACACGAATTCTCATAAAGGAAGGGGAGTACCGTCTGTCCAGAGCGGGCTGCATGGATGCTAAGCTGGATGCAGAAGAGCTGTACTGCTTCATGACCGGATACGACAGGGTAGGTATATTCCTTCGCGCTGATGAGGATGTTGATACAGATACAGAAAACCAATATATGGACCTTATTGCCAGAAGGGCGGAGAGGATTCCGCTGCAGCATATAACAGGTGTGCAGGAGTTCATGGGATACAGGTTCAAGGTTACGCCGGATGTTCTCGTGCCCCGTCAGGACACTGAAATTCTCGTTAGTGAAGCGGCTTCCGTAATACGACAGGTACGTCGGGAGGCTCCTACATTTTTCAGACGCATTCGGGGAAACCGGGAGTGGAGCGTGCTGGATCTCTGCTGCGGAAGCGGAGCAATCGGTCTTTCTCTGGCGAAAATATGCGACAACGCCGAGGTCACACTTACGGATTTAAGTGAGGCGGCCCTTAAGGTTGCGGAAGAAAATGCAAAGTCATTAAGAGTAAACGCTAAATTTCTTCAGGGAGACATGTTCGAACCGGTCGGAGATAAGAAGTTCGACATGATTGTAACTAATCCGCCTTATATCAGAACGAATATGATTGCCATGCTTCAGGAAGAAGTTAAGGATCATGAGCCTATGATGGCTCTTGACGGAGGACGCGACGGGCTTAATTATTATCGTACGATAATTGCAGAGGCAGAGCGTCACTTGAAGCCTGAGGGATATCTTTTAATGGAGATCGGATACGACCAGGGAGAGGTTTTGAGAAAAATGCTTAAAGACAGCGGAGTTTTCGGTCCGGCGGAAGTCCTGAAGGATCTTCCGGGCAGGGACAGAGTCGTGAAATGCTCTATTAAAAAAAGATAAAATAATGTAGAAACCAGGCGGAAATATGAGCCCTTTTGACTTTTCGAGGGCTCTTTATTATTAGAAGGGGAATAGAGGAAGAGACGGTTTTGTGAAAGGAATTTTCGGAATGAATAACGGCAGCAGTAAAATTTCAAAGATAAGACTTACGCTGGCAGGAGCAGTTGTCCTGGTGACGGCTTTTGCAGTGGGAGTAAGCGGCAGCTTGTATAGCGATGAGCTGCAGCGAGGCCTTACGAGCTTTACGGATTCATTTGAAAATGTCCGGATTTCCGATTCGGAAACGCCTCTGGCCGATCAGAAAGTTAAAACGACTAAGAAGAGCAGCACGAAAACAGTGAAGCTCAAGAAGAAAGCGAAGAAGACTTATACGAAGAGGCTTAAGGATAAAGTATCAACGAAAACGACTGTTAAAGAGAACGGAAGTAATATGGTTGAGACGAAAACCACAGTAAAAACGGAGACGAAAGAGAAATATAAGAAAAGAAGCAAGAAGAAAAAAGTAACCACGACGGTAACTACGACGGTAATTACGACGACATATGCCGCGAAATCCACGGAGACGGAGCTCAGCAGCGCAGAAACGGAAAAAACCGGAGCCGTAAATCCGGGACAGCAGGCGAATGTTCAACCTGCCGAAGAGCAGCTTGAGCAGCAGCCGGCAACTTCGGAAACTCCGGAAACAGAGGGACAGCCGGATCAGACTGCAGAACAGCCTGCCGGAGAGATTCAGCCTGAGCAGTCTGGTCAGATTGAGACACAACCGGAACAGCAGCCGGAGGAAGAACCCGAACAGCCGAAAGCAGAGACCGAGGGGCAGCCGGAGCAGCCTGCCGCAGAAACTCAGCCTGAACAACAGCCGCAGCAGTCTGAACCGGAGCAATCGGCAGATGTGCCTTCCAATGAAACAGCACCTGCTCTTCCTGAGGGAGTTTCGGCAATAAAAACCGCTGCGCCTAAAGCAGACAGTGTGCTGCTTGATGCCTTTGATACGCTGGGATTTCAGTTTAGCGTCGATGCGAAATATCAGTACACCGGAGTGTTTGATTCGAAGACGCGACAAATAATACTTAGAAACAATGACGATAATGTATATCATGAGCTGGGACATTTCCTGGCATTCGCATCGAGTAATTACGATGTGAGCTCAGCATTCGTGGAAGTGTATAAGGCCGAGAAGAGCCTGTACAATGGAAGAAACAGCTCATATGTTCTGAAAAATTCGTCAGAGTATTTCGCTGAATCATACAGAAACTATGTTCTGGAAAAGGATAAGTTGAAGGCAGAGAGACCGTTGACTTACAAAGCTGTAGAAACGGCATTAAGCAGATTGACGGATTCGCAGCTCGCCAGATTGAAGAGAGTATACGGGTCGATATGGAATTAGGGATGAATAATTATACGTTTTCTAAAAAGACTTCAAATGATGGTCGGGAAATGTTATAATACTACAACTGGTTAATTAAACAATTTATTTTGGCAAACCCTTCGAAAGATGGGGACGCAAAGCCCAAGTGTCTAAACTTGATTCCTCGCGATTGAGGATTTAGGAATGATTGACTGGCTGCACTGTATTTAGTGTAGCCTTTTTTATTAATTTTTTTTAGGGAGAGAGAATATGTTGAATCGTGGTAGGAAAAGCAGAATATTAGTGTTCGTAATGTCGCTGATAATGGTTCTTACAAGTACGAATCCATCAATGTTCGTGTTTGCAGAAGAAGGAGCGGCAGGCGCTACGCAGGTACAGAAGGATGTAACTGAAAGTGATGGAACGGCAGTAAAGGGAGAGGCAGGCTCTACGGAAGACGTTGATATGAAAGCGAATGCAGACGAGAAGAAGACGCAGACGCTTACAGCCAAGGCAAAGGACGGTGCTGTTATAACAGTTAAAGCAGCAGCGGGAGTTCTTCCTGACGGCGCAAATGTCAAAGTAGAGAAGGTTAACGCTTCAGAGGTAAGAGATGCGGTAGAGGCAATCGAAAAAAACATCGATGAGCTGGCAGCTTATGACATCACAATCATAAATGCCGAAGGTCGCGAAATTCAGCCGGAAGGTGCTGTTAACGTGACAATCAAGAATGCAGCTGTTGACGGAGATTCTGCGACGGTTTATCACGTAAATGACAATAAGACAAAAG